>CAJUDL010000006.1:0-93766 GCA_910585285.1 uncultured Muribaculaceae bacterium
TATACAAAACACGCGAATTTTTTCCCATCCAAATCCAATTTTTTTCCTCCACCCTTCCTTAAATAAAACCAAAACCTCCAACAATATTACTGGCGTAATGAATTACACATTGGATACATCACAAGGAATAATAACACAGAGGAACAGAGGGACAGAGATTTAGATTCAAAATCATACTAAAATTTTAGGCACGGAGGGTCTCAACGACCTGACAGAGGCACGGAGTCAGATGCTCTCTAACTCTGTGCCTCTGTGTTTAAATTGCTGTATCAAAAGCTTTTATTCTTCGCCCCTCGCGTTTTAATAGTGCATTAGATATACAAGTGACTTACACAATAAGGCTTGTTGTTTCTGTTACTTGCTTATTAGATTACGAGTTTGACGGGACGCATGCCTTCGGAAGTGACGACATAAACGCCTGCAGGGAGAAGGAAGATATCTCCATCAACGGGCGAAGCGACATACATGACTTCGGTGCCGTTGACATCATATACATGCATCGGCTTACTGTCGCCGTTAAGCTTGATCATGAAGCCTCCGTCAACTGCAAACACCTGCATCGGAGCGGAAATATAGAGATCTTCAACCGAACTTCCTGCAGCGACATAAATCTCATTCGATGGTTCTGAAAGCATCCCAAGACGCGAATACTGCACGTAATATGTCTCCGCAACGCCAGGATCACGATCACTGATCACGTAACTGGTCTCTCCGGTCTCATAGGTTTCAGTCTCTTGGTTACCATCCACAAGGCGCGTGCGTGTCAATACGTAATAATCGGCAATTTCGCCGTCTGCAACGGAATTCCAGTGAGCGGTATATGAATTGGCTGTCACATCCGTGGGCTGCAATGCCGTAAGAGTAGTGAATGTCGGCATCGGAAGAGCCTCACCTTTGAGCGTCACAGCTATCGAACCTGTCAAGCCTCCATCATAAAGCACTATCTTTGCTTCATGCAGCCCGACAGCGGTAGGTGTGTAGGTGATATTAAGCAGATAACCCTGATTCTGATTGATTGTGGCAGCAGGAATCTCCTTGGTGATTTCGGGCACGAACATAGCTCGGTCTGTTCCTGTCACTCTCACCGAAAGGGGTGATGTGAGGTTCTTGCCTACAATCTGCAGCACGCGGGTTTCGGAGCGTCCAACAGCTACCTGTCCGAAATCAAGAGCCTCGCCATTGACAGGAGCGGTAATTTCAGGATCTCCCGTAATCGGCGGTGTTGGATCACTACCCTGCTGCTGATCGACATAGAAGACCTCCGTGGTGCGTGTTCCCCAGATATATTCAGCAAGCTCGGGAAAATCTACAAACGGATTGCGGTTACCCTGATATTGCTCAACCACATTATTGCGGTCGATCTCTTTCTGGTCTACAGGATCCTGACGGCACCACTGCAGTAGCATCTCCTTTGCCCAGGGCACAAGGGTTGGATACGCCTCTTTCTTATACATATAATTGATCACCCAGTTTATATCATCGTAGACTGTGGCAACATACATGTATGCGCGTGCAAAGTCGCCTTTGTATTCGTCATCCGGTTCGAACACGTTGCGGCTTCCGCCGCCATATCCGGTCTGTGCCCCGCCAACCTTGGTGACGCCATTGTCGAAACTTGTGGAAGCAGTCAGACCCAAAGGATAGTTGAGCTTCGCCTGGTTTGCCGCGCCATCCGAAGGGTAAAGATTCCACATATCGGAATACGCAGGCGTATATTCCACAGAGCCGTTCAGCTTCCACCACGATTTGGGGACACTGTGCTCGCGCTGCATTTTGTTTGCCGAGAAACTGCTCTTGCCGCTCTGTCCGCGCTGAATCAAATACACGGCATCGGAATACATATCCCACCACCGTTTGCAACCATTCACAAGTTCCGGATATACATCTGAATACTGCCAATAATTCGGCAGATCGTAATATTCAAGCGTCTGATGCGATTGCACGCATTCCTTGGCTGCGGCTTTAAGCGCAGCCCCACTCTTACCGTTCATCCGGTTATAATATCCGGCTTTGAATTCAGCTGAAGCACCGACAGCGACACACAGCGCCAGCGCAATTGTCATGTATAATTTCTTCATCGGCAATATCGTAATTACTATCTCAACAATATATATCTTTACAATCTCAACAATATATAACGTAAAAATCTCTATTTATTCTTAAAAATAACGAATGTTTTAGAACAACAAAGGGCCGGAATCTGAGATTCCGACCCGGTACCCTTTATAAAACGAATTTGGCGCATTTCGTGCCATTTCTCCATAATCAACCTTAATAAATTATTTATTGACTTCTATTACAGGTACAGTTACCCAATCGCCGCCAATAGTCGTTCCAAGTATTTCCCTTTCTTTTGTTTGGTAGGTATAAGTACCTACTTGTTTAGGATTTACCAATTCAATAACCTGGTCACAATAAAATTGACCATCCAAAAGAAGAACTGTGGTTCCGTTGTACCAGCCATATTTCTTATCTGACACTTCCCGTGCCAAGGCTGCATTGCCTATAACTTGAAATACTTCGAAAGAAGTGGATTTTTTGTTTTCATAACTGATTGGAACTTCAAAATATACAATAGAATTTTCGTCCTGATTTTTGTTAACTGCTATTATAGCCAAAACACTAATTGTCAATATTACACCAGTTATGATGCCTGCGGCGTATATTAAAATTTTCTTTCCCATATCAATTTAATCAAGTTATTAATGTCATTCGGTTATTTTCATATGCAAATTTAATGATTTACATCCTACGAAACAATACTCTAACTCTTTCCTGAACGATATTATGTATATTGCACTTTTTCAAGATTCAGCCCAATTCAATCACCTATTACATATGCTTTACATATGCTGACATACTAATGACAACAGCTGGAGACAATCTCTAACCAAAACAAGGGTCGAAATCTTCGCGATTCCGGCCCTTGCTGATATTAATATCATCGGAAATTAATCGATATAATCTTGAAAGAATGGCATAGCAACCATTCTCCCATGACGGTAGAGTTATTTCGTTCCGGTTATCTTCAGGTTCTTAACTTCCCATGTGCCTGCTACTTCAGCGGTAGACACATAGCGGAAACCAATTTGCACTTTCTTGCCGGCATAATTCTTCAGACTGTAGGAGCCACTCGACCATGGATTCCATCGGAAAGCCTCTGCTTTTACCTCAGACAATAGACTCCAGCTTGCCGTTCCCGATTCCCGGATCATGACATAAGCATATCCCTTGAAATCAGCCACATCTATCATCACATTGTTTTTCTTGTAATTATTTACAACGTATTCGAATGTCAGCTCGGGATCACTTACTCCCGTAAGATCAATCTCCGGAGACTCGCAGGTTACATCAGCCACGTAAATCTGACCCTTGAATGCGGTACCTTTAAGACAATTGTAAGAACTATCCCACATCCATACACGCTCAAGACCTTCCGGACTTTGGGCTTCATTCATATGCCATCCCGTAGCATCCGATGAAAGGCTTTCATAGATGGTGCTCCCACTTGGTTCTGGAGGTGTCGGGGTGTCGCCACCGCCCTCTCCGAGAGTAAATGCGGTAGGTTCTTTAATTCCTGACAAACCTACATAACGGGTGACTGTGCCTTGAATCGTAAGGAGTTTTCCAAGATTTCCGGCATTATCCTTGAGGTTAAGTTGTGAACGTGCATCCGAACCGGAAGGAAGGTTAACACTCATACATTTGTTCCAATCTGTCTCATCAGGTGTATTGGCAAGGAGCAGATTGGTGGCGACAGTCGCAGGAACAGTAAACTTACAACTTTCATCCGTAGCATATGATTTGATACCGGTATCAACATAACCTACAATATAACCAGTAGCCCAGACACCTACATACAGGTTGGTTCCGGTAACTGTTGTCATTGCATTAACCTGAGATGCACTGTAAGGTTTACTCTGAGTCCCATCGCCATCGGGCAAACCTTCTCCGGTACCGGGGTTGTCACCACCGCCGATTGTCACGCCGTCAACCTCGACATCGTTGGCTGTGCCGCCATTGCCGGTGATACCCGGCATACCGAGGAATGTTGTGAGATTTCCATTGACAAGGATTGCTTTCTTAAGCACCCCGGGATTGTCAACCAAGTTGACGGATGCGCGGAATGCAGATCCCTGCGGAAGCTCTACTGCAAGACACTTGCTCCAGTCGGTTTCATCGGCAGAAGCTGCGATAAGGATGTTGTTATCCATCTCGGCATCCGCACCGAAGATAACATCGCTGTTCGACTGAACATCGTTCACACCGGCTTTCACAGAACCTACAATATAACCTGTCACCCATCCGGCTGCACCCTGATCCATAACCTCCATAGCTTCTGCGATGGTGTAAGGATCATCCTTCTGACCTTTCTTAGTGATCATCACGTCACCGGTGCCACGCAGAAGAAGCTGCCACGCATCTCCGTAGTATGAGAGAATACCGCGCACATTACCCGTACCCTCGGGAATAATTTCGTTATAGAAATTGGAATAACCCGATGTACGAACTATGAGTGTGCCTCCGTTGGCATCGACAAGAGTGCGGTTCACGCTCTCCTGATAGGGAGCGTATGTATCCTTACCTCCCTCTTTGAAGTAAACGTTACGGAATTCCACAAGCTGGCTCTGCATCTGACGGAGAGCCTCACCGGTGGCAGGCAACTGGGAGAATGAAGTTACTATGCAATAAGGATTCTCCGAAGGCCATGTGGCATTCTGATCCACATATTTGACATCATCGTCAGGGAAACCATTGAGTTCCGAATGCTCAAGGAAATACGACCAAGACATGAACGTCAGCGACTTCGCTCCCTTGTATTCGCCAAGCCATCCGATCTGCTGGAGTCCGTTGTAATAGCCCACATACAACCCGGTGACGTTGAGCACAACCTCCTGCCCGAGACGATAGTCCGTATATGTCGAACCCTGGTTCACGGACAGGGCTATGGCTGCCGTTTCATCCTGAATCACTATCGACTTGTATATATTGCCGGTGGCATCGCTCGATACCACTCGCCCGTGAATTATATACGGAGTCTTTGACTCCTCGTCTTTCATCGGGCATTGCAAGGTCTTGTCGGCAAACGTGTTCTTCAATTCAAGGATTGTCGTGTTAGGCACCATGGTGGCCTTCGGCGCCACAAGAGCCGGGGCATCCATGTCTGCCTGACAGGAAGTCAGCGCAGCCGCCGATGCCGCCACTGCCAACCCTATATATAATGCTTTTAATGTTTTCATATTCTTAAGATATTAGAAGCTGTTTAATTGGCGGGAACGCCGGTCACCGTCACTTTGTCAATCTCCCATGTTCCGGAAAGATCTTTAGTCGATGTATATCTGAAACCGATCTGAATCTTCTTGCCAGCATAGGCATCTAGATTTGCAAAACCGGAATTAGAGAAATCCCATGAGTTTCCTGCCGGCGGAACCGGGAGGGTCACAGGTTCCCATGCCTCTGTTCCCACGACACGCACCAGAGTCTGACACATATTCCCGAAACTCTCGGCATTATTGAAATAGTTGGCTGCCCAATGAACCAGCAGTCTCGGGTCTTTAAGACCCTCAAGGCTTATTTCCTGAGATATCGCCATGGCATCAGTGACAGCAGCACTGCCTGAACGGCCACCCGTGGCAACGATTCCAAATTTATCCGAGTATTTCCAAGTCTCGAATCCTGCTGTTGAGGGGTTGCCCTGATCGAATGTAAACGCATCGGTTGCCGACAAGAGATCTTTTTGCCATATCTGCTGTGAACCATACGGAGGAATCATCGACGGATCCGGCTCAATACCCTTGTCTCCCCAGTTGAAATTCGTGGTACCTTTCAGTGCATACTGCCCGAAATATTTTTCATCCAGAGAACCTACTATGCATACCTCTTTACCTAAATTGTCAGGATTTGAGGCAAGATTAAGGGCATCGCGCACAGTGCCGGAAATCTGGACAGTCATACAGTTGCGCCAGTCTTTCTCATCAGGAGTGGCAGCGAGCATGAGGTTTGAATTGACAGTTGTCGGAACACTAAAATCAGCAGTCTCGTCTTTCAGGATGTATCCGGTCTGTTCGGAAGTGTTCACCGTCCCGACGATATATCCGTGCACCCAGCATCCCAACAGGCTGAGGTTGGTATTGTTATAGCCGTTAATTACTTGAAAGACCCCGGCCGGCGAGTTCCATTCGCCATTTCCGATACCACCTTCAGGAAGCGTGACAGGCGGCTGCGACAGGTCATCGTTACATGCTCCAAGACCCATCGCCATCAGAACCAGCATTGAAAATATTAATCTTATATTTTTCATCTTTATTTCTTTTTATGAATCAATGTATAATCAAACATTTCTCATTACACATTCCTCATTAATTAAAACCTGATTCCAACATTGAAGAATACACGTATGCCTTGGGCATAATAGATCTTGTTGGGAAATTTATTGACATTATAGTCGGTGTAGTCGAACTTACCTTCCTGATACCCTCCGGTCTGAACGTTGCGGTTGTTGAGAAGGTTGTTGACGCTGAGGTTGAAATTGACAGAACCGAACTTGGTATAAAGAACCTTGCCTATGGAGAGGTTCATCACCCACTCTGAATTCAATTTGTCCTGATATGTTATCTGATTGCGTTTCTGCTCGTATTCCTCAACGCTGCCACATTGACCCCAGAGTCCGGGCATCTCCTCATGGCGGGCGGGAGAAAGGTCGATCCAGTTGTCGCCAAACCATTGTGCGTTCACTTCGAAGAACCACTGTTTCACATTATAGTTCACACCCAACGAATAAACCTGCTGGGGTGTGCCTCCGATATGATAGTTCTTTAGATATACGCGACGTGTCACATCATCCTGCGAACCGTTCTCATAGCTACGCACGCCAAGAGGATCGTTCTCGTAGGTATAGCGTGAGAATGTTCCGGCTGCGGAAACAGAGAGGTTGCTGAGAATCTTGTATTCCATACCGAGCTCGATACCTTTGTATTCGGTTTCCATACCCGACATAGAGTAGTTCATGAATGTGTTGAGCTGATAGTCATAGAAGCCGGAACGTTTGATGCCGTCCCACATTTTAGTGTAGAAACCTGTCACAGATCCGCGGAAGCGGGAATAGTTCCAGGTGTAAGAGAGGTCAGCAGAGAAGAAGCGCTCTGATTTGAGACCCTGCACGGAGGTGTCTTTTGTGCGCGGCGACACATAACTGTAGTCGGGCATAGGAGCGCGTGTGCCATAAGAAGCGTGAGCGGTGAAATAGTTGCGACCGTCGAGCTTATAGGTTGCGCCTGCCTTGATAGCGGCATTGTCGAATGAATGGTGCTTGCCTGTGCCGAGTGAATTTTCGGGAGCACGACCGTTCTGCATGTTTCCGTGGCGCACGAAGTCAGTGAAGCTTACCTCAACACCATAGTTCACATTCCAGTGAGCGGTGTTGATCTGGTTCTGCAACCATGCGCGGGCATTGATGCTGCGGATGTTGTAATCATATCCGAACACGTCGCCCTTGTAGACCTTGCGGTTAGGATAACGCATATCATTCTGAAGGATATCGGTGTTCCCTGCGAAATCGCGCTCTGAGAAATTGTCGACATCTCGCCAGAAATCACCTCCGAGGAGATCGCGCACGGTCTTGTAGTAGTGTCCGTCGCTGTAGTTGAGGCTGAGACCGCCCTGAAGAGTCATATTGTCGTTGATGCGATGGTCAATATAAGAATTGAGCATCCATGAAGTCACGTTTGAATGACGATTCTCAAGAATATAGCTCGACTGCCCCTTAAGCTCGGGATCTCGGTCAAACTGTTCGCGGTTCAGAAGGTTGGTCTGATAAAGACGGTTCCAGTCAATCTGACGGTGAGCCTTGTCTCCGCCCCACCATTCTATCTGATTCTGATAAGCCTCCACCTGGGCTGCATAGAGGTCAGGATTAGTGAACTCTATGTTGGCATCGGGAAGATAGTATGAGGGAAGATAACGGTAGTAATCGGGACGAGGATCGGCGGTCTGATACCAGTTGAGCGCGGAACTGCTGTATCTGTTCGCACGGAATCCGATACCGGTGTTGACCTTGGTTCCCATCTTGGGTTTCCAGATCCAGTTGAGGAGCACGGCGGGATCTACCGATTCCACGATACGTGCGCTCTTCTTCTTGCCGTCGAGATAACCCCACGACGGGTTGTAGAGATTGGAGCCGGCGAGATCATAAGCCTCCTGGGTGGCGGCGCTGTTGGTTGCACGCTGCGTAGGAGCTCCCCATGCTGTCAGGTTGAGTGAATGATGATCGTTAAATACTTTCTGCAGACTGAGCTGAAGACCCAAAGAATTATAGAATGTGCCTTCGATCACACCCTCCGGCGCATATCGTCCGATGATCGATGCGGAGAACGCCCACCCGTTTTTGTTAAGACCGGTGGAATACTGGAACATCGCCCTGAGCATATAATTTGAGTTGGTATATGCCAGATTTCCCTTGAATCCGGGAGCATACTCGGATGCATATGTGGTGAAGTTGCTGGAGCCACCGATATTGCCATATCCGAATGGAGCAGCCTCGAGACCGATGTCGGTGGTGCGGTTGCGGAATGCGCTTGATGTCATGCCGCCCAGACCGGAATAGTTGAAACGTCCGCGCATCGCGTCGTTGAAATTGAAACCGTTGATATAACCGGTGTTCCAGTTGCTGTCATAACCACGCCAGCGGAAGCGGGCAATCGAGAAATCATAATTGGAGGTCTGATAATAGATATCGTCGGTGGCACCCTGGATTGAGCCCACGCTCTGACCCACGCTCTCGTCATCGAGAATCTGGTCTTCATCAAAAAGGAAATCCTCGCTCTCCAATTGTGAGCCCTCGAATCCTGACGGATCGAGCTTGATTTCACCTATGTTCTTCACAAGTCCGTCAACAATCTTGACATCCTGATACGCATCGGCATAGCCGTATGCAATGATCTGGAGCACGTCCGTGCCGGGAGCGGCATTGGAGATGGTGAACGTACCGTCAGAAGCACTTGTCACAAAAATTGCCTGGTCACGCAAAAGGATGTTGGCATCACCTACAGCCTTTCCCGTGCGGGCATCGACCAATGTGCCGGTAAGACCCGTTGCGGCAAGCGACGGGAGTGCCATACACAGCAGCATTAGCAATGATAATTTAATTCGCATAATTTTATAAGTGTCTTGTTTTGATTATTGTCATTTCATTATCTCACCACTTCCTGCACAAGGAAGATCTCAGTTGGGAGATGGTCGGAAAATCCGTTCGACCATGCTCCGCTGGAGAAGGTGCGGTGCGGATATCCACGATATTGACCGTCGCTCTGCAGCAGGAACTGCTTGTTGAGCACCTCGGCTCCCAGATATTTAAGACCGCAGGCACCATCCACAAGATTCTTGTTGACGATTATCTGGTCAAAAAGATCCCAGCTGCCACGGTAAATATATGATCCGATACCCTTGTCAAGTTTCTCCCAGAAAGGATTGAAAAAACCTCCGTCGGGGGTGTTCTCTATTTTCTTAACTGCGCCAAGCGTTTCTGCCACACTCTTGTTGTGAGGATCATCGTTAAGGTCACCCATCACTACCACTCCCATCTTGGGATCGATCTTGTAGAGTGAATCAGCAATCGAACGGCTCAGTGAGGCGGCAGCCTCGCGAAGCCAGCTGCTTTCTTTCTCCCCTCCGCGACGTGAGGGCCAGTGGTTAACGATAATGGCTATACGCCTACCCCCCATAAGACCTACCACGCACATCTGGTCGCGGGTTTTGAATTTCGGAAGTTCCGGAACAACCAGACGATGATTTGTCACGTTGATAACACGGAAAAGCTTGGGATTGTAAAGAAGTCCGACATCCACTCCACGTGCATCCGGTGAATCATGGTGACAGATCTGAAGATTCCAGTCTTTTATGGCATCTGCCTTCACGAGATCCTGAAGCACTGTTATGTTCTCGATCTCGCTCACTCCGATCACCGCCGGACCAATCGGAGTGGTCTTGGTCGTCATCTGAGAGATGGCATAAGAGATGTTTTTGATTTTCGACCAATACTTTTTACCATCCCATTTGTAAGAGCCGGCAGGAGAAAACTCCTTGTCATATTTCCCGTTGTTGTTGATTGTGTCGAAAAGGTTCTCAAGGTTATAGAAAGCCACACCGAATGTGCGGTATTGCTTCCTTTGCTGCGCGTTGACACACAGCGACGCTGACACACCTATCAGGAGTGCCAGCGTTAGCTTGGTTAATTTGCGAAATCTCATTGAGTTCTCTTTATGGAGATTAGAAATATTTATTCTCTTCGCCGGTCATTGTGGCAAGAAGGTTGTTGGCAAGACTGCTTGCACCCAAACGGAAGAGGTCATGATTGAGCCATTCATCGCCAAGCACTTCCTTGACAACTGCATAATAATGCAGTGCCTCCTCTGACGTGCGCACACCGCCGGCTGCCTTGAAACCTACCTTGCGACCCGTCTTCTCATAATACTCCTTGATGCACTGGCACATGACATAAGCTGCTTCGAGAGATGCGCCGGTATAGATCTTGCCCGTGGAAGTCTTGATGAAATCAGCTCCGCTATACATCGAAAGGATTGATGCTTTCTTGATATTGGCTGCTGTCTTAAGGCAACCGGTCTCAAGAATCACCTTCAGCTTCGCATCGCGTGCAGTGTGCTTGAGTTCTATGATCTCATCGCAAAGATCCTCATAGTTCTCATCAAGGAATTTTCCTACGTTCATTACTATGTCGACTTCGTTGGCACCACCCTCAACTGCCAACGCTACATCCGCAACCTTAACGGCATCAAATGTCTGGCTTGAAGGGAAGCCTCCGGCAACAACAGCAATATCTACGCCATCCACATCAAGATTCGCTTTTACAACCTCTGCGAAATTGCTGTAAACACAGATTGCAGCAACATTCTTGAATTGAGGATAATCGTTGTCAAAGTCATTTACACGCTGAGTGAACTTCGACACACTGCGCACGCTGTCTTCTGTGCTCAGTGTGGTCAGATCGATCGAACTGAAAAGGAACTGATACACCTCCGGAGTAGCATACTGCCCCGATTCTTCAACTATCTTCTTAACTTCTGATGCCACAACCTCGTCATTCTCTATGACCTTGCTGTCGGCAAGTGTTTTCTGGTATCTATCCATACTATGTTTGGGTTATATGGTGTAAAAAATAATTTAAGTTTTCGTAAACTTCAACTTAAAGTTTAAAAGTTTAGGAGTTTATAAGTTTAAGGGGGTTATGAGTTTAAGTGTTTATAAGTTTACCTGACTCAACCGGCGTGACTCTATATCCCTATCCATTTATCCGCAAACAAATAAACTCATAAACTGCGCAACGCGCTTTTAAACTTCTAAACTTCAATTTTGGCAAGCCAAAATTGACTAATCAACTTGCAAATATATGTATTTCTTTTTTATAAAAGAAATAAATTTATCTATTGTTCAGCATCTGTCTGGTTTTTAACACTGCAACCGCGTCATTCACCCATATTTACCATACATTAACCAATCCCCGCCTCTCCCTTATTTAAGTTTCGCAAGCTTCAACTTAAAGTTTAAGAGTTTAAAAGTTTATCTGATTTGACTCAGATTGAATTCTATATTAATATCGCGGCAAACCAATAAACTTATAAACTGCGCTTTGCGCGATTAAACTTATAAACTACGCAGTAATTAAACTTATAAAATTCAACTTTTCGCTTGCGAAAAGTTGAATTACTTATTCTTTCTCTGAGCGATCCTGTCCGGATTTTTTGAAAGGAAATCAGCCCACGATTTCGGACCTTTGGCAATCTGGGGTTTGCCGGTTTCATAGAAATGCGTAAGGGCAGCAGCCAGGGCATCTGTTGCATCAAGGAGATGAGGCATATTTTCCGGAGGAATGCCCAAGATATGTTTCAGCATCTCTGCAACGCGCTCTTTCGAAGCAGAGCCGGATCCGGTCACAGCCTGTTTGATGGAAAGTGGCGCATATTCAGCGATAGGTATGTCTCGACTCAAAGCTGCAGCCATCGCCACACCCTGCGCCCTGCCGAGCTTCAGCATCGACTGCACATTCTTACCGAAAAACGGCGCCTCAATGGCGAGTTCATCAGGAAGATACTGCTCCACCAACCCCGTGACGCGCTCAAATATGCGATGAAGGCGTTTGTAATGGCTCTCGAACTTGCTCAGCTGGATCACGCCCATCACCACAACCTCCACCTTCTTTCCGTTCACACCGAGCACACCATATCCCATCACATTCGTTCCGGGGTCGATTCCCATTATCACGCGCTCATATTTCCTTATTCCTTCTTCCATCTTATTAAATTTCCTCCCTTCCCCATCCCCATTTCGCCCCATTCAGCCCTATCTCGCCCCATATCGCCCCATATCTCCTCAAAAACCGATGTAAACACCATCGCCTCGGGAGCGAAGCGACGCTCGAAGGCGGCAACAAGGGGACGCAGCCTTTTTGCCGTCCATTCCTCTATTTCTGCCATAGTTTCGAACTCTGCTTGGAAAGCCACACTCAGAGGCTGCGCCTCACCGGCGACCTCTCCTCCAGCCTGACGCATCACCGACAGACGTGATTTCCCCTCCGGAGCCGCCTTATGCGCCAATGGCGCGAACCACTCCAGAAATTCAGCGCCCTTCTGCGCCTCAACCATAAATGTAGCGTTGTGTATCAGCATATTCTAAATTCCTTTATTACCCTCCTCCATCCCCCATTCCCATTCCGCCCCATCCAGCCCTATTCCGCCCCATATCCCCAAAAGAAAAAAAACGGCATGTTTTTCGAAAAGAAAACACACCGCCAAAACAAAATTATGAAAAACATTTCGAGCCTCTTGTCGGATTCGAACCAACGACCCCGAGATTACAAATCACGTGCTCTGGCCAACTGAGCTAAAGAGGCAGGCGGGCGAGCTTACTCCATCGCACCGCTCAACCCGCTACCCTTGCTTCGGTCAGGACCTGGGGGATTTACGGGGAGCTGGTCGTGAAGGACTCACCCGCTGCAAAATTACAACTTTTTTTTCAATCCACCAAATTTTTTCACTTCACTCGCTCTATGCGGATGTGATCCACAAGCGCATGATTGGTCTTGATATTCATGTTTTCATTCTCCGGAAGATAGCGGATTCCGATCGTATGTTTCCCTTTTTCAAGAGGTAAGGTAACATGATTGCTCATTCCCCAGTCATTCCAGTTTCCGCGTCCCCGCTGTGGCATCACAAGGGTACCGGCTTTGTTGCCGTCAAGTGTGAGCGTGCGGACAGCAGCCTTGTTTTCAGTATTGACCGGACCATTGCCGTTGGAATAGCGCAAACTGAATGAATATACGCCCGTTTCCGGAATTTCCACAGTCACCTCTGCCGGAGCCGATGTCTTGTCAAGTTCCGTAAAACCGGCACCCGTGAAACCGACAATAGCATCCTTGGGTTTATAATTTATTTCTCCGGATTTCACAACCTTAACTTCATTCGGAAATTCAAGAATAGTAGCAGAGCGGTTACTGCGGGGCTCCGAAGCGAACGACTGCACGCCACTCGTGGAAACGCCTATAACCTGCCATTCACCGGGTGTTACCGCAGCATAGCTCGTTTCGCGAGTCTCAGCCACAGGCTTACCATCCTTCAACACAATATACTTGGCAATATATTCAATGGGATTCCATTCAAGCTGATTGTTTACGGGAACTCCCGCGCCATCAAGAGCCGGATTATTGGCGAGCCATGTGATAGGAGTAAGCGGAGCCTTACTGTTCTTCACATTGTTGAGTTTCATGGCGGGAATCGGCTGATTATCCATCTTCACGATTATATCGCCACCATTCTTCAGCATCTTCGCCGGAATGAGTTTACCCTTCTCCGGATAAAGGCTCTTACCATTCACGATAAGTTCCTGAACTCTGTTTCCAAATCCCTCCACAGTGATATTCAGTTTCGCACCGCGATAGTTGAACCCTTCGAGAGTGCGTTTTCCGGCAAGGGCTTTCGGCACAAACGGCTCAATCACAAGACCGTCTTTCTCGAAATGGATACCGAAAAGCACACGCGTAGTCAACGCGATATTTCCGGCAAGACACCAGAGCATGTTCGAAGAATTAAGCTCGGTGTAGATATCGCCGTTATCGAGGTTGAAATTCTCCTTGTTGGTGCAGAAGAGAGCTGCGGGACGATATACAGAGCCTATACCCTCTAATACACCTTTCTCATTACCCGCCTTTGCCTGGGCAAGCGTCCAATAAGCTCCCACCCAGGGCCAGAGAGCATTGTTATGATAGTTGGGCATATCGGAAATCTGAGGATAGAATATTGCCGCGCCGAAAGGTGTTTGCGGATTATTCTCGGATATCGATTTCTGATGATCTTGCGGAGCTATGTCATAGAGGATGGCGAGGGCTTCGCCAAGAGTCTCGGCACGCGGATTAAGAATCTTGTTGTCGCGACCGTAAGTGTACATTCCATAATAACCCTTGTCGGGCATCCAGAATGTCTTGTCGATATTGGCGGCAAGAGCGTCAGATTTAGCGAAATATTTCTCCGCCTCTTTCTTCTTGCCGAGCACCTGTGCCATTTCACCGGCTGCCTTGAGCGCGGCTGCATACATCACGTTTGTGCCCATCGCTTCGCTCTGCGAAATATCCATAGTCTGCATCCAGCGGGGATAGCTCTGCTCACGCCAGTCGATGAAAGAGGTCTCACCTTTCACGAGTCCACGCTCGCTCATCACAGTTTTCTCATCCTTCTCAAGAGAACGAGCCACTATCGGGTAAACCTTCTCAATCCATTTGCGGTCGCCCGTAACTTTATATATCTCCCATGCAGCCAGCGTCCACACCATGCGGTCGGTCGATATGGGCCACGCACCGCCAGAACCCGTATCCTGGATTATCTGACCGCTCGGATTCACCTTCTTCATCAGCGAAATCATCGAAGCCTCCGGCTGCATGTAAGCCATCGACAGGATGATCGAATAGCTGACATCGCGCGTCCAGACCCCCGACCATTCCTTTCCTGTGCGTAAAGTCGTATCCGGCTCTACAGCATTCACCATCTCGTCAAGAGCCATATTGAACACAGCCTCATGAAGGAGATTGTTGGAATTGAGTTTTGGATAGGGAGAAAGATCATTCTTCACTTTCCACACCTGATCGATAGGCATATAATATCCTGGGCGCGCCTTGTATGTGGAGCGCAGTTCGTATGGATTCACAGCCCACGCCTTGAATTCATTCTGGAAGATAGTATCTCCAGCCCAGCGGTAAGCCTCCGTCTCTACAATCACCGGATCCGCGGCAAACGCATTCGCGGCAAATGCCACAGTCGCTCCGGCAACAATATATCTATAAGCTTTCATGTAGTTGTTATTTTTAACCTGTAAAAAACAATCCACAAATATAGTAATTAATTTGCGGATTGTTAAAATATTATTCAAATTTTAATTGCTGTAGAACCTAACCCCTAAAGCCTAAAGCCTAACGCCTCTTCCTCTTCTTCCCCGGTTCGTGACGCTTGCCGGGTTTCTTGGGCTCGAGAGGTTTGTTGGGATTGCCGCTGTCGGAAATCAACGCGAAGTCGAGTTGTTTGCGGTCGAGATCTGCACGCGCAACCTGCACTTTCACCTGATCGCCGAGGGTATATTTCGTGCCGTGGCGGCGTCCGATGAGACAGTAATTCTTCTCATCATAGTCGTAATAGTCGTCGGCAAGATCACGCACCGGTACCAGACCTTCACACATGGAGTCGGTAAGCTCTACGTAGAAACCCCATTCGGTTACACCGGAAATAACGCCATCATAAATCTCGCCGAGTCTATCCTGCATGAATTCTACCTGCTTATAGCGTATGGAGGCGCGTTCGGCATTAGCGGCGAGCTGCTCCATATCCGAAGAATGCTTGCATTCGTCTTCCAGTTTTATACGGTCAACGCTTCTGCCTCCATCAGCATATTTGGCAAGAAGGCGGTGAACCATCATATCGGGATAACGGCGGATCGGAGAGGTAAAATGGGTGTAATAATCCATTGCGAGTCCGTAATGCCCTACATTGTCGGTAGTGTAGACGGCTTTTGCCATTGAGCGTATGGCGAGAATCGAAAGCATGTTCTCCTCCCCTTTGCCCTTCACGTCCTTAAGCAGGCGGTTCACGCTCTTGTTGATCTCCTTGGCACGCCCGTCAGTAGCCACCTTATATCCGAAGCGAGAGGCTATAAGTGCAAGATTGCCGATCTTCTCCGGATCGGGATTGTCGTGGATACGGTATACAAATGATTTTGCTTTCTTCCCCTTCGGAACTTTTCCGACGGATTCTGCAACCGTGAGGTTTGCCAAAAGCATAAACTCCTCGATGAGCTTGTTGGCATCTTTGGATTCCTTGAAATAAACGCTGATCGGTTTGCCGGTGGCATCAATCTCAAAACGCACTTCTGCGCGGTCAAATTCAAGGGCACCGGCATCATAACGGCGACGGCGCAACTGCTTGGCAAGCTCATTGAGCACTCCCAATTCTTTGGCGTAATCACCTTTGCCGGTTTCAATAATCTCCTGCGCCTCTTCATATGTGAAGCGGCGGTTACTCTTAATAGCAGTGCGTCCGATACGGCTGTTGATCACGTTGGCTTTGCTGTCAAGCTCGAAAATGGCGGAGAATGTCAGTTTCTCCTCATCAGGGCGCAGAGAACAGATGCCGTTCGACAGTCGTTCGGGAAGCATCGGAATCGTGCGGTCAACAAGATATACGCTCGTTGCGCGTTTCTCCGCCTCTTTGTCGATTACAGAACCAGGGCGTACATAATGCGTAACGTCAGCGATATGAACACCAACCTCCCAGTTGCCATTGGCAAGCTGGCGGATGGAGAGGGCGTCGTCAAAGTCTTTGGCATCGCGGGGATCGATAGTGAATGTGGTGACGTTGCGGAAATCCTCACGCTTCGCAACCTCCTCCGGCGTGATACCTGCGTCAATCTTCTCGGCGGCTTTCTCCACATTCTCCGGATATTTGTAGGGCAGCCCGAACTCCGCGAGAATGGCATGCATCTCAGCGGTGTTCTCACCCTTCTTGCCAAGAATATCAACCACCTCTCCACGTGGATTCATTTCATCATCCTTCCAGTATGTGATGCGGGCAATGGCTTTATCACCCGACTTTCCACCCTTGAGTTTATTGCGGGGAATGATGATATCGGCTGCAAGGAATTTCGAATCGGTAACAAGCGCCGAGTAAGTCTTGTCTACTTTAAGCGTGCCTATGAACACCTGTTCCTTGGCTTCAAGAATCTCAATGACCTGCGCCTCCGGTTCGCGTCCGGCACGTGCGGCTGACACCATCACGCGCACCTTGTCGCCATTGAGAGCATGCATAGAGTTGCGCTCAGCAACCATAATCTGCTCATCATCGATGACAACGGCATTCTTGCCATTGCTGCGGCGTACGAAATAGCCCACGTTCTCCGTACCTCGGTTGGAGAACGCCTTATATTTGCCGAGTCCCACCTCCTGGATTTCATCAGCAGCAACGAGTTCGTCGAGAAGGTTGATGATATCGAGACGACTTTGCGGATTGGTGGCATCGATAGCGAAGGCTATCTGTTTGTAATTGAATGATTGTTTATTTTGTTTCAGCAGAAATTCCATTATCTTCTGCTGCAGTTCGCGCTTCTTCAACCGACGCGCACCATTGTCCTTACTCTTTTTCATAACTTTGATATCTTTATTTTCCTGAAGCGTCAGCGCCCCCATCCCCATCTCGCCGCCCTATCTCACCCCATTGCGCCCTATCATCTGAATCCCCTCTATAAGATACAACGCTTTTACCTCACCAAAGTTACCAAATTTTCTTTAAAGAGCAACCATTTTCCCTTGTAATTCTTCCTCAACGAGTGAGTTTGCCACAACAACGGCTTTGGAAATATGGTCGCAGATATGCTCGTCGCCGATGAGGCGGTCGATGCCGGCTTTGTGCAAAGCGGCACGAACATTATCGCGTACACCGGAGAGCACGATCAATATCCCCTCTCTGTGCGAGGATTCGATAAGGAGCTGAAGGTTGTGCAAGCCGGTGGAATCGATGAAGGGAACCTTACGCATACGGATGATACGCACCTTTGGACGCTCCTGAAGACTGAGACGCACAATCTCATCGAATTTTGTAGCTGCCCCGAAGAAGAAGGGTCCGTCGATCTCATAGACTGAAACACCGGGCTTCAGATCAAGCACCTCATGCTTCGACATATCCGTGCCGGCTGCGGCGTCAAGCTGCTCGCCATATACCTTGATGGTAGTGTTTTCCGTGATGCGGCGAAGGAAGACAACCACAGCAAGCAGCAGACCGATCTCAATGGCGATTGTAAGGTTGAAAACCACTGTAAGGAGGAATGTAACCACAAGTACCCAGATGTCGCCTTTGGGATTGTTTGCCATACCCACGACTGTGCGCCAGCCGCTCATATTGTAACTAACCATTATCAGCACGGCTGCAAGACAAGACATCGGCACGAGATTAATCAGAGGCATGGCGAACATGAATACCGCCAAAAGCACGATGGCGTGAACGATACCTGCCACAGGTGTGCGGCCTCCATTGGTGATATTGGTCATTGTGCGGGCGATCGCGCCGGTCACCGGAATACCTCCGAAGATGGGCACAACCACGTTGGCAAGACCCTGACCGATAAGCTCGGTGTTGCAGTTGGTGCGGTCGCCGGTTCTACCATCAGCCACCGTAGCGCTCAGAAGACTCTCGATGGCTCCAAGCATCGCGATTGTAAAGGCGGAAGGGAGAAGGAGATTGATGGATTCCATGTTGAGACCGATGTGTGCGGCACGCGGAAGTTCGGGAGAAAGATTGCCGAAACGGTCGCCGATCGTCTGGATGCCGGCGATGCCGAACATCTCGCGCATCACGTAGACGGCAGCCGTAACCAAGATAATGGCTGTCAAGGCTCCGGGAATTCTTTTCGACACTTTCGGAGTGAAGATAATGATAAGCAACGACAGCACTCCGACAAGAAGCGTGGAAAGATCTATCGTGTTGAAATTGGCAATATATACACGCCATTTACCGATAAAGTCACCGGGCACTGCCTCATTGATCGTGAGCCCGAAGAAATCGGGCATCTGGGTGGAGAAAATCGTGAGCGCGATACCGGCGGTGAATCCCACCACAATAGGATACGGGATGAACTTTATGACTGTTCCGAGTTTGAAGAAACCCATCAGCAGCAATATGCACCCTGCCATGAATGTGGCGATTGCGAGACCGGAGAGTCCGTAAAGCTGAATGATGTTGTAGATAATCACGATGAACGCACCTGTCGGACCTCCGATCTGCACGGAGTTGCCACCGAATGCCGATACAAGGAATCCTCCGATCACAGCCGTGATAAGACCCACCGTCGGGCTCACACCGCTGGCTATGGCGAATGCGATTGCAAGAGGGAGGGCGACAATGCCCACTACGATACCTGCTACGAGGTCACTGCGAAACTTTGCGGCTGAATAGTTCTTGCATGCCGCGATCAATGCCGGATGGAAATCCGGTTTACCGAAAATCTTCATAGAATACAATGCGGAAGCCAATCTCCCGCCACCTTAAGTTATTACCTGTTGTCTAAATTTCGCCGCAAAGTTACAAATTTTTCCTGAATTTTCCTGAAATATAGGGGGAAATGGGGGGATATAGGGCGGAATAGGGCTGTATGGGGCTGTATGAGAATAGGGCGAGACAAACCCATCCCGCCCTATCTCGCCCCATTCCGCCCTATCCAGCCCTATCTCGCCCTATTCCGCCCTATCCCGCCCTATCTCGCCCCATCCAGCCCCATAAAAGGGGTTAACGCCCTTGCTGCGCGTTGCTGATCATCTCCTTGTCTGCGGTGATAAACATCTCCACGCGACGATTCTGTGCTCTCCCTTCTACCGTAGAATTCGAGGCGACGGGATCGCTCTCTCCCATCCCCACGGCTTTCAGACGCGAGGCGGGAACACCCTGCGATTCGAGGTAATTCACAACGCTCTGGGCGCGTTGCTCGGAAAGCGTCTGGTTGAACTGTTCGCTACCCGTATTGTCGGTATAGCCGACAACGGTAATATCCGTGTCAGGGAATTGTTTCAGGTTATAAGCCACGCGACTGAGAGTGGCGTCGGCAGCCTGCGATAGATTGCTCTTACCCGTCTGGAAAAGCACTGCATCTCCAAGCACAAGCTTGATGGCATCAAGGTCATTGCGATCTTTAACCATCTGCACCTTGATGGCATCAATATCCTTGGAATTCTGGTCGTTTTGTGCCTGCATCTGTGCAAGTTGCTCTTCGAGAGCCTTCTTCTGCTGATCCATATGATTGCCGACCAGCGCACCGGTGCCCGCACCGAGTGCGCCACCAACGAGCGCACCGATCCACGTGCCCTTGCCTCCGCCGATCAAAGCGCCGACACCGGTACCGACAGCGGCACCAATAGTGCCGCCGGCTGTAGCACCCTGACCGGTCTGACTCATACCATCCCATGTATTCTTTATCGACGAGCAGCCCGACAGCATCATCGCAGCCGCGAGAGCAACAACCGTGCCCTTCATAAATCCTCTCTTTTTCATAATTCCTTTATTTAGTGTTTTTTTATTTCAGTGTTTTTCATATTCCTCCCCATCTCGCCCCATCCGTCCTCATCCAGCCCCATTACGCCCTATCTCGCCCCATCTTGCCCCATTCCGCCCCATTCCGCCCCATCTTTAAAACACCCAACCTTACGCAAAGTTTCAGGCACAATCCCCGCAAAAATGAGAGAATCTCAGAACTTCCCCTACATGCTCCAACATTAACGACAAAAGCGCAAGATTGACCTCGCGCTTTTGATATCTTTTATCCCCATCGGAAATCCCCACAAAAAGATTACTCCTCAATGGTGTATTCTCCAAAATAAGTTTGGTTAAGCTTTTCTTCGATGTGTTTTATAGTAATGATTCCGCTGGATAATTGTTTCATATTTATCATTAGATAGATAGTATTTGTAGTATCCGAAGCCTGATAAAAAGTTTGAGGACCAAACAAGTTGACCATCATGCGTTGATAGAATCTAAATCTTCTACTTCCATTCTTTCCATCAAAATGCTTCCCTTGGATATCTTTCTCAAGATCCGGTGCTGCCACAAAACCGAAAGATACCAATTGATTTTTACGATAATATTCAAGCATTACCTCTATGCAGGAACGAACGATAACGCGTGGTTCATAATCATTCGTTAACAATGAGTAACGAAATTTACTCTTTTCAACACCTTTCCAATAAAATTTCAACCCAAAAAATTCATTCTCAAATCCTTCTACCTCTACTATATAGCGTTTATTACTTTTCAAGGATTTAAATGTCCAATAATCAGTAATGCGAAGAGAGACAGGATCCTTACTTCGCATTATAAATTTAGGTTTATAAAACTCCAGATAGACATTCATGGTAGCAAATACTGATAGGAGGGAATACGCAACCGCTGCCTGTCCGTAATAGTAATTGCCTTAAGTTTAATAGAAGATGTTTCTGATATTTCAGTAGATTTACGACCTCCATTTATTTCCATGGATGACTTCTTCAATATTTTTTTAGATACATTCATTTTCGGATAATTTTAGAGTTCGCCGTAAGAGTGTTAAATTTAAACAGTTTCTAAAAAACTGTTTAAATTTATTTTAGAGGAAGTTTGAGAGTTATTTTTGAGGTGATTTCGCAAGTTAAGAAAGGAGAAACCTTTCGGTTTCGACTGACGAAACTTGGCGGAAGCAGCCCAAAAGAACCTCAAAATTCCCGAAAGATTCTTTATAAAAAATTTTACGTAATAAATTTAAATAGTTTCTTAAATATGCAAATTTATTACTTTTACATTTAACCTGCAAGTTTTCAATAAGCTTATTTTATTATAAAACGCTGTATTACCCTGATATGTTGTTGGAGATCTTTGCAATTTCTATTATAATTGATAATTTTGTAAAAATATAAGTAATTCAACTTTCGCAAGCGTAAAGTTGAAATTTATAAGTTTATCGCGCAGAGCGCAGTTTATAAGTTTATTTGTTTGATGCGAATAAATGAAACTCAATCATCGTCGCATCTAATAAACTTTTAAACTTATAAACTCTTAGAGAGTGTTTGGATTTAACTTTCGTTCACATGAAGAGGGATTTTCGAGGGAATTTCACGAGTTGAAGAAGGAGCATAGCGGGCTATGCGACTGATGAGACTTGGTGAAATTCACCGGAAAGACCATTCATGTGAATGAAAAGAATTAATTCAAAAAAGTACTTACTTATAATTCGTGTTAAATTCAAACACTCTCTTAAACTTTAAGTTGAAGCTTACGAAACTTAAATAAGTAATGAACAATATTATGGAGACAAATGATCCGGCAAAATCGAGAAGAGCGATAATTTGGTATGTTGTTGCGCAGATTTGCGTGACATTAGTTTGCGCAACATTGCTCATCCTGAACTTATCCGACTCTTTTGCCAATCCTCTCAAAAGCAGCGGAGCTGTTCTTGGTTTCTCCGCAGTAATCTGTATCTGGGGAGTCCGCGAACTTTCCTATGTCTCCAGATTCACGCGCCTTCTCTTCATCCTCTCCTCTATCGCCGCACTCGCCACCTCCCTTGCCTCCCTCATCATCTACATCAATAGTTAGAAATCCATATTCTGTTGTTCAGATTCTTGATAAAATCAAATCCCTTCGTTTCTCTATTCACGTTTGAGGACTCCGGTCTCGGCAGGTGAACCGGTATAGACATCTTCATAATTATTGTGACGCTTACCAAAATTGAAATAATAATTTATTTCAATCGCAAGCTTATTTGCAAATGCTTTGGAATATAAATTTCTATTCATATGCACTAAAGCTTCCTTTACCGTCCATTCTTTCGTATGTGAATGTTTCATAAAGGGTGAACTCCAGCTTATTCCAACACTTACATTCTCCGTAGGACGGAAATATCCATAAATACCCCATACAAACGGACGTGTTACAGTTGATGTGCCTGAAAATTTCTCACTTTGGAACTGCACATTCCCTCCGAAATTCCATTTATTTAAATTCACTGCCGAACTGATGGAATAAAATGTATCATCGCCATGATATGTGTAAATATTATTTTCTCCCCAAATCCTACCCCATCTTACAGTTCCTCTTACCGACCAGATTCTCTTACCCAAAGGAAAAACCGTAATATAGAATGAGGTATTGAAAGATTGATATTTCTTTTGATTCACCAGTGTCTCGAGTATGTATCTGTCTGAATATTCAAAGAAAGTGCCTATATATTTTGGCGAGGAGAAGAATGATGCACCGACAGCCGCTTCCACATATCGGTTGTTATATGAGCCATTGAACATGACTTTATGGGCACTGAAATTCTCCAAATCCGGATTTCCCTGATACACGTAATAATTATCACGCCATTGCGGAGTGGCAGTCCGTTGGGCAAGCGATGGACCATCCATCCCGAAATTATAACCGACATCAAATCTAAACGGACGAGAGGGATAATAGTATATTTTTGCGTTAACCACAGGTGATGTCTTTCTATCTTTGGCATCCAATGTCTTTATAAATGTCTCATTATGCACCATGCCTGCAAGTGCGTAAAAATAGAATTTCTGATACCTTGCGAAATATGTTGCATAAACGTTCAGCCAATTTGTCCTTAAGTAAGAATCCGAAGGCGACTCAAGCTCTTTGTAGGTGCGATGTGAGTCCTGTACGCTTAAAGACACGCGTCCCCATGTTCTCTC
Organism: uncultured Muribaculaceae bacterium; assembly: GCA_910585285.1. GTDB lineage: Bacteria > Bacteroidota > Bacteroidia > Bacteroidales > Muribaculaceae > Lepagella. Next base: position 23,756 of record CAJUDL010000006.1, read on the forward strand.
GCCTGAGACATAATCAACCCTGCCAAATATGGAATTTGTGCGTTGGCGTATGGATGTCTCAGCCCCAAACACAGGTGTTCCGCCGTCGAATGTAGTTTCTTCATATGAATTAAAATTTTTACCTTCGTTTCCTGACCATGAGAATGCAGTATAAACATAACCGTTTTTTCCCTCCATACCCAGATATTTCCGGAAGCTTGCCGCAGCCGTAAGCCTTTGATTCGGATTATGATACAATGAAAGAGCGGAATAACGGCTGCCATCAGGCATTACAACATTCTGTGAAAGACTCCCGTTGACACGATTGATTTCACCACTCAATGAGACATTAACAAGATAGTCATTGGCAAGACCATTCTGAAATGCGATAACCGCAGAATTTTCATTGACATGAGACTTCCCACCTTCTCCTGTTTTTGTCTTAATATAATTAATTCCGCCAAAATTGTATGACAATGTTTCATCATTATTCTCGCCCCACATACGCCTATAATCGTTATTTACATTCACAGAAAAGCGCGAACGCTTGTAATTATAATAAAATGACGCATTGTTGTCTCCCCACACTTGGGTAACAGCATTACTTGTCTGAAGCGAGCCATTTCCACCTGTAATATTCTCTCTAAGGATAATATCAATAGCGGCATTAATATTCTTACCTACGAATTCTTGTGGCGGCATGGTATATAAATTCACCTTTGCAATATCATCTTTGGAGAGGGATGCAACTTCTTCTTCAGTGGCAGGAATACCATTTATCATGAGACCTACACCCCCTTGCCCCTTATACTTCAATTCACCCTTAGGTTGCGCCGATACAAATGGAATTTCATTTAATACGTCCAGCGGATTCAGATATTTCTTCATCGCTTTCCTGGAAATTATATAACTATCATGTGTAAGAAAGCGCTGTGCAGCCTCTGCTGTCACAACAAATTCTCCAAGTTGTCGCACAGGTTTAAGAAAAAAATATCCATCCTTGTCACCTCTAACATCAGCTCTTAAAATTTCATAATCAGGATGTGCGAAAACAATAAATCCAACCTCTTCGCCATATTCGAAATCGCCTGAATTTCCGGATGATGCAGATCCGATTGAGTCATTCTGGGCATTATAAAATATGATATCAACTCCGACCACGGGATTTTCATCCGGATCAACCGTCTTTCCTTCATACGCATAAAGCACCAGTGCTCCCATAAGCTGTATCAGAATGATCAAAAGAATCTTTTTCATAAGCATAAAGTTTAGTTCAATCTCAATTATACTTACAAAGCTACTCTTTTTTTACAAATGCAAAACTTTTTGTCAAGAATATTTCAAAAGCAGCTTATCATTTCTATTCCTCCTGGGTTGGATGGAAGTGGGTGTAGACGGCGGTGGCTTTGGATCTGCCGATGATGGCGGAGATGTCGTCGAGAGAGGCTTCTTTGAGACGTTTGATGCTCTTAAATTCTTTCATCAACGTGGCTGAGGTGGTTGCCCCTATACCCTTTATCGAATCCAATTCGCTGACAGTCTGTGTTTTGCTTCGACGATTGCGGTGATGCGTGATGCCGAAGCGGTGCGCTTCATCGCGCAATGCTTGTATCACTCTGAGACTCTGCGACTTCTTGTCGATATAGAGCGGTAGCGAATCGCCGGGGAAATAAATCTCTTCAAGTCGCTTGGCAATACCGACCAATGCGACTTCTCCACGGATTCCCATCTCGTCGAACGCCTCCACAGCAGCGCTCAACTGACCTTTTCCTCCATCCACTACCACCAACTGAGGCAACGACTCTCCTTCTGCCATCATACGCGTGTAGCGACGATGCAACACTTCTTTCATAGAAGCAAAGTCGTTGGCTCCAATCACTGTCTTTATGTTGAAATGGCGATAGTCGCGACGCGCCGGTTTACCGTTGCGGAAAACCACACAACTTGCCACAGGGTTCGTGCCTTGGATATTCGAGTTATCAAAACATTCGATATGCCTTGGCTCCACTTCGAGTCGAAAATCGCTCTTCATCTGAGCCATCAGTTTCTCCACGCCACGTTCGGGATTAAGCTTCTCAGCCTGTTTTTCCACATCGTGCATATATTGCGTGGCATTCTTGATTCCGACATCGAGAACTTTCTTTTTCTCCCCTCTTGTGGGCACCACAAATTTCACGCCCTCAAATTCCACATCCGGGATAAACGGCACTATCACTTCCCTGAAATCGCGATCAAACCGCTCCATAATTTCCGCTATCGCCATCGACAAAATCTCCTCTCTGGAGATATCCGTTTTCTGACGGCGGTATTCGAGATTGAGACTTTGCGTAACAGCCCCACGGTTAAGATGCATGAAATTGACGAACGCACGGTCTTCATTCTCTACATAAGCGAACATATCCGCCTCTCCCTGCGAAGCCTCGCCAATTACACTCTTTGCGTTGTATTTCTTGACAGCCTCATATTTCTCTTTTACAATTTGAGCTTCCTCAAATTTCCATTCCTCGCTGAGCTTCGACATCTCATCCTTGAGCACACGCTCAAGCTCCACAGTCTCGCCATTCAGTATCTGGCGCACCCTTGCTATATATTTTCCATACCCTTCCGGACTCACAAGTCCGCGACACGGACCAAGGCATTTGTGGATGTGATAATCGAGACAGAGGGAATATTTATTTCGCGCTATACCCTTCTCCTCAAGAGCATGTCGGCAACTGCGCAAAGGATACACCTCTCGTATCAGCTGAAGCACCACCTTTGCCGCAGCCTGGTTGGCATAAGGTCCATAATAACGACCGTGGATCCCTTTCTCCCGCGTCATGAAAACTCGCGGATAGAGTTCTTTTGTAACCACAATCCAGGGATAGGATTTGTCATCCTTGAGCAAGACATTATAACGCGGCTGATACTCTTTGATCATCGCGTTTTCAAGATGCAGCGCATCCTCTTCGGTAGGCACCACGATGAAACGCATATCTACGATGTTGCGCACAAGCAGATTCGTGCGCGTCACATCATGCCGTCGGTTGAAATATGACGACACCCGTCGCTTCAGACGTTTAGCCTTACCTACATATATAACCTTGCCGGTACGGTCGAGATACATATACACACCCGGCAAATCAGGAAGATTCAGTATCTTCTCGCGCAACTGATTTCCGGGACGATTATTGTATATATCCTCTTTTGTGCGGTCAGGCTTGATCTCAATGTCGAATCCTCCGAATTCATCGATGTTTCTTCCCGTTCCTGCAAGTAGGTTCTTTATTTCCTTATCTCGCATCGCAGCGTCCTTCAGCTCATTTTCTTCGATGGATTCGGGCAAATCATCCGAATCTGTCATATCAGAAAAAAATCTCTCATTTCGGGATTCCATATTCCCGATTTCATCGAAATTTTCCATATCGTGCTTTTCTTCTTCGTTGCTATTTTTATTCGAATTCATCGCTATAATTTTTATGAAAGATGGTGAGAGATTTTTGCCATGCGGCATTTTTTGAGCTTTGTTTTATATCAAACAGCCTCATGTCCGAATTCATCGAACATGAGGCTGACTTTTAAGATTACTCTTCAATCAATATTTCAGAAGAGATGTAACTTCGCAGTCTGAAGGAAGCGCATCGCGACCATTCAATCCGGTGAGCTCAACGATGAAGTTAATGTAGATTTTCTTCGGATTCATCGACTTCACGAGGTCATAGCAAGCACGCATTGTGCCGCCCGTTGCGAGAAGATCATCATGGAGCACAACCACGTCATTCTCGTTGATTGCATCGCTGTGCATCTCGATGGTGTCAACACCATACTCTTTCGCATATGCTTTCTTAATAGTCACGGCAGGCAATTTCCCCGGTTTACGTGCAGGCACGAAACCGCAACCTAATTCATACGCCATTATGGATCCTCCGATGAAACCGCGGGATTCAATACCCACAACTTTTGTCACACCCTTGTCGCGATAAAGATCGGCAAGAGCTTTCCCTGTTATGTGGAGAGCTTCGCCATTTTTGATCATTGTGGTCAGATCGCGGAAAAGGATTCCTTTTGAAGGGAAGTCAGGCACATCGCGAATGATAGTTTTTAATTCTTCAATTTCCATCATATTATTAAATTTTGAATTATTGTTTTATTTGTTGGATTTGTTCCACGTGGAACAAATCACAGTGGAAAGACTCATATTAAGCGGGTTATAAAAAATATACATAATCGGGGATTATCGATTCAGGAGGAGAAGCAGCACGTTGATGTCCGCGGGGGAGATGCCGGGGATACGCGACGCCTGCCCTATCGTTGCCGGGCGCTGACGCGCGAGCTTCTGCCGGGCTTCCGTCGAAATCGCCGTTATCTCTTCAAAATTCATCGTGTCCGGAATCTTCACATATTCGAGACGCGTCTGCTTCTCCGCAAGTTCGCGCTCACGCAGAATATAGCCTCCATATTTTATAAGTATCTCGGCTGCCTCGACAATCTCTTCTCTTCTTCCCTCTTCAATCTTTTCAATCTCCTTACGCAATCTTGACAAGGCACCGGCAAGCATCATAATCGAAAGCTGCGGACGCTTAACCAACTCCACAAGGCGTAATGAAGCCGTCAATGGTGTCGTGCCGTGCTCCTGAAGGAAGGCATTCATTTCATCCGTGGCTTTCACAAGATAACTTTCGCAGAAAGCGATCAGAGAATCGCGCTGATGACGTTTCCTTTCCATAGCATCATAACGCTCCTGCGTTGCGAGCCCGATTTCGTAGCCAAGAGGTGTCAGGCGCATGTCGGCATCATCCTGACGAAGCAGAATACGATATTCGGCACGGGAAGTAAACATACGGTATGGCTCATCCACACCTTTGGTGACAAGATCATCTATCAGTACTCCAATATACGCTTGCTCTCTACCAAGTACTATCCCTTCCTCTCCCCGACTACGGCGCGCGGCGTTGATACCTGCCATCAGACCCTGAGCAGCCGCCTCCTCATAGCCTGTGGTACCATTCACTTGACCTGCAAAATACAATCCTCCAACCAAGCGAGTCTGCAGATCATGTGTCAACTGCGTAGGGTCAAAGAAATCATATTCTATAGCGTACCCGGGACGATAGAATTGCACATCCGCAAGCGCCGGGACACGCTGCAAAGCATCCATCTGAACCTTCCACGGTAATGAGCTTGAGAATCCGTTGATATAATATTCCTCTGTGGTTTCGCCCTCCGGTTCAAGGAAAAGCTGATGGCTATCCTTGTCGGCAAAAGTCACAATCTTTGTCTCAATACTCGGGCAATATCTTGGTCCGATGCTACGGATCTGACCATTGTAAAGAGGCGAGTCGGCAAGGTTATCATTAAGGATTTTGTGCACATCCGGATTGGTGTGCACTATCCAGCAGGAACGATTTTCGAGCACTCTTTTAGATTCAGGCATAAAGGAGAATTTATGAAAATCGCCTATATCTCCCGGCTGTTCTTCAGCCAGATCGAAGCGGATTGTCCTGCCATCAATTCTGGCAGGAGTACCTGTTTTCATTCTATCGGCTTTGAAACCTATCAAGACCAATTGCTCGGTAAGCCCTTTTGCGGAATCTTCCGAAATGCGTCCTCCCTCAATCTGAGTAGGACCGAAATGCATCAGTCCATTGAGGAAGGTTCCGGCTGTCAGAACAACCTGACGTGCATGAAATTCGAGACCTAAAGCAGTCTTTACACCCGCTATTTCAAGGGATTTGCCAGACGCGTCAGCATCAGCGGTGAATACGAATTCATTAACGGTATCCTGAAATATTGAAAGGTTAGGAGTTGCATCAAGAACCTCTCGCCAAGCATCAATATATTTGGCGCGGTCGCTCTGCACACGCGGACTCCACACGGCAGGACCCTTCGAACGGTTGAGCATCCGGAATTGGATAGCCGTACGGTCAGCAAGCAGTCCCATTTGACCGCCAAGAGCATCTATCTCCCTGACAATCTGACCTTTTGCTATTCCACCAATCGCCGGATTGCACGACATTTGCGCAACCCGGTTCATATCCTTGGTAATCAGGAGGGTAGCCGCTCCCAAACGAGCTGCAGCAACCGCTGCCTCGCATCCGGCGTGCCCACCGCCTATCACTATTACATCAAAATCAAACTTCACCCCTGTATAATGTTTAATGTGTAATGTGTAATGTTAAATGTTAAATGCCTCTTTTAATGTGTAATGTTTAATGTTAAATTTTTAATGCCTCTCTTAATGTGTAATGTGTAACGTCGGAAGACAAAGTGTGTATCAAAAATTAAACATTACACATTAAACATTACACATTAACTTAAGTGCTCGATTCTCTTCTGCCTCCATGATCTCGCGCTCGCCCGGACCTTTGTCGTTGATGCCACAAAGATGAAGCACGCCATGGATGATCACGCGAAGCAACTCGGACTCATAGCTCACACCTATTTCCGCGGCGTTTGAAGCGACAGTATCGAGAGAAATGACCATATCCCCTGCAATACGATTTCTTCGCGTATAATCGAACGTAATTATGTCCGTGTAGTAATCATGTTGAAGAAACTTGCGATTGGTTTCAAGGATGTATTTGTCATCGCAGAAACAATAATTAAGATTACCGACACTGTAGCCGTGATCGGCAGCCACCTCACCTATCCACCTCTTCACCCTCTCAAAATCCAGTTGAGGCATTTCCACCCCTTCTGTCATGAATTCAATCATGTGCGAATATTAAAAATTTAAATTTTAACATTAACTTTCAATCCAACTTACAAAAATAATAAAAAACGAGTAAAACTCCTCAATGTTGAGGATAATTAAGACTTCAATGATCAAGAGTGCATTATTTTGCCTTTTACGATTTTATTTCATCCGGAAATCAAGAAATGTAGATAACGTCTATAAATTATTATATTTTCGCAACTTAAGCGAGAAGAACACACTTTTTAAGCCCCCGAGAATAGAATATTTCAACAATTATTGCCACTTACACGTAATTTTATTCTTCACGAAGAAGAATTTCTGCATTTCTTCTGCACAAAGAGACAAAACAATTAATCGACCTCTTACTTATCACTTCCCAACTATTACTTCTTACTTCCTATCTCTTACTTATCGGGTAAACGCCCGATTTAGTGTTCCGCAGCATAAAATAGTGGCAGTTGAAATATTTTATCTATATTTGGGCACGAAAGAGAAAAATCGGCATACGGGACACGTAAAAAATTTTTTGACAGCTATTGCAGATGGAATATATCGACATTTCATATATATCGGGACTGTCCACCATGTTTTTCGGCATGATGGCGGTTTTCTTTTGGCACAAAGGAGAAAGGCTACATAAACTCGTTACTTTGCTGATGCTTACGATCTCGTTACAGTGTATCAAAGATTTCATAATCTTAAGAATGGGACTGTTTTACGAGACAGACTACTGGGAAATGTCGACAGCCTTCGACATGGTTGCCGTGCCAATGTATGCCTTCATTCTGACCGAGCTTGTAAGACCGGGGCACTTGACTTTAAGGAGCATGGCTTGGCAGGAGTTGCCATTTGTGCTGCTACCGGTGTTGTACATCATCACCAACGTTTCCTGGCTGTTCTATATCGAAGTTGCATGGGCGGCGATATATGGCACAACTTATCTAATATGGACTGCAATCAATATTCCACGCTATAACCGTTATCTCAAAGAACAATATTCATACACAGAGAATATCAATCTGAACTGGCTTAGAATAATCCTATATACGTTTTACATTATACTCGGACTCTGGATTTTCGACTCTCTCGCATTTCATTTTTACATGGAATGTGTCTACATGATTTGCAATCTTCTTCTATGGATGGTTATTTCATTCTTCCTGTTTCGCCACGAATCGGTCATTGATGAGCTTTCCGACTGGACACCGGAGATGAACGCTGAGGATCTGACTATTGACAATTCTCTGGAAAAACGCATCGAAGAACTGTTTGTCGTAAAGAAAGTTTTTTTGAAAGCAGACCTAAAATTGTCTGACATAGCAAAAGAAGTGGGGTCAAACCGCACGTATGTCAGCAAATTTTTCAACAGCGATTCAGCCACCAACTTCTATAGCTATGTGAATTCGTATCGTGTGGCATATGCCTGCACCCTGCTTTCGGATAGCTCAATTTCTATCCAAGACATTGCTATCAAGTCCGGTTTCAGCAGCGGATCCGTATTCTCCAGAGTATTCGCCAAACACAAAGGGTGCTCGCCTTCATCTTACAGAGAGAAAACAAAAACCGAGCAAAGCATCTGAATTAAAGCTATTTGTACGTATTGCAAAGATTGTTACTTAAAATAAATACTTTTTTTGACCATATATAGTATTTATTTTACTTATGGCAAACATATAAAGTCATTCCATATTTAATTTAGAGTCTTTAAAATCAATTTTAAGAGTATGGAAGAAAAAATAAAGGAACTGGCAGATATATTCACCAAAATGGTGAGGAATGCCAACAGTTTCGGCGATATCTGGAAGAACATAACACCGGGACGCAGGGCTTTTGCTCTTATGAAAGAGCTGCCTGACACGTTGGCGGGAGAATTCGACACACCTGCCGACAAGGCTACCCTGCTCGCACAGATGCTTGATCAGATGGAAGAAACATATACTCCCCGTTTCTGCATAAGCATAAGAGAATACATGCAGGCACTCGCTCCAAATGATGTTGACAATAACGCAAAACTCGCACAACTTCGCGATTATACAGACCTTTCGCTGCCCATGGAAGAGTATTGCAGGAAATATCACAAACATTTGAAGTTTGACCCGGTGGAACGCACCGAAGAGATGGAGAATGTAATTGAAAGTGTTGAGCGTGAAGTGGCTGAGGAACTTGCAGGCATGCCCAGAGGCATGGGGTTCTGCTTCGCACATTGGCACGCCAAAAAGGCTGCACTCGCCAACAGGGGTATTGAGTGGAACTCCCCTAACACAATGAACCCGGGAGTAATTTTTGACTGATTTTGACTGATATGGAAGAAAAAAAAGAAGCCATAAAAGAGGAACCAAAATTCAGCATAAAAGATTTGCTGCCGACAGTGCTTGATATAGTTGTGCACCATTACGTGCGTGATCAATCCGTTGCAACGAATTACGATGAGAGCGTTCGAATAGATTCCCGCGACATTCGCGTAGGGAACTTGGTTGACACAGGCAGTCTCGTCTGCGGGAAGCTAATGGTTATAGAAATCACTGAAGAATCCATAACCCTCATCCACATCCACAGCAAAGAGAAACGTACACTCAAACTTGAGGAGGAATGGGTAATAGGACCATATGTCATTGATAACAGTCCCTATATCAGCAGCGACGAAATCACCATGACAATTAAATACGATTTCCTCACTCCATGGGAACAGATACCTGAAATAATGGATAAAATCATACCGATTCATGAAAACGCCACAAGCTCGGTAATCCCCGAAACAGTAGATGATGAAGAGCGTGTGCTTGCACTCCTTGACCTGGACCTGGAACTCGGCGATGTGGGCAGCTATCCGCTTAAGGCTCTGCTTAGCGCATGCAACAACTGGCACACAGCCAAGATTGTAAGGCTCGGACAGTTCCAGGAGATCCTTCTCGAAGGGATTGAAAAAGGAGCCCTGTCGCCCGATGACGAGACCGGATGGTCATGGCTTAAAGTAGCAGCGGAAACAAATGATCCGGAGACCTTCATGACTGATATGGACAGATATTACGACCTCTTGGCAAGCGCCGTAGAGAATGGTAATGCTGATGCGCTCGATATAATGAACACCATCTGGGAACCGGAACAAATAATTGAGGAAGACTGATGAAACCTATCTACCTGACACTGAGAATGCCCTTCGAGAAACTCGCCACAGGCGCTTCACGCTTCTGGGGCAATCCCGACCTGCCTAAAGGCACGGAATATCCTATGTACATCGACGATGAAGGAGACCCGTATCCTTACTTCTTCATCTGCCAGATAAACCTGAAACAATTAGCGGAATTTGCTCCCGACAATCCTTTGCCACACAAAGGTTTGCTCTCATTCTTTGCCAAAATCGACCACTATCTCGGATATATGGCGGCAAGCTATGGCATCAGTGGTTATATAAGCAGTGCCGATGACGTAAAGGTCTTATATTTCCCTGAAACAGACACTATGGAAGAGGTGGTACTCCTCGATGACGAAGACAATCCCACGGCACCGGAGGAGATGGAAATTACATTCGCCCATATTGTCGAACCTCTAAGCGACGAGCATGAACTGTTTGCCGAGCCTACACACCGGGAATGGGAGACATGGGATGAACCGTTCGAAGACTGGTCAATCCTACTGCAGATTGATTCATTCGAAGGTAAAGACTTTGTGTTGAATTTCATGGACTTCGGTGTGCTCGATTTCCTTATTTCACCAGAAGCGCTGAAGAATCAAGACTTCTCAGATGTGCGTGGCATTATTTTATCGACTTAAACAACATAATTAGCAACTTAAATATTCAACTTTCGCAAGCGAAAAGTTGAGGTTTATAAGTTTAATCGAGCTTAGCGCAGTTTATAAGTTTATTTGTTTGATGCGAAAAAAAGAAAACACAGTCATATTCGCATCGGATAAACTCCTTAACTTCTAAACTCTTAAACTTTAAGTTGAAGCTTGCTAAACTTAAATTAAATATACAAGCTTATGAAATATCTTCGAGTGTCAGTTTCCGTCAATGCATTAGGAGTGGAGTCCGGATGGGGAGACAAGATGCCCTTGTCTGATTTGGAAGATGGCAGGACAATCCGTATTGATGCCTTGCTGCCAAGCCAATACGGACCATATGTCGCTCCAATATACGCCAAGATGAACGATGACAAAACTGCCGTTGAAGTCACCAGTGAAAAATATGGCAACGATACCCTTCCACTCGATGACAAATACCGTTCATGGAAAAGTCCCGAGATTGGACTCTCTTACGCAACTTGCCAGATATCCGTTTTCTTAAGCACTTTTTAGAAACTGTTTAAATTTATTATGAAAAATTTATTATATGTATTCTTTCGGGAATTTTGAGGTTCTTTTTGGCTGCTTCCGCCAAGTTTCGGCAGTCGAAACCGACAGGTTTCTCCTTTCTCAACTCGCGGAATCACCTCAAAAATAACTCTCAAACTCCCTCGAAAATAAATTTAAACAGTTTCTTAAAGAATTTTCTGACAAAATGGAACAGCATAAGTATCGCGAACAACACCTATACAAACAAAAATACGCCACTCAGGAGAACAACTCTGACAGTGGTGGCACGTGCACCTTCTGCGGTGCGGAAATTGAAGAAGACGAGCGTTTCTGCTCCGAATGCGGTAGTCCCCGAGGAGGCATAACGTGCCCAAACTGCGGAACGGTGAGCCGTCGAAGCTTCTGCAGTCATTGCAACACTCCGCTCAACGACATTGCGCGAGAAGCAGTGCGACAAGCTAAAGCCGACCCCGCATTCCGACGAGCCGAACAACTTGCCGCAGAGATGGCTGAACTCGAAAGGCAAATACTCAACGCCGGTGTGCCTAAAGCCACACTCGACACTGCACTCAACGAAGAGGCACGCAAAGCTGCAGGACGCTATGCCGACCTGTTCTCCGGCGTGGCATCGCTGAAAGTGCCGGATATGCCGAAAACCCAACCCAAACCTCAGGGGAAGGTGCTCACAGGAGATGTGCTTCAGTCTGCTATCAATGCTTACAAAGAAAAGGCTGCCGAATTGCAACGCACAATAAGTTCGATGCTACCGTCTCCTTCCGCTACACCGGAAGAGAAACGCAATTTCTTCTGCGCCCGAAAGATAATGACAGTAGAAATGCGCGCTACGAAGCAGGAATGGGTATGCAACTATTGCGGCTGCCATCACAATCAACCCAGTGAATGCGCCGAGCCTCAACTTGGAGGCACCTGGATTTTCGTAAACCAGCCCACTCCTGTGGCTAAAATAATTTACGGATAATGGCAAATCAAAAACCCTCATGGGGCAACGCTCCACAAGAATCAACAACAGCCAAAACCGGTGGCTGGGGTAACGCTCCGCAGGAATCAACAACTGCCGGCTCCGGTGGCTGGGGCAATGCCCCGCAGGAATCAACTACAGCCAAAACCGGTGACTGGGGCGATGCTCCACAGGAATCAACCACGGGAGGACAACCGAAACAATCATACGGAGTGAAAGGTGATTGTCCGGTATATTCCTTCTATATCTTGAACGGGCTGACTTTCAGCGTGAAGCGCGTTATCTCCGACCAGTCAGGCGAAGCCATCATCTTCGAAGTAGAAAACGGCGGCAATCTCTATGTCCTGAAACTCTATCGCCGCGGCGTAGTGCCCAACCATGATGTGCTTCAGCGAATCATGGAGCAGCGCGGCAACGGTCTCCTTGTCGATATATATGCCCACGGGCAATGGCATGATGATGTAGGTGGCGGAGACTATCACTATGAAGTTATGGAGCATTGTTGCGGAGGATCGCTCGCAAATGTCAACGTGCATGGAGATGAAGAAAAACTACGAATGCTTGCTGCAAGGATGGCTTCGGCTCTTGACTTCGCACACAGCAAAGGTGTTCTTCATCGCGACGTAAAGCCTGCCAATTTCCTATTCGTAGACAAGGAACAGACACGCTTTGTGCTTACTGACTGGGGGTTGGCGAAAATGCTTGACAAAGACCGGCGCACCGTCACCGATGCCGGACGCACGAAAATATATGCCGCTCCGGAGATGTACACTTATATTCCGGGCACCCCTACCTATGTCGGACCGAAAGCCGACTTTTTCTCCATGGGAATGACGCTTATGGCGCTATGGATGGGAGAAGGCAGACTTCTTGCCGACGAGACAAAACTCGTGCATGACAAACAAGAAGAGACACTGCCCTATCCCCAACGCGGCGAAATGAGCGACCATATGCTCGGACTGATCAAAGCCCTGACGCGTCGAAATCCCGATGTGCGTGCAGGATTTGACGAAATGATACGCTGGAGCAAGGGGGAAAGCATATTCCAGGAAAAGGAGGATGACTCGTTGGCAGAGTTCAAGATTGTGTTCAACGCAACTGCCGGGCTTATAGCCCACACGCCCAAAGAACTCAGCGACATGATGTGGGCGGATCAGGAACTTGCAAAAAAGTATCTTTACTCCGACAAGGTGACAAAATGGTTTCGCGATATCGAGCGTCCGGAGCTTGCCATGGCAATGGAGGATATTACCGAAAACCGCTTCCCCGGCAACCGTGACGAGGGTCTTTACGCAGCGTGCCTGACCCTGAATCCGGAGATGCCATATACGTTCATACAGAATGAAAAACGAATAGAAATACACAACCTTAAAGAACTTGGAGAAGCTCTTGGGAACTATACAATCTCGGACATATCCGGATTGGCAAGCCAGGCGTTCCTGATGTGGGTTGCCATTCAGGATCCCGCTTTGGCAGGAAAAGCCATGAAAAGACCTAACGACTGGTGGTATATAGCCTATACCCTCACTCCCGACCGTTCATTCTATTTCTCTCCATTGGCTACGAGCGATTACGGATCCGCGCAGCAATTAGGGCAACGCATTGTTGATGAAATCTCAGGAGTCAAGAAACCCGGTCAGTTGCTTGACAGTGTTGCCCCCGGTTTCGAAAAAAGCCGTCTTTACGCTTATCTAAGCGCCAAAGGGCAATACGACAGTCAGATAAAATGGATAAATTACTGCCTGGAACTGAACTCTCAAGACAACAAAAAGAAATTCGCTCCCTATACCCTGCGAGTAGCCCGGTTTAAAGCAGCAACAGGTCTCTTAGGGAAGGTTCCGCCCATAACTCTTGATGGCCATACTTTTGAAAAGCCGAAAGATATCGAGCAGACGGATATGTCTGAAATATCATCGGATGATCAGGATATACTCGCCGACTGGCTCGCCCTCTTCCATCAGGAGGATCCCAATGCCGACTATAAGAAAAAATCCTATCTCAAGCGTACTTCCGAATATTCCGATGCCCTTGACTGTCTGCCGGAATGCTCGTATTGCCTGCAATCCGAAGACAGCGCGGCGGACATAGCCGTAGCAATGCAGGTCAATGAACAGAGCTGGCGCAAAGTGAAGATCTGGCGATGGATAGCAGGGATATTCGGATTCCTACCCTTGCTTATTATGTGCGCAGCCGGGATTTATCTCACGGTAACCATGGGAGCGCTCGACTTTTCCGATAGTCTTGAAGCCGTAGGCTATTGGGTAGGCATAGGTGTCGGTGGTCTGATATTTCTCGGCATGCTCGGTGAAGACTATGGTTTCATTTTTGCCGGCATAGCTGCCGTGATATGCTTTGCTCTGATTAGACTGGCATTCACATTTCTCGGGTTTATTGTTCCATGGCTGGTAATCGGACTTATGCTTGTCGCACTGATATTTTTAGGAAAAAAAGTTTTTTGGGGCGAAAAGCAGTATTTCGATGACCAATACAGCGACCTTGACTGGGATGAAGTTGTAGAGCGATATTTTGTGGGAATACGCTTCAATTGTCTCGATAAGGTATTCCCCCTTAACGTTCCCGATAATTATCCGGTCTGCGTGATCGATGAGTGTTCGGAAAGAGCCTACGCCGAGCTTCCGGGAGTGCGCAAGAGTGCGTTGCTTATGCTCGCAATGGCTCTGATAGGTGGTGCGCTATGCTGGTTCACCGCAAAGGGTATAAACGCCCCTGTCAAAGAAGCGACAACCGGGATTGAACTTCTGCAAGGCAATTTCCAAGGTGATATCGAAGGCACACCCGCAACCATCGATTTCAAGACTCTCAAGGATGGAGAACTGGAGGCTGTCATGTCGATAGACTATCGTAGTGGAAACACCCGTCAGACAATGGCTGGAAAAGCTGCAGTGTCGTTCCCCGTGATGCTACCCAAAACAGACAACAGCAGTATCTATCTGCAGATCGATACAGCCTACACGCAGGATGCCACAACCATAGCACGTGGAATCTATTGCAATTCAAAGAAAAAACTACGTAAAGTCAATATTCAGAAGAAGTGAACTGCTCGAAATGTAATAAACCGAACCATCCCACGGCAAAATACTGCAAGTGGTGCGGCACACCGATAGCGATGGCTTCCGGCAGCGCAACCGGCGCCAATCCGCTTGACACCCTTATCGACAAGAGAACAATCAGGACTCAGCTTGATGACATTGTGGAGAAAGCACGCTCCAAGCATGATTTCTGCACGCGAAACAATATTGCCTCACGAATGCAGCTCAGCTTTGTCATTACCGGCGATGCCGGCACAGGCAAAACCACTGTTGCCAAAGCTATAACTGCCGCGTTGGCTGATGCTGGTGTGCTCAAGAGTCCTGTTGCGGAAGTCGTTAATCCCGTGGATTTCGACAACTGGATCAAGAATCTCGACAAGCATACCGACAGACTTGCCAACTCAGCCATAATCGTGGAAGAATCACAAAAGCTCGTGCCTGACGGCGAAGCTGAGGAGGTTGCGAAACTCGACCACATACTTCAGGCAGCACGCCGCTGGCGCGAAGATGGCTTCAAACCCGTGGTAATCATCACCGGCAACAAACGTCTACGCAAATTCTTCAATGAGAATCCGAATTCCGCGTCGGCAATCAATTATTTCTTTGAAACTGAAGAACTGACGGTTGACGGACTGATGGAAATTGCGCGCCGGCAACTCTCTGAAAAATATAAACGGCAGCTAACACAGGAGGCGGAAGAAAAACTCCGTCGGGTGTTTGTAAACGATCGCAGGCAACCGCATGATGCATTGGGAGCAGGGGGACATAATGCCGCAACGAGAGCATACAACATCGATCTCGCAGCTATCGGCTCTACAACCTCATTGCTTGGTGCGGATTATGTGAAAGGGAAAGAATTCAAACCTAAGACCCTTCATGAGGTAATGACTGAATTTAACAAATATGTCGGAGTAGATGAGGTCAAAAATTCTATACGCACTATTGCAAACACCATAGCCGAGGATGTGAGAGCTGGTCGTCCGGCATGTGTGATGCATCATTATCAGTTTCTTGGCAATCCGGGAACAGGAAAGACAACCATGGCTCGCCTTTTCGCCGATGCTCTCAATGCATTGGGCGCACTTCCGGTAGGACATCTGGTGGAAGTGTCGAAAGATGATCTTGTATCCAGTTTCGTAGGAGACACTACGTCAAAAGTCGTGGAGGCGTTCCAAAAGGCGATGGGGGGCGTTCTTTTCATTGACGAGGCTTATCAGCTCGGCAACGATTCGCACGGCAAGGACGCTATCGACACCATTCTCACACAGGCTGAGAACAACCGTGGAAAACTGGTGGTAATCATTGCCGGTTACACAAAGGAAATGGGTGAATTTGTGCAAATCAACTCCGGGATTGCATCACGTTTCGACTCTATAATAAATTTCCGCGACTACACTGCCGAAGAACTTACCGAAATCTTCCGCCGCATGGTTAATTCATCAAAAGAGGGTTTGAGGTTGAATCCGGAAGCTGATGCGAATGTAGGAAATGTATTCAAGAAAATGTATCTCACCCGCAGCCGCACTTTCGGAAATGCCAGAGAGGTGAGGACTGTGTTTATAAAAGCTGTGGAGCGCATGAAAAACCGTCTCGCAGCCGATCCTGCCTCAGGATATTTCCTGACCATGCAAGATATTGAGGGAGAGGAAGGAAAAACCAAGTCGGTAGACGACATCCTCGCCGAACTGGATGACATGATAGGTATGGACGCGGTAAAAGATCAGTTGCGTCGCATAGCCCGCAATGTCGAGCTGAACCGCCGTAGGGCACAGACAGGTCGAGCAAATGCCAAGGTGGATAATATCCACATCGCCATCACGGGAAGTCCAGGTACGGGCAAGACTGAAATAGCAAAGCGCCTCGGACGCATATTCAAGGCGATGGGCGTATTGTCGAAGGGGCATGTGGTGGAACGGGAACGAAAAACTCTCCTTGATTCCATGGCGAATTCTGCAGGTTTAAATATGGATAAGGCAGTTGATGAGGCACTTGGGGGAGTGCTCTTTATTGACGAAGCATATAATCTCATTCCGATGGATAACCCCACAGACAAAGATAAGGACGGAACAGCCGCCGTTGAAGCTCTCATGACCCGGATGAGCAACGATGCCGGCAAATTTGTTACTGTCATCGCGGGTTATAAGATGGAAATTGAAGAGTTTATAGCCAATGCGAACCCTGGACTCGCCCGGAGGTTTACCCACCGCATACATATCGAGGATTATCCGGTAGACGTACTCGTTGAGATCTTCAAGTCACGTGCTAAAAAAGAGGGCTTTGCCATGACAGCGGATGCGGAAGAGCTGTTGCAGAAAAAGGTGCAGGAGATGCATACCGCAAAAGACAAAAACTTCGGGAATGCCGGCGCGATGATGAAGCTTTTCAACCAGACGCTGGAACGTCAGGCAGACAGACTCGGCGAATGCATGGACGAACTTACTGACGACCAGATGTTTACCATAGAGGCGGCAGATATTCCCTATGAGTCACCAAAGAAAGTGGATATCAAGCAGTGTATGCAGGAGCTTGACGGACTCGTCGGACTTGCTTCCGTAAAGAAAATCGTGCATGACCTTGCTGATGCCATCACTATCGAACAGGAACGCGCGGCAATGGAAGGAAGACAGCCGAGGGTGCCTATGAGCCACTATCTCTTCTTAGGCAATCCGGGAACAGGCAAAACCACTGTGGCGCGCATTATGGGCGATATTTTCTATTCATTAGGTCTGCTGCCGAGCAACAAACTTGTGGAAGTCAAGCCTTCTGACATGATAATCGGTTTGGTAGGTCAGACAGGTGCCCAGACCCGCAAGGTTGTGAACCGAGGACTCGGAGGGGTGCTCTTTATAGACGAAGCGTACGGGCTCAATGACGGCGGTTTCGGCACCAAGGACGCTTCTCCCGAACTGCTGACATTGCTCAACGATTATCGGGGCAAAATGGTCTGCATCGCTGCCGGATACCCGCGTGAAATGGCTGAATGGCAGGCAACGAACTCCGGTCTCGACCGTCGTTTTGATGTCAAGGTACATTTCGAAGACTATAACGCCGATGAGCTTGCAGTCATATTCCTCAATATCCTTAGGAAGGAGAGCATGCATATCGATGAATTTGCAGAAGAGGAGATGCGTGATTATTTCCGCACCCTTGTCTTCAACAAAGGGGCAAATTTCGGCAACGCAGCCGAAGCTGTGAATTATTTCAACAAAGTGAAAATCAATCAGGGACGCCGCCTGCGCAGAATGTCCTCACACGACCGTGAGGAACTATACTGGCTGCGTCGCGAAGACATGACAATAGAATGAAGTGCTATCATTGCAAACAACAGATCGACGACGATTCGCTCTACTGCGATCAGTGCGGCGAACAGATATTTATATGTCCAGACTGCGGCATTCCCGGGAAAGGGGCTGGGAAACGTTGCGGACAATGCGGCAAACCACTCGTGGCAGCAGGTTCTAAAGCCGCTTCCGCGCCTCAAACGGGGAGCACACCTCCTCCGGATACTTCCTCTTCACCTCGTGCCGCCACGCGCCTTGTAAGCCGCGAAATGGGGCTTACAATTGATCTTTCCGATGGCTTGGTGCTCGGTCGCCTTGAGGGTCGCTATGCCTCGATGCTGGCACCGCTGAAATTCCTTTCGGCGCGACATGCCAGCATACGGCGCGATACAAATGGATGGATAATCACCGATGAAGGCTCCCGCAACGGCACCGCCGTCAACGGACAGTGGTGTTTCTCTCCCCTGCGTTTTAATATCGGCGATACCATACGCTTCGCTAATTCATATGATTTTATAGCCGAATGAAACTTACATACCATGCCATAAGCCACCGCGGACTCGTACGCGCCAACAACGAGGATACAATCCTTGTCGGGAACCAGATATTACGTGACAATTCCGACTCTTTCAGCTTTGACATTCCTGAAGGAGGCATTGTCTTTCCCGCCATTGTGTGTGACGGAGTGGGTGGCAACGCCCGGGGCGAGGAAGCCTCGATGACTGCTTGCGAAGGATTCCGCTCATTTTTCGAGAAACTGTCGCCTGACATCGACCAGAATGAGTTAATAATGGAACTAAAAGGGGAGATGCAGCGCGTCAATGAATCCATCCTCACAGAGGCTGCCGGTTGCGGCATGGCATCGACCCTGACAGGGCTACTCGTTTGCGGAGAGAATGCCTACGTGCTCAATGCCGGCGATTCGCGGGTGTACAGACTACGCTACGACAATCTAAAACTAATGACACGAGAGCACACCATGGAAAGTGGTGGCCGTCGTGTCATTACAAATTGTCTGGGAATGCCAAATGTCACACTTGATATCACTCCTACCGCCATCGTGCCCGGCGATGTATTCGTAGTCTGCTCCGATGGTCTCTTCGATATGGTTTCCGACCCTGAAATCTCCGATAATGCCGGCTCCGCCGAAACCCTGCTCTCCCTTGCTCTCAACAACGGAGGATATGACAACACCTCAATCATAACCCTCCGGTTTGATTAGGCTCCCTCATATAATTTCCGGCAGGGTAAGTTCATGGATTTTATACAGATATGCTTGCATAATCAGGATTAATTGGCTAACTTTGTTCTATCACTTGCCTTAAGTGAACTTTCTTCTTTCTTTTGGAAAGCGTGAATTTCCAATCTGTGTTTTCAAAATCCAACTAAATATCAACATGATGAAAAAGTTTTTCTTGATTTCAGCCTTATTGCTTGCCGGTATATGCTTTGCAGCGCAAGCAGATCTCGCCAAGGTCAAACTCAAAAATGGCGTAGAACTTACCGGCACACTCATTTCGATGGATCCCACCGATAAAATCGTAATCGAGATTGGCGGCACTCAATCCACCATCAAGATGACAGATGTTGAATCCGTGGAGAAAGTGGTAGAACCCACTGCAGCAGCGCCTGCAACCGCACCGGCAGCCGCAGCTTCACAGGAAGATGCCCTGCCAAAAGAAAAAATTGTCAATATCGCAGGACACGATGTGAAATTCGTACTTGTTCCAAGCAGCACTTTTTCGTATGGCTATGATGGTCCCGGAAGCCGTGTGATCGACAGCGAGCCGGTGCATGAAGTAGAAGTATCTCCTTTCTATGTTAGTGCAGACCCCGTATCCGTTGACCTGGCAAAAGACATCATCGGTTCCGACCCCTGGAGCGAATATACATATAGCTTTGACGAGAATGGATTGAAGATTTATGCCAAAGCCGGACTTGATTTTGCTTATGAAAAAGATCTGGACAAAGTAAAGAAGATTGCTTTCTTTTTTCCATCATTCAATAAAATGGAGATCCAAAACGGAGCTGGAAAACTCGCCAAGGAAGGTGAGTCTTTTCCATCTGCAAAGGCCTTTATCGCTGCCTTGCAAGAGAAAGCAGGGAAAGATGTAAAGTTACTCAATGAGGTGCAGTATGCTTCTCTGATCAAACAGGAAATAGAGGGCGTTAATTTCCCGATGAATCCTGAAATTATGATGTCTGTATACATGAACGAACGCAAAAATCCATCGGTAAATAAGTATATGACAAAGGGTCTCGACATGATTGTCTACCCCGGTGGCTTCAGAAGCAATGTGAAGGTTAGTAAACTTGATTACCGCGCAAGCTTAGGCATGCATAAGGTTGACAAAAAGAAGAAAGTAGTAAAATTCTACTCCGGTCTTGCCAACATTATAGGACCAACGCATCTTGTTATACCCGCTAAATAATCTTTTAAAACAACCCTTAAACAATAAGCGGCTTCGCAAATGGCATATTTTGCGAAGCCGCTTTTATTGCTGTTAAATTAATAAAAGCCTAATCAATACTCGTCCCAGCTCTTAATCTTGATGTCTGAGAGTGGAATCTCACAGAAGGCGCGAATAAAGGCTGAAGCAAGACGAGCGTTGGTAAGCAAGGGGATGTTTAGGTCGATCGCGGCGCGACGAACCTTGTAGCCGTTGCTGAGCTCTTTGGGGGTCAAATTCTTCGGGATATTGACCACCAATTCAATCTCCTTGTTATGGAGCATTTCAAGCGCCTGTGGGTGTCTTCCGTCGCTCGGGAGGTATACTTGTATTGCCGGCACTCCATTTTCCGCTAAAAAGCGTTGTGTGCCCTCTGTGGCGTATATTACATAGCCCTTACGATGGAGCATTCTCGCCGGTTCGAGAAGATCGACCTTCGAACGGGCTGTTCCTCCGCTTATCAAGACTGTTTTCTTTGGTATCGTATAACCTACGGAAAGCATCGCCTTCAGAATTGCCTCAGATGTGTCATCTCCGATACATCCGACCTCACCTGTTGACGACATATCCACGCCAAGCACGGGATCCGCTCCCTGCAGACGGGAGAAGGAGAACTGTGATGCCTTGATACCTACATAGTCGAGATCAAAGGCTGATTTAGCAGGTTTGTCAACGTTCAGACCAAGCATCACGCGAGTGGCAGTATCGATAAAGTTCTGTTTGGAAACCTTGGAAACGAAGGGGAAGCTGCGCGATGCTCTCAGGTTACATTCAATCACCTTGATATCGTTGTCTTTTGCAAGGAACTGGATGTTGAATGGTCCGGAAATATGGAGTGCTGCAGCGATACGCCCTGAAATCTTCTTGATTCGGCGCATTGTCTCCACATAGAGTTTCTGAGGCGGGAACTGGATGGTTGCGTCTCCGGAGTGCACACCGGCAAACTCAATGTGTTCGGAAATCGCGTAGAGCTTAATGTCTCCGTTCTGAGCCACTGCATCCATCTCTATCTCTTTCGCTCCCTGGATGAATTCGGTAACAACCACAGGATGCTGTTTCGAAACGTTCGCCGCCAACTTGAGGAATCGCTGAAGCTCATCCTCGTTGGAACATACGTTCATCGCAGCTCCGGAAAGCACGTATGAAGGACGCACAAGCACCGGGAAACCAACCTCCTCCACAAAGAGATCGATATCCGCCATTGACGTTAGCTCGCGCCAGCGAGGTTGATCAACGCCGATAGAGTCGCAAAGAGAGGAAAACTTATTGCGGTCTTCCGCATTATCGATATCCTTTGCCTGAGTGCCGAGAATGTTGACATTCGCGGCATCGAGACGCATGGCGAGATTGTTAGGAATCTGACCACCGGTAGAAAGGATTACACCGTGAGGCACCTCAAGTTCGAGAATATCCATCACACGCTCATATGTAAGCTCGTCGAAATAGAGACGCTCACACATGTCGTAATCGGTCGATACAGTCTCCGGGTTATAATTTATCATCACAGGGCGATAACCGGCTTCAGCTACGGTCATAAGGGCATTCACACCGCACCAGTCGAACTCCACGGAACTTCCGATACGATAAGCACCCGAACCAAGGACCACAACCGAACGTTTGTCGCCGAGGTATTTCACATCATTCTGCGCACCGTTGTATGTGAGGTATAGATAATTTGTCTGTGCGGGATATTCAGCCGCAAGAGTGTCTATCTGTTTAACTACCGGACGAATGCCACGACGCAGACGATCGGCACGCACGATATTCGAAAGCTCTGCGCTGCGGCGGTTCATATCCTCGCCCCAGAGAGCGCGTCCAATCTGGAAATCGCTGAATCCCTGACTCTTCGCACGCTTCATCAGTTCATCTGAAACCTCTTCGAGCGAAGAGAGCGATTCAAGCTCACGGCAGGTATTGAAAACGATCTGCAGTTTCTCAAGAAACCAGCGGTCGATCTTTGTCAATTCATGAATTCTGTCTACTGTATACCCTTTGCGGAACGCCTCTTCGATTACGAATATTCGTTTATCCGTAGGTTCGCTGAGAGATTTGTCGATATCATCAATCTTGATAGGTTTGTTCTCCACGAATCCGTGCATTCCCTGACCTATCATACGAAGTCCTTTCTGAATCACCTCCTCGAATGTGCGGCCTATCGCCATCACCTCTCCTACGGATTTCATAGAACTACCGATTTCGCGACGCACACCATGGAATTTACCAAGGTCCCAGCGCGGAATCTTGCAGACGATATAATCGAGTGCCGGCTCAAAGAAGGCAGAAGTTGAGCGTGTCACAGAGTTCTTAAGGTCAAAAAGACCATAGCCGAGACCCAACTTTGCTGCGACGAAAGCCAAAGGATATCCTGTAGCTTTTGATGCCAACGCCGAAGAGCGGGAGAGTCGGGCATTGACCTCGATCACTCGGTAATCCATAGATTCGGGGTCGAAAGCATACTGCACGTTGCACTCACCTACGATTCCGATGTGACGGATGATCTTGATAGCGAGCTTGCGCAGCATATGATAGTCTTCATTTGAAAGAGTCTGCGAAGGCGCCACTACGATACTCTCACCGGTATGGATGCCGAGGGGGTCGAAGTTCTCCATATTGCAGACGGTGATACAGTTGTCGAAACGGTCGCGCACCACCTCATATTCTACTTCCTTCCACCCTTTGAGACTCTTCTCTACCAATACCTGCGGAGAGAAGGAGAGTGCCTGCTCCACGAGCGAGATCAACTCCTCGCGATTGTCGCAGAAACCGCTGCCAAGACCACCGAGAGCGTATGCCGCGCGGATGATGACAGGATATCCGAGACGGTCGGCAGCCACAAGAGCAGCTTCAACCGATTCCACTGCCTCACTCTTGATTGTCTTTACATCTATCTCGTCGAGCTTCTTGACGAAGAGCTCACGGTCTTCAGTATCCATAATGGCGCGTACCGGCGTGCCAAGCACCTTGACATCGTATTTCTCCAGAACACCGGATTCGTAGAGTTTCACTCCACAGTTGAGCGCCGTCTGACCCCCGAAAGCGAGAAAGATACCGTCGGGACGCTCTTTCTCGATCACCTTCTCCACGAAATAGGGGGTGACGGGAAGGAAATATATCTTATCTGCAAAACCCTCCGAAGTCTGCACGGTGGCGATGTTGGGGTTGATCAACACCGTCTCGATGCTCTCCTCCTTCATGGCTTTGAGAGCCTGTGAGCCACTATAGTCGAATTCGCCGGCCTCACCAATCTTAAGAGCGCCGGAACCTAAAAATAGAACTTTCTTTATATCCATGTCACAACAATGCAATAAACTCATCAAATATGAATTCCGTATCTTTCGGACCGCTGCTGGCTTCCGGATGGAACTGAGCGGAGAAGAAAGGTTTTGACTTGTGACGGATGCCTTCGTTGGTGCCGTCGTTCATATTGATGAAATGTGGTTCCCAGTCGGAGGGAATGGTATTGTTATCCACAGCGAAGCCATGATTCTGCGAAGTGATGAAACAACGCTCAGTGCCGCTCAGGCGCACAGGCTGGTTATGGCTGCGGTGTCCGTATTTGAGTTTATAGATCTTGGCTCCGGCAGCTTTGCTCAGCAGTTGGTTGCCCATGCAGATGCCGCAGATCGGTTTGCCGATCTCGAATGCCTTACGGATATTCTCTACTGTCTTTTCAGCAAACTCCGGGCTTCCGGGACCATTGCTGATAAAGAGACCGTCATAGGGGATCTGAGTGAAGTCATAATCCCAGGGCACGAGCGTCACTCTCACTCCGCGACGCGTGAGGCAGCGGATGATGTTGTATTTCGTGCCGCAGTCTACAAGCACTACCCTCTTTTCGCCCTCGCCGAATTCCTTCACCTCACGGGTGCTGACCTTGGCGATAAGATTCTCCTTGTTGGGATCATGGAATTCGATATCCTCTCCCCCTTCAAACGTGATCTTACCAAGCATCGAGCCCTTGTCGCGGAGCAGTTTGGTGAGCGCACGGGTGTCAATACCATATATACCCGGGATTTTCTCATCCTTCAGCCAGTCGGCAAGAGAACGGGTTGCCTGCCAGTGGCTCGGCACCCAACTGTAATCCTGGCATACGATAGCCTCGCAATGTATGCGCGAAGACTCGAAATAGTCACTCACATTCGCCTCTGTGCTTTTTTCAGCCGAGGGAACTCCGTAATTGCCGAGAATGGGGTAGGTAGTGACAAGAATTTGTCCTTCATAAGAAGGGTCGGTGAGGCTTTCGGGATAGCCAGTCATGGCAGTGTTGAAAACAACCTCGCCGGCGCATGGATTTTCATAACCGAAGGAGAACCCTTCGAACTTGGAGCCGTCTTCAAGAGTGAGCACGGCTTTTCTGGAATCTTGCATCGTGTTCATTTTGCGTACAAAGTTACACAGAATCCCAATAATTAACAAACGGATTATTAAAAATTTTTAAGCAATCGTTCCCGCAAAATCAGTAGTTCATTCCAAACGTCCAAAGAGGTACGATGTCACTGGAACCATATTCTATGTCATCTCTTACTACGATGCCTTTCTTTGCTTTTGCAAGCTGCGCTCTCCCTTTGTTTGCGCCACCAACTTCATAAGTAATGCCGTTAATTTCAAAATCTGATATTTTTGATGCTTGAACAAGGTTCTTAACCCGTGTTTGATTGAAAAAGAATGTCTCTCTCAGATTACCGATATTGGGACTTCCGCCTGCTAATACCGTCATCAAATTAGGATTGTCGATAAACACTTTCTCTACCTTCCCGAGATTCCTCATGCCCGATGTAGAATCCCTCAGCTGTGAAATCATCCCCGCTTTTTCCAGATATACCAGGTAATCCGGCACATCATTCTTGCTAATCTTTAATTCCACGCTTAGATTCAACATATTAGGTTTATATGGAGCACTCTCGGAAATAATCATCATCATCTGTTTCAACTTACGCACCGTTGAGGGCGTCATATTGGCAAAGGTAGGAATATCAACCTCTATCGTTTCCGAGAAGATCTGTTGCATTCGGATATCAAACCGGGGTAGCTGACCGAAAGGATAATATCCATTAGCCAGATATTTTCTAAAATAGGGTAGTGGATGAAAGTCCATGTTATACTCAATCCTATTTTCAGTTATATCTTCTATTGAATATGCCGGTAAAGATATGTCTTCAAACATTTCAAGATACTCCCTGAATGACAGACCCTGCATATCAAACATAATTGCCCTTCGACTTAAATCTGCACCCCCTTTCTTTATATCAAGAATGGAGCTTCCTGTAAATATGATTTTAAGATTAGGATGAGAATCATAAATCTGTTTCAACTCTCTTGACCATCCATGATACTTATGAATTTCATCTATGACAAGACGTTTACCACCTTCAGCTATAAACGAGTCTGCCAGATCAGTGAGAGTATGATTGGCAAAATAGCTGTGATCGGCAGATACATAAAGCTGGATATAATCGTCTTTCTGTTCTTTTAATATCTGTTGCTTCACAAGCGTACTTTTTCCAACTCCACGAGGTCCGACAAGACCTATCATTCTGTCATTCCAGGGAATTTCAGAAACCATGTAACGTTCAAATTTCGTGGGAGTAGCGGCAAGCTCCTCTCTCATAAAATTGATAAGTCTCAGATCAATCATAAGCGATTATTTTTAACAGCTTCCAAGTAAGTAACAAAACTTCAAGCTGCGAATTACTTTTAGATTTTTATATTAGAACACGCAAATTTAATAAAAATCCCTTTAAAAAGTGACATTTTTCTAAAAATGTCACTTTTTAAAGGGATTTTTATTAAAGAATAGTGAAAATAAATTTTGCATCTCGCGAAATATAAGTTAATTTTGCAGAGTATTAGCTACTCTCATGAAAACAATACTGATAAAAAAAGCTCTGCTGTCCCCTTCCGGCAAGGAGGGAACAGTGGATATTCTCATATCCGGAGGGAAAATAGTCGAGATTGCTCCGCATATCGATTCTCCGCAGGATTGCTGCGAAATTTGCGCGGATGGTCTCACCGTTATCCCCGGGCTTGTGGATGTGCATGTGCATCTCCGTGAGCCCGGTTTTTCATATAAGGAGACGATTGCAACAGGTACGGCAGCGGCAGCAGCCGGCGGATTCACCACTGTCTGCCCTATGCCAAACCTCAATCCGGCTCCCGATTCTCCGGAAAATCTCGAACGCCAGCTCGAAATCATACGCAAAGACGCGAAAGTCGAAACCATACCCTACGCCACCATCACCCGTTCGCGGTTAGGCGAGGAGCCGGTGGATTATGCCGCCCTCACCCCTTTTGTAGCCGGTTTTTCCGACGATGGCTCAGGCGTGCAGGATGAGGAGGCGATGCGCATAGCTATGCAGGGGATTGCCAAGACAGGCAAAATACTTGCCGCGCACTGCGAAGTCAATTCCCTCCTCCGCAAGGGATATATCCACGATGGAGAATACGCCCGCGCTCATGGTCATCGCGGCATCTGCTCAGAAAGCGAATGGCGTGAGATAGAACGAGACATCAGACTCTCCGAAGAAACCGGTTGCCGCCTCCACATCTGCCATATATCCACGGCTGAAAGCGTCGACCTGATACGCAGCGCAAAAGAAAGAGGAGTGAATGTTACTTGCGAAACGGGTCCTCACTATCTTGCATTCTGCGATGAAGACATGCAGGAGAACGGGCGTTTCAAAATGAATCCACCATTGCGTGCACGTCGCGACATGGAAGCGCTACGCGCCGGCGCCGCAGACGGCACTATCGACGTGATCGCCACAGACCATGCCCCACATTCAGCGGAAGAGAAATCGAAAGGTCTGGAGAAAAGCGCCATGGGCGTGGTCGGACTGGAAATATCTCTGGCAGCAGTCTACACCTACATGGTGAAAACAGGCATTATCTCTTTCGACCGCATGATAGAGATGATGGCAACAGCACCGCGCCGCCTATTCGGATTCGCCGGTGGATTATCTGTAGGAAACCGAGCAGACATTTCACTTGTTGATTTTAATAGGGAATGGATTGTTAATCCGGCTGATTTCCTTAGCATGGGAAAAAGCACACCCTTCGAAGGAGTAAGACTAACCGGCAAAGTTTTGCTTACAATTGCCGCAGGCACTCTTGTATACGATAATTTAGAGAAATGAAAACAGACAGACATAAACATCGATTTTTCCGCGTCCTCTCCAACCAGAAGGTTGCGGTAAAGACCTGGGAAATGGTTCTTGAAGGAGACACTTCAGATTTTACAGCCCCCGGACAGTTTGTAAACATCGCCGTCGAAGGGAAATATCTGCGCCGTCCGATTTCGGTGTGCGACATTCAGGAAGACAGGCTTATACTCCTCTATGATGTGGTTGGAGAAGGCACGGAAGGGATGTCGGAGATGCAACCGGGGTCGACGGCAGACATTCTCACCGGTCTCGGCAATGGATTCAATCTTTCCGCAGCCACTGAGAAACCCTTGTTGGTAGGCGGTGGGATAGGGTGCGCTCCCCTACTCCAGCTCGCACGCATGCTTTGCGCCGAAGGGAAACGCCCCATCGTGGTTCTCGGTTTCAACACCGCTGCCGACGTGGTCTTGAAAAAGGATTTCGTAGCCTTGGGTCTTGAAGTCTACATCTCCACAGCCGACGGCACGGAAGGCACACGAGGTTTCGTGACACACGCCATCGCAGCCAATAACCTTGATTTCGATTATTTCTACGCCTGCGGACCTCTTCCGATGCTCCGTGCGCTCTGCGAGACCATTGAGCAGCCCGGTGAAGTGAGCCTGGAATCGCGCATGGCTTGCGGCTTCGGCATCTGCATGTGTTGCGTGCTTGAAACAAAAAGCGGTTTGAAAGGCATCTGCAAGGCAGGTCCTGTTTTCCCAAAAGATGAACTGATATGGAAATAAAAGATATTTCAGTAAGCCTCAGCGGTGTCGAACTTGACAACCCTGTGATTCCCGCGAGCGGATGTTTCGGTTTCGGATATGTGATGTCGGAATATTATGACCTCGACATCCTCGGCTCCATTTCAATAAAGGGCACTACCCTTTCGCCGCGTGCCGGAAATCCCCTGCCGCGCGTAGCCGAATGTCCTGACGGACTGATCAACTCCGTCGGACTCCAGAATCCCGGTGTGCACAAAGTCATCTCCGAAGAGCTGCCAAAGCTACGCAAGGTGTTCCACAAACCGATAGTAGCCAATATCAGCGGTTTTTCGATTGATGAATATATTGAAGCCTGTAGTCTTATCAACGATGCCGAACAGGTAGGCATTATCGAACTCAACGTGAGCTGCCCCAACGTGCACGGCGGAGGCATGAGCTTCGGCACTCAGGCTACATCCGTAGCGGAAGTGGTGAAAGCAGTAAAAAATGTCACCACAAAACCGCTGTATGTCAAACTCACTCCCAATGTCACCGACATTGTTACCATAGCACGCGCTGCTGAAGAGGCGGGAGCCGATGGACTCTGCCTTATCAACACCCTGCTTGGAATGAGGATAGACACCAAGACGCGCCGTCCGGTTGTGGCAAACAAAGTCGGAGGTTTCTCCGGTCCGGCAATCTTCCCTGTGGCTGTAAGAATGATCTGGCAAGTTGCTTCTGCGGTGAACATCCCCATTATCGGCTGCGGAGGCGTATCGACTGCCGACAATGTCATAGAGATGATGATGGCGGGAGCCACAGCCGTCGAAGTCGGTTCGGCAAATCTCGTAAACCCTTACGCCTGCAAGGATATAATCGAAGCTCTTCCACAACGCATGGAGAAGCTTGGCATCTCAAGCCTCAGAGAAATCATCGGCGTGGCAGTTGAAAAATGAAATTAAACAACAACATAACACATGAACAGAGACGTAATCATCGCCTGCGATTTTCCTAACGCAGAGGAAACACTCGCATTTCTTGATAAATTCAATGGCGAGAGCCGTAAGCCGTTCCTGAAAATCGGTATGGAACTTTATTATGGCGCCGGCAACGAGATTGTAAAGGAAATTAAACGTCGCGGACACAAGATCTTCCTCGATCTGAAGCTTCACGACATACCCAACACTGTGCGTAAGGCAATGAAAGTGCTGTCAGCCCTTGATGTTGACATGGTGAACGTTCACGCCGCCGGCACAATAGAGATGATGCGCGCCGCCAAGGAGGGGCTCACCCGCGAAGACGGCACCCGCCCACTGCTGATTGCCGTGACCCAGCTTACCAGCACATCAGAAGAGGCTATGCGCAATCAGCTTCTTATCGATGCCACAATCGGCGACACAATCATCAAATATGCCAAGAATGCTGCCGAGGCAGGTCTTGACGGCGTGGTATGCTCTCCATTGGAAGCCGGCATAGTGAAAGAGGCTTGCGGAAAAGATTTCCTTACCATCACTCCCGGCATACGCTTCGCTGATTCCGCAGCCGACGACCAGGTGAGAATCACCACTCCGGCACGCGCCCGCGAGATAGGTTCCGACTTCATCGTAGTTGGTCGTCCGATTACAGCCGCTGCAGACCCTGTAGCCGCCTATCGCCGCTGCGTCAAAGACTTTTGTGATAATGTTTAATGTGTAATGTGCAATGTGCAATTCATTGCCTCCAATCATTTCACATTTAACATTAAGTCACTTGGCATCTGACATTAAACATTTAACATTAAACATTCAACATTATCTATAATGACTACTGCAGAAAACGTTGCAAGCGCACTGCTTAGAATTAAAGCCGTGTTCCTTAGCCCTGAAAAACCATTCACCTGGGCAAGCGGCATAAAGAGCCCTATCTATTGCGACAACCGTCTTATTCTTTCCGATCCGGAAGCTCGCAAGGTTGTGGAGAACGCCATCGCCGAAACCGTGAAACGTGAATTCCCGGAAGCTGAATCGCTCATGGGCACATCCACAGCCGGTATCGCCCACGCTGCAATCGCAGCATGGATCCTTGACAAACCGATGGGTTACGTGCGCGGAAGCGCTAAAGACCATGGCAGAAACAACCGCATCGAGGGTCGTCTCGATCCCGGCACAAAGGTTGTGGTGATCGAAGACCTTATCTCCACCGCCGGCAGCTGCATCGATGTGGTAGACGCTCTGCGTGAAGCCGGTGCGGAGGTGCTTGGCGTTGTCTCCATCTTCACATACGGCATGAAGAAGGGTCTCGACCGTCTTGAGGCTGCAAACGTGAAGAACGTATCCCTCTCCAACCTTGATGCACTCTTGGAGGTTGCCGTAAAAGAGAATTACGTCTCCCCTGCCGCCAAAGACGCTATCAAGAAATTCCGCGACAACCCGTCTGATGAATCCTGGTTTGCCGCCATTTAACATTGCACATTTAACATTAAACATTACCATATCGTGCGACATTTGATCGATCCCACAGATCTGACGCGCAAGGAAACCGAAGAGATTGTTGACCTTGCACTCGACATCATCGCCAACCGCTCCAAGTATGCAGAAGTATGCAAGGGGAAGAAGCTGGCAACCCTGTTTTATGAACCCTCCACTCGTACACGCCTGAGCTTCACCGCTGCCATGATGGAACTTGGAGGCAACGTGCTTGGCTTCTCCGATGCTCAGAACACATCTGTAAGCAAAGGGGAGACCGTGGCTGACACTTCTAAGGTGATCAGCTGCTTTGCCGACATCATTGCGATGCGTCATTTCGAGGAGGGAGCGGCATACGTGGCTGCAATGAACGCCCGCGTGCCGGTGATCAACGCCGGTGACGGCTCTCATGCCCATCCGACACAAACCCTTACCGACCTTCTTACCATCAAGCGCGAGATAGGTCGTCTTGACAACATTACCATCGGTTTCTGCGGTGACCTCAAATTCGGTCGCACCGTGCATTCCCTTATCAAAGCGCTCTCACGCCATTCTGGTGTGAAGGTAGTGCTGATCGCTCCGGAACAGCTACGTCTCCCCGATTATATGAAGCATGAGGTCTGCGACAAGCATGGCGTGGATTACAAGGAGGTGGCAACTATGGAAGAGGTTATGCCGGAACTCGATGTGCTCTACATGACTCGCGTGCAGAAAGAGCGTTTCCTCGACGAGGAGGAATATGATCGTCTCAAAGACAGCTTCATTCTCACCGCCGACAAACTGAAAACGGCACGTCCCGAGCTGCGTGTGCTTCACCCGCTGCCCCGCGTCAACGAGATTGCCGTAGAAGTGGATGCCGATCCTCGTGCCGCATATTTCCGTCAGGTAGAGAACGGTAAATTCGTGCGCATGGCGCTTATTCTGACCCTGCTGAGATGGGCAGAGGAAAACAAGGAGAGGGTAGCATGTCCGCCGGAGTTGCCGGAAGGAACGATGCGCAACCAGCACACTTGTTCCAACGCCCGCTGCATCTCCAACATGGAGAATGTAGACACTCTGTTCCGCCCCTGCGACGATGGTGTAGCCACCTGCCGCTGTGTCTACTGCGAATCCAAACCCCGCAAATGATCCTCCATATCTTTTTGACAGGAGATTCATCTTTTTGATCGGATTATCTTTTTGACAGGAGGATTATCTTTTGACAGGAGAACAGGAGAAACAGGAGAAAGAGGAAAGTTCCGACAGAATTATTTTTAACAATAGAACATTAGAACAATAGAAACAATAGTTTATATCTTACGGATAGAAAGAAATCCAAGATAATGCTATTGTTTCTATTGTTCTAATGTTAAAATAACATCGAATAATTTTCTATTCTCTAAAAAACTCCTATTCTACTGTCTAATGAAGTATAAAAATGTTCTCCTGTCTAAAAAATTTGTAGTTTCTTTTGATTTAATGAAATAAAACATTAAATTTGCAAATCCATAAATACTAACGGCAACGATAAATAGTGTATCCTTCTTCAAATTTCCAAGTATAAATACATTATTTCACATCCGTTTGAATTTGCTGGAACTAACTAATTCAACTTTCACAAGCGAAAAGTTGAAGCTTATAAGTTTATTTGCGCTTGCGCAGTTTATAAGTTTATTTGTTTGATGCGAATAAATGAAAACTAAGTCATGTTCGCATCTGATAAACTTTTAAACTTATAAACTCTTAAACTTTAAGTTGAAGCTTGCGAAACTTAAATAATACTATATTCTAATAAACTTAATTTCATAACGAAATGAAAAAGATCACAATCATCGGCGCCGGCATGATGGGTTCTGCCCTCGCCTTCCCCGCAGCCGAGAATGGTAATGAAGTGCATATCGTAGGCACATGTCTTGATGACGAAATCATCGACGGTTATATCAAAACAGGCAAACACGAGAAATTCTGCCGTCCTTTCCCCGAAAATGTTAAATTCCACTATTTCAAAGATTGGGAAGAGGTTGTGAAGGGTTCCGATTTCGTAATCGGCGGTGTCAGCTCTTTTGGTGTTGAATGGTTCCTCAATGAAATCCTGACAAAACTCGATCCCAAGATGCCCGTGCTTTCAGTTACCAAAGGTCTTCACGCCACTGAGGACGGCTCACTCCTCTCCTATCCCGGCTACTGGATCAGCGAGCTCGCAAAACGCGGCATACATCGTGACGTATGCGCCATCGGTGGTCCATGCACCAGCTATGAACTCGTGTTCAAAGATCCTACAGAGGTTGGTTTCTGCGGTAAAGACAACAAGGCTCTCCGAATGATGAAGGAAGCCATGCAGCGTCCTTACTACCACATCTCACTCACCAACGATGTTATCGGTCTTGAAAGCGCTGTAGCTCTCAAGAACGCCTACGCTATGGCTGTAACCCTCGCCGTAGGTCTCAACACACGCTGGCACGGAGAAAACGAGCCCCAGCATTACAACTCACAAGCCGGCACATTCTCTCAGGCGGTGAAGGAGACTCACGCCCTCATGCAGCTTCAGGGGGGCACATTCGACAGCGAATGTATCGGTCTTGGCGACCTTTACGTGACCATCTTCAGCGGACGCACACGTCGTTGCGGCGTGCTTATGGGACAAGGTCTTGATTACGATCAGGTAACTGAAGCTCTCGCCGGAATCACGCTTGAAAGCCTCGTCATCACACGCATCATGGGTCAGGCTATCCGCCGCAAGGCAGAACTCGGTCTCGTTGACCTCAAAGAATTCCCCTTGCTCATGCATATCGTCGACATCCTTGACAAAGGTAAAGCTGACGCAGACATGCCTTGGGAGTCTTTCACTTACGAAGACCTCAAGCCCTACAACGATTAAGAAGCTGTTTAAAACATACCACACCATGAGAAAAAGCATATTGACGATATGCCTCTCATTGACTTTGACTATGGGTGCATCGGCTCAGATTCCCGATGCGCACATAGTCAAAATCAATTCTATAGAGGACCTGCAAAATTATTTCAAATATTCTCCCGACCGCGACATCATCATCAGCGGTCATCGCGGAGGAATGATGTCGGGGTATCCCGAAAACTGCATCGAATCGTGTGAGAAAACCCTCTCACTGATGCCTACTTTCTTTGAAATCGATTTCAGTTTCACCGCCGACAGCATTCCGGTGCTCATGCACGACCTCACCATCGACCGCACAACCACAGGCAAAGGGAAAGTTTCAGACTATACCTATGCGCAACTTCAGGAATTCAACCTCGTGGATCGCGACAAGAAAGTGACACCCTATAAGATTCCCACGCTCAAGCAGATGCTGGAGTGGGGGAAAGACAAGGTTGTCTTCAACTTCGACAATAAATACATCAACACCAAGGGTGTGCCCGACAGCGTGAAACGCGCCGCACTTGAATACTATGCGCGTCAGCTGAGTCCCGGCGGCGACTGGGCAGACTACCACAACATCATGCTCAGTGTCCGCTCACTTGACGAGGCTCTTTTCTACTGGAACAAAGGATTGCGCAACGTAATGTTCTGCGTAGAGATCAGCAAACCTGAGCATTATGAAGCCTATGATGCCTCGCCGATACCTTGGAAATATATCATGGCATACATCCGCACGGCAGTGAACCCCGACATGCAGAAGATCTACGACAAACTGCACAGCAAAGGGGTAATGACCATGACCTCAATCACCGCAAGTTCCGACAAAATAAAAAACAACGGCGACCGTCGCGTGGCATACCATCGCGATCTTCTTTCGGAGCCCGACATCATCGAGACCGATTATCCCTCGGAATTCATCGGTCTCCCCTGGACCCGCAAAGCCATCCACGCCCAGCAAGATGCTGCAACCGCCAAACGTCGCAAATAATTAGAACGATTGCACTTTAAAGGTGTAGAAAAGTTTAGGGGAATAAATTGGCAAATTTGGAAAATTAGTTGTAACTTTGCAATCTAATTTTTCAATTGGCAATGACACAACAAACCCATTCCATACAACGGGAGTTGCGCCGAAAGCGCAAACCGGTTCGTGCGGTTAAGAATGGGGAAACGTGTGGATACGCGTGTGTAGTTGTGAGCATATAAGAATAGTGGCGTCAGGCAGTGTGCCTGACGCCCACTTTTTTATTGAAAATCAAGAACACATCGACAAGAATAAATCGACTAACCAACATATACAGGTAAGAAAAGAAATTATGAAAGTAGGAGTGGTGATGGGTTCCACAAGCGACTGGAACGTAATGTCGGGAGCCACGACAATTTTTGATTCCTTTGGAATCGAGTATGAGAAAAAGGTGCTTAGCGCACACCGCACGCCTGCCCAGCTCGAGGAATGGGCTTCCGGGGCACGCGAGCGAGGTCTTTGCGCCATTATCGCCGGTGCGGGAGGGGCAGCACACCTCGCCGGTGTGGTTGCAGCCTTCACGACGCTGCCAGTGATCGGCGTGCCGGTGAAATCACGCAGCCTCGAAGGTCTTGATTCCCTTCTTTCCATGGTTCAGATGCCTCCGGGCATCCCGGTAGCCACTGTCGGTATCGACGGAGCCAAAAACGCAGCCCTTCTCGCAATAGAGATAATGGCTGTGACAGATCCTGAAATGAAAAAACGTCTTGACGATTTCCGCGAAGAGCAGGCGCGCAAGGTGCTTGAATCAAATATATGATAAGGAGAGGCTTTAGGTTTTAGGCGTTAGGCTTTAGAAGGCTGCGCCAAAAATCTAAAAGTGAAAATAAAGATCTAAAACCTAAAGCCTAACGCCTAAAACCTATAAATAAACATGACAACTTCAAAATCAAGAATATTTGTTGAGAAACGTCCGGAATTCCGCACGGAGGCTGAAAGCCTTCGCCGTGAACTCAATTCCAATCTCGGTCTCAATATCAAGAATCTCAGACTTCTTTGTGTATATGACCTTTTCGGTTTCTCACCCGAGCTTATAGAACGCAGTTCCTATCGCGTATTCGGTGAACCTGCCACCGACAATGTGTCGGATTCCGTAGAAATCGGCGGAATGCCTCACCTCGCAGTGGAGTGCCTCCCGGGTCAGTTCGACCAACGCGCCCATTCAGCCGAGGAGTGTGTGCGTCTTATCGAGCCTTCCGCCGACATTGAGATCAGCAGCAGCCGTCTGATGATTTTCGATGAATCAGTAGGGGAGGAGGAGATGAAACGCATCGCCAAATACTGCATCAATGCCGTTGAGGCACGTCGCAAGGATCTCAACCGTCTCGAAAAACCCGAACGCGCTGCAGCAAAACCGGTACCCGTGCTCTCAGGTTTCCGTGAAATCACAGCCGCCGAAGCTCCCGCATACTGCAAAGAGAAAGGATTGGCAATGAACGGTGACGACCTCATGGAGGTTGTGGCATATTTCACCGCAGAGGGTCGTGATCCCAACGAGACAGAACTTCGCATACTCGACACATACTGGAGCGACCATTGCCGCCACACCACTTTCACCACAGAACTCACTGACATAGAAATCGAAGAGTCAGCAATCTCCGCCACTCTCCGCGATGCCCTTGACGAATGGAAGAAAATACGCCACGAACTCGGACGCGATGAGAAGAGCCTGTGCCTTATGGATCTCGCCACCATCGGAGCGCGTTATCTCCGCAAGGAGGGTCTGCTCGAAGACCTTGAGCAAAGCGAAGAAAACAACGCCTGCTCAATTTACGTGGATATCGATGTTGACGGCAAGGAGGAGCGCTGGCTGCTTCAGTTCAAGAACGAGACTCATAATCACCCGACAGAGATTGAGCCTTTCGGAGGCGCTTCAACATGTCTTGGAGGTGCCATCCGCGACCCGTTGAGCGGTAGAAGCTACGTATATCAGGCAATGCGCGTAACCGGAGCGGGCGACATCTACAAACCTGTTTCGGAAACGATGGAAGGGAAGCTTCCCCAGCGTGTAATTTCTCTCAAAGCTGCCGCAGGATATTCATCTTACGGCAACCAGATCGGTCTTGCCACAACACATGTGCGTGAGATATATCACCCGGGATACGTTGCCAAACGTCTTGAGGTGGGAGCCGTGGCAGGAGCCGTGAAAGCTTCCGATGTGCGCCGCGAGCGTCCTCAGCCCGGAGATGTGATACTGATGTTTGGCGGACGCACGGGTCGTGACGGCATCGGCGGAGCAACCGGAAGTTCGAAAGAGCACAACGAGTCATCGCTCGAAGAATGCGGCAGCGAGGTGCAGAAAGGAAACGCACCGGAGGAGCGTAAGATATCACGCCTTTTCCGTCGCCCGGAGGTGACCCGACTTATCAAGAAATCCAACGACTTCGGCGCCGGAGGTGTCAGTGTTGCCATCGGTGAGCTCACCGACGGTCTTGACATATATCTGGACCGCGTCACTACAAAATATTCCGGTCTCAACCCCACAGAACTCGCCATCAGCGAATCGCAGGAGAGAATGTCGGTGGTTGTGGAACCTAAAGACCGCGAAGAATTCGAACGTTACTGCCATGAGGAGAACATCGAAGTCCGCCACGTGGCAGACGTCACCGATTCCGGCAGAATGCGGATGTATTACAACGGAGAACTCGTGGCAGACCTCAAGCGAGAGTTTATCGACTCTGCCGGCGCGCGCCATTACGCAAAAGCACGCGTTGGAGGCATTGAGAACAGAGATCCTTTCGCACGCGAGATTGCAGGCAACAACCTTAAAGAGAAATTCCTCCACAACCTGCAGGATGAGAATGTAACGTCTCAGAAAGGTCTGATCGA
The DNA here is from genome assembly GCA_910585285.1 of uncultured Muribaculaceae bacterium. Classification (GTDB taxonomy): domain Bacteria; phylum Bacteroidota; class Bacteroidia; order Bacteroidales; family Muribaculaceae; genus Lepagella. The sequence goes on from CAJUDL010000006.1 coordinate 61,476, forward strand.
AATGTTCGACTCCTCAATCGGTGCTTCCACTGTGTTGATGCCTTTCGGTGGAGCAACACAGGGCACAGAGACACAGGCAAGTGTGCAGAAACTTCCCGTAGGTAGCCATCACACCAACACCGCCTCCATAATGACATTCGGATTCAATCCATATATCAGCAGCTGGAGTCCTTTCCACGGAGCTGCATATGCCGTTGTTGAAGCATTGACAAAGGCTACGGCTGCAGGCGCGGACTTCTGTCGTCTCAGATTCTCGTTCCAGGAATATTTCGAGCGCATGCATTCCACCGAATCATGGGGAAAACCATTGGCAGCCCTTCTCGGTGCTCTTGAAATGCAATTGGCATTCGGTCTTCCTGCAATAGGAGGCAAAGACTCCATGAGTGGCACATTCAACGATATCAACGTTCCCCCGACACTCATTGCCTTTGCAGCCGGCACAGTTGATGCCCGCAAGGTGATCAGCCCGGAATTCAAGGCTGGCGGCAATTATGTATATATCGTGCGCCACACTCCGGAGGCTGATCTGACTCCCGACACAGCGCAACTTATCCTCAACTTCGAGAACGTGTGCAAAGCCATAGAAGCCGGAGAGATACTCTCGGCGTGGTCGGTAAGCTTCGGAGGTGTTGCCGAAGGTTTGGCAAAGATGAGCTTTGGAAACGGAATAGGAGCTGATGTTAAGGTTTCCGACAAGGATCTTTTCGATTTCGGACATGGTTCGATGATTGTAGAGAGCAATGTGGAACTCACTTTCCCGAATGTGGAACTGATCGGCAAGACAATCGAAGGGAAACTGATCGTCAATGGCGAAGAGATTGCAATAGGGGAGGCGTTCGAAGCCAACCGAGACAGATTCAACAAAGTTTATCCCGATCGCAGCGGTATCGAGGGGAAAGTGGAAAATGCCAAATCAGGCACCAATCAGAGTCGCTGGGAAGGCGAGAAAACCGAACATCCGGTGGTGTTCCTTCCTCTTTTCCCTGGCACAAACTGTGACTACGACATGACCAAGGCTTTCGAACGCGAAGGTGCTGAAGTCAGAAGCAGCGTATTCATCAATCTCACAGCCGAAGATATCGAACGCTCTGTGGAAGAGATGGCACGCAATATCGATGAATGTCATATCCTCGCCATCAGCGGCGGTTTCTCCGCAGGCGATGAGCCGGACGGCAGCGGTAAGTTTATCGCCAATGTGCTCCTCAACGACACTGTTAAGGCAGCTATCAAGCGTCTGCAGGCACGCGGAGGTCTCATCTTAGGCATCTGCAACGGTTTCCAGGCTCTTGTGAAATCCGGATTGCTTCCTTATGGCAAGATCGGTGAGCTGACGGCAGAAAGCCCGACACTCTTCCACAACGACATCAACCGCCATATCTCGCAGATCGTCAGCACCCGCGTAGGCTCCGTGGCATCTCCCTGGCTCGAAGGCTTCGAAATTGGTGAGCTCCACAGCATCGCGGCATCTCACGGTGAGGGTAAATTCATGGCATCCGCAGAACTCGCGGCAGAACTCCGTGCCAACGGACAGATCGCATTCCAATATGCCGATGCAGAAGGAAACGCCACCATGACTTCTCCCTACAATCCAAACGGCTCGACAGAAGCTATAGAAGGTATCATCTCACCCGACGGACGTATCCTCGGCAAGATGGGACACTCCGAACGTTTCGCCGACGGACTGATGAAGAACATCCACGGCAACAAGATGCAGAACCTATTCAAAAACGCAATAAACTACTTTAAATAATATGGCTAAAAGTTATGAAGCATCCGGTGTGAATCTTGAAGCCGGCTACGAAGTCGTGAGCCGCATCAAGAAACACGTGAAAAGCACTGAGCGTCCCGGCTCAATGGGAAACATTGGCGCTTTTGGCGGCATGTTTGATCTTGGATCGCTCGGATATGAGCATCCTATCCTTGTGAGCGGCACCGATGGTGTCGGCACCAAACTCAAAATCGCTTTCTCCCTTGAGAAACACGACACTATCGGCATCGATGCCGTAGCAATGTGTGTCAACGATGTGCTCGCACAGGGAGCCAAGCCCCTTATTTTCCTCGATTATGTTGCCGTGGGTAAGAACCATCCGGAGGTAGTTGAAGCCATAGTCAGCGGCGTGGCAGAAGGTTGCCGTCAGGCAGGTTGCGCACTGGTAGGAGGTGAGACTGCTGAAATGCCGGGCATGTACACCCCCGGTGAATACGACATAGCTGGTTTCACGGTAGGCGCCGTAGAGAAAAGCAAGCTTATCGACTGCTCTAAAGTCAAACCCGGTGATCTTCTTGTGGGCATCGCTTCTTCAGGTGTCCACTCCAACGGTTTCAGCCTCGTGCGTAAGATCGTTTCAGACCGTGATCTCGAATTCGACCAGAAATATGAGGGCACTGGCAATCAGACATTAGGCGAGATGCTTCTTACTCCCACAAAAATTTACGTGAAACAGGTGCATAAGGTGCTCGACGAAATCGACGTGCACGGCATTGCGCATATCACCGGCGGCGGATTCGATGAAAACATTCCCCGTATCCTCCAGAAAGGTCAGGGAGTGGAGATTGAAGAAGGCAGCTGGGAGATTCTTCCCGTGTTCCGTCTTCTTGAGAAATACGGCAAAGTGCCTCACCGCGAGATGTTCAACATTTTCAACATGGGCATCGGCATGGTTCTTGCCGTCAATCCGGAAGATGCACCGCGTGTTATCGAAATCCTCACAGAAGCCGGTGAGAAAGCATCAGTAATCGGCAAAGTGGTGGAAGGAGAAGGAGTAACCTTAATGTAATGAAAAGGATAGCGGTATTTGCCAGCGGCAACGGCAGCAATTTTGAGAAAATCACAGAGGCTGCTAAGGAGGGGAGGATCCCGGACTGCGAGGTTGTGCTCTGCGTGTGCGACCGCCCGGGCGCATACGTCACCCAGCGCGCAGCGCGCCATGGTGTGCCTGTGCTGGAATTTAGTCCACGGGATTTCGAAAGCAAGCGTGACTTCGAACGCCTGATTGCCGACCGCATGGATGAGCTTGCTGTAGATCTCGTATGCCTCGCGGGGTATATGCGAATCATCGGCGATGAACTGCTCAACCGCTATCACGGACGCATCATAAACCTTCATCCCGCATTATTGCCGGCATTTCCGGGAGCACACAGCATCCGCGACGCTTTCGAATATGGCGTCAAAGTGTTCGGGATAACAATACATTATGTTGACGAGACCCTCGACGGAGGCAAAATAATTGCCCAGAAGGCTATCCCCTACGATGGCAAAGACATCGCTGAATTGGAGGATATGATTCATACGGAGGAACATCGTCTGTATCCGGAAGTCATAGCCAGACTTCTTAAAAACGAATTGAACTAACAACGATATGAGAGCATTAATCAGCGTAAGCGACAAGAGGGGAGTGGTGGAATTCGCCAAAGCCCTTCAGGACCTGGGGTGGCAGATCATTGCCACCGGCGGCACAATGACCAAACTCCGCGAAAGCGGCGTGAACGTTATCAACATCAGCGATGTCACTGGTTTTCCTGAAATCTGCGACGGTCGCGTAAAGACTCTTCACCCCAAAGTGCACGGCGGTCTCCTTGGACGCCGTGACATCCCTGACCATATGGCTCAGCTTGAAGCCAACGGCATCGAGACAATAGAGATGGTATGTGTCAACCTTTATCCTTTCGAGGCTACAATCGCCAAGGAAGGTGTGACAATGGAAGATGCGGTGGAGAATATCGACATAGGCGGACCCTCCATGCTCCGCAGCGCGGCAAAGAATTTCCGCGATGTGACAGTGGTATGCGATCCTTCAGACTATGATACCATTCTCTCTGAAATCCGCGAAAACGGAAATACAAATCTCGAGACTCGTCTCAAACTCTCTGCAAAGGCATACACGCATACCGCCCTCTATGATTCGCATATAGCCACTTATATGCGCCGTCAGGCTGGACTCGACGAGAAACTCTTCCTCGCTTTTGATGAGGTTCAGAGCCTCCGCTATGGTGAGAATCCCCACCAGCAGGCTATGTTCTACCGCTCAGAGGAGGAGGTGCCTTATTCTGTGGCATACGCAAAACAGCTCGGTGGCAAAGAACTTTCATACAATAATATCCAGGATGCCAATGCAGCCCTTCAGATCGTACGCGAATTTGATGAACCTTTCGCTGTTGGTCTCAAGCATATGAATCCTTGCGGCGCCGCTACAGGCAAAGATATCAAAGAGGCGTGGACAAAGGCTTACGAAGCTGATAAAGTCAGCATCTACGGAGGTATAGTTGCCGTGAACAGACCTCTCGACGGCGAAACCGCCAAACTGATGAAGCCTATCTTCCTTGAGATCGTAATGGCACCTGAATTCACACCCGAGGCCCTCGAGGTATTCGCAACCAAGAAGAATCTCCGCCTGCTGCAGGTCAACATGGCAAAATGCGACAAAAAGCAGAAGCAATATGTCGGTGTTACCGGCGGTCTGCTCGTGCAGGATGCCGATCTCGAATGCAAGGAGATCAAAGAGGATATGACCGTCACCGAACGTAAGCCCTCCGCAGAGGAACTTGCAGACATGAATTTCGGATGGCGCGTGGTTAAGCACGTAAAATCCAACGCTATCGTTGTAGTTAAGAATGGCGCAACAGTTGGAGTCGGAGCAGGTCAGATGAACCGTGTAGGCTCAGCCGAGATTGCTCTTGAGGAAGCCAAGGCTGCAGGTCACACTGAAGGTCTTGTGCTTGCTTCGGATGGTTTCCTTCCTTTCGACGACACCGTTGAGTTCGCTTCCAAATATGGAGTGACAGCCATCGTTCAGCCCGGTGGTTCAATCCGCGATGAGGATTCCATCAAGAAAGCCAATGAGAAAGGCATCACAATGCTCTTCACCGGAATGCGTCATTTTAAACATTAAATTAACGAAAGGTTTTAGGTTTTAGGCATTAGGCGTTAAAAAACTTCGCTGAATGAACCTAAAACCTAAAGCCTAACACCTAAAGCCTAAAAATATGAACAAAGTATTGGTCATAGGTAGCGGAGGCAGAGAGCACGCCATTGTGGAAGCGCTCTCTCGCAGCCCGCAGGTTGACAAAATATATTGCGCACCGGGAAACGCCGGCATCGCCGCTCTTGCCGAATGCGTGAAGATAGGTGTTGAGGATGTTGACGCTCTGGCGAAATTCGCCGAAGATAATGACATTGCCCTCACGGTCGTTGGTCCGGAAGCGGCACTTGCCGTAGGCGTTGCCGACCGCTTCGCCGAGGAAGGATTGAGGATATTCGGTCCGACCAAAGCGGCTGCCCGCATCGAAAGCTCCAAGGAGTTTGCAAAGGAGATGATGGACAAATATAATGTTCCCACGGCAGCATATCGCGTGTTCGATGAATTTGCTCCGGCATGGGAATATGTAAAGAACCGTCCGCTCCCCGCTGTGATAAAATACGACGGTCTTGCTGCCGGCAAGGGTGTGGTTGTGGCTCTGACCTATGATGAGGCTGAAGCAGCACTCCGCGATATGCTCCTTGACGAAAGTTTCGGAAAGGGAAGGGTAGTGGTAGAAGATTTCCTTGCCGGACCGGAATTCTCTTTCATGTGTGTGGTTTCGGGTGAAAAGGTATATCCCCTTGCGATAGCACAAGACCACAAACGCGCTTTCGACGGCGACAAGGGTCCCAACACCGGAGGTATGGGAGCATATTCCCCTGTGCCCTTCATCTCAGATGATGTGCGCAACGAGACTCTTGAAAGAATCATTCGTCCAGTTGCAGCCGGACTCGTAAAAGAGGGTGTGCCCTTCACAGGTGTTCTTTATGGCGGTTTGATCCTCACCAACGAGGGTCCCAAGGTCATAGAATTCAACGCACGTTTCGGCGACCCCGAGACGGAGGTGGTTCTCCCCCGCATGAAGAGCGATATCTATGCGCTGTTCAATGCGGCGGTAGATGGTGAAGACTTCGAAATCGAATGGAATCCGGAGGCAGTGCTCGGCATAGTTCTTGCATCCAAAGGATATCCCGGCAGCTATGAGAAGGGAGCTGAAATCAATGGACTTGAAAACGTCTCGTCCGCGGTATATCATATGGGCACTGCGGAGAAAGACGGCAAACTCCTCACATCGGGCGGACGAGTCATAATGGTTGTAGGCAAAGGCGCCACACTCTCCGAAGCACGCGACAAGGTTCTCGCCGACATCGCTCGCATCGACTGCCCCGGGCTCTTCCACCGCTCAGACATCGGCTATCAGGCAATCAGCAAGGATTGCTGAAACAATCCCATTACACCCTATTCAGCCTCATTAAACCCCATTAAATTAAGAAATCATGATTGAACGATACGGGCGCGACATCATGCGCCAGGTTTGGACAGAAGAAAATAAATTCAACGCTTATCTCAAGGTGGAGCTGCTTGCTGCAGAAGCATGGAGCAAGCTCGGAATCGTGCCGGAAGAGGATGTGGTAAAACTCAATGAAAAGGCTACATTCAATATCGACCGCATCAAGGAGATAGAGCTGCAGACTCGCCACGATATCGTGGCATTCACCCGTTGCGTTTCGGAATCTCTTGGAGAAGAGCGCAAATGGGTGCATTACGGTTTGACATCAACCGATGTGGTTGACACAGCCAACGGCTACCTCTTCAAGCAGGCAAACGCCATCATTCTTGAAGACCTTAAGAAATATATCGACATGCTGAGCCGCCAGGCAGAGCAATACAAATATACCCCCTGCATCGGACGCACACACGGCATCCACGCCGACATTACATCTTTCGGACTGAAATGGGTGCTCTGGCGCGCCGAGATGCTTCGCAATCTTGAGCGTTTCCGCGCAGCAGCCCGTGGTGTTGAAGTCGGCAAGATCAGCGGTGCTGTCGGTAATTTCGCAAATATCCCTCCCTTCGTGCAGGATTATGTCTGCGAAAAACTCGGCATAGCGTCATCAGATATTTCTACACAGGTTATTCAGCGCGACCGCCACGCTTACTATATGGCAACTCTCGCTCTCATCGGCGCAAGCATCGAGCAGATGGCTCTCGAAATCCGCAACCTTCAGCGCACGGAAGTGCACGAAGTGGAGGAATCTTTCGGCAAAGGTCAGAAAGGTTCAAGCGCGATGCCTCATAAACGCAACCCGATTTCAAGCGAGAACATGTGTGGTTGCGCACGCGTGCTTCGCGGATACATGGTAACTACCTACGATAACGTGGCTCTCTGGCACGAACGCGATATCTCTCATTCTGCAACAGAACGCATTCTTATGCCCGATGCCACCATCCTTCTCGATTATATGCTCAACCGTATGATGGGCATCCTCGAGAATCTCGTGGTGTTCGAGGATAAGATGAAATCCAACATCTATCTCACCAACGGCGTGATCTTCGCGCAGCGCGTGATGAACGCTCTTATCGAGAAAGGTTTCGTGCGCGAGCAGGCTTACGACACCGTTCAGCCCGTTGCGATGCAGGCAATGGCAACCGGTGCCAACTATCATGACCTATTGAAACAGAACCCCGTAGTCATGGGTGCCCTCACCGAAGAGGAGCTTGACGGCTGCTTCACCCTTGACTACTACATGAAGAACGTAGATTACATCTACGAGCGCAACGGCTTGAAATAATGTGTAATGTTTAATGTGTAATGTTTAATTAGGCATCCGCCTGGCACATTGCGCATTAAACACTATACCTGTCAGCATTCATTACACATTACACATTTAAAATTAAACATTAAAATAAAGGAAATGTCTGAACGATTAGTTGTTATCGGATCGCAGTGGGGCGACGAAGGAAAGGGAAAAATGACCGACTACTTCGCATGTCGCGCCGACATGGTGGTTCGTTATCAGGGCGGTAATAACGCCGGCCATTCCGTAGTGTTCGACGGAAAAAAATATTCTCTCCAGAGTATACCTTCGGGTATCTTCAACCCCAAGACCATCAACGTGATGGCAAACGGAATGGTAGTAAACCCCGTGTCTGTGATAGCTGAGCTTGATCGTCTGCACCAGCAGGGCATCACAGACTATCAGCTATTCATCTCCAACCGCGCGGCGATGGTGATGCCCTGGCATTCAGCCCTTGATGGCGCCTATGAGAACATGAAGGGAAAATCTCTCATCGGCACCACGAAGAAGGGTATCGGACCGGCTTATTCCGACAAATACAGCCGCATCGGTCTGCGCATGGGAGATCTTCTCGAACCCGAATATTTTGCAGAACGTCTCCAGGCTGCCCTCGATGTGAAGAACCGTGAGCTGAAGATGCTGGGACTTCCTGAATATGATTTCAAGGAGGTTTATGACCAGTACATGGACATCGCCGGCAAAATCGGGCACATGATCACCGACACCTCCAAACTTATCAACGACACACTTCTCACAGATGCCAAGGTGCTCTTCGAAGGCGCTCAGGGAATGATGCTCTGCATTGATCACGGCACATATCCTTTCGTGACATCCTCCACACCTTCCGCTGCCAGCGTGCCTGTGGGTGCCGGCATTTCCCCGAAATGGGTTGACAATGTGCTGGGCGTTGCCAAAGCATATTGCACCCGCGTAGGTGAAGGTCCTTTCCCAACCGAGCTTTTCGGTGATATTGCCCATGAGATTCGTGAGCGCGGTCATGAATATGGCACAGTAACCGGTCGTCCGCGCCGCATCGGCTGGTTTGACGCAGTCGTTGCACGCTACACTGCCCGCCTTTCCGGCATCGACAATTGGGCACTTATGCTTTTCGACGTGCTTTCAGGTCTCGACAAAGTATGCATCTGCACAGGATATGAATGTGACGGTGAAATTCTCGACACTCCGCCATCCACAATTTCCAAACTCGCTAAATGCAAACCCGTGCTTATCGAACTCGAGGGATGGAAAGATGATATCACCGGTGCCAAATCTTTTGAGGAACTTCCTGAGGCAGCCAAAGCATATGTGCGCAAAATCGAGGAAGTGACAGGCGTACCTGTAGGTATGATTTCCGTAGGTCCCGACCGCACTCAGACAATCACCGTTTCTCCAAAACTCGCTTCGTTTTAATGTTGAATGTTAAATGTGGAATGTGCAATTAACATTCCGGCTCAAACATTAAACATTAAACATTAAACATTACACATTAAAACCTTAAAAGTATGAGCTTTATAGATGAAAAAGTGGTTCAGGAAGGAATGACATTCGATGATGTCCTCCTGATTCCGGCATATTCCGAGGTTACGCCCAATATGGTGAACCTTGCGGGTCGTTTCTCTCGCAATATCCCTCTTAACATCCCCTTTGTGTCGGCGGCGATGGACACCGTAACCGAGGCAGAGATGGCAATCGCCATCGCCCGTGAAGGTGGTATCGGCGTAATCCACAAAAACATGTCGATCGCTGCGCAGGCAGCCCAGGTGCGTAAAGTAAAACGCGCCGAGAGCGGCATGATCTATGATCCTGTGACAATCACAAAAGAGCAGACAGTAGGAGAGGCTTTGAAACTGATGCACGATAACCATATCGGCGGCATACCCGTTGTGGATTCAGAAAATTTCCTCATCGGAATAGTGACCAACCGTGATCTTCGTTTCCAACAGAACATGGATCTTCCTATCGCAGAGGTCATGACGAGCAAGAACCTTGTCACAACCGACAATCCTGATCTCGCTGAGGCTTCGCAGATTCTTCTCAAAAACAAAATCGAGAAACTCCCGGTGGTTGACAAGGAGGGAAAACTGATGGGACTCATCACATATCGCGACATCACCAAGATTCAGGATTACCCTTCCGCCTGCAAGGATAATAAAGGGCGTTTGCGCGTTGCTGCGGGTGTAGGGGTTACCTCTGATACCCTTGAGCGCGTAAAGGCACTTGTAGAGGCTGGAGTGGACGCTGTGGTGATAGATACAGCCCATGGTCATTCGGCCAATGTAACCAAAACCCTCCGCGCCGTGAAGGCTGCATATCCCAATCTTGATGTCGTTGTAGGAAACATCGCCACAGGCGAGGCTGCCCGCTTCCTCATCGAGGCTGGAGCCGACGGCATAAAGGTCGGCATCGGTCCGGGTTCAATATGCACCACCCGCATCGTGGCAGGTGTGGGAATGCCTCAGCTTTCCGCCATCTTCGATGCTGCCAAGGTTGCCAAGGAATATGGCGTACCCGTGATTGCCGACGGAGGTCTCCGTTATTCAGGCGACATCGTCAAGGCTCTTGCTGCCGGTGGCAACTGCGTGATGTGCGGCTCAATGTTTGCAGGTGTCGAGGAATCTCCGGGCGAGACCATCATCTACAACGGTCGTAAATTCAAGTCATATCGCGGCATGGGCTCAGTAGAGGCAATGGAGGCAGGGTCGAAAGACCGTTATTTCCAGAGCGAGAAATGCGATTCAAGCAAATTTGTGCCGGAAGGCATAGTAGCCCGCGTGCCCTACAAGGGAACACTCAGCGAGACTGTCTATCAGCTTGCGGGAGGTCTCCGTTCCGGCATGGGATATTGCGGAGCCAAGGATATCGATGCTCTCCACAATGCCAAGTTCACTCGTATCACCTCTGCCGGCGTTACCGAGAACCATCCCCACGATGTGACCATCACTAAAGAAGCACCCAACTATTCAAGAGGATAATATGCAAAAGATACTGATAATAGATTTTGGATCGCAGTATACGCAGCTGATCGCACGCCGAGTGCGCGAGCTGAACGTCTATTGCGAGATTCACCCCTTCAACAAAATCCCGGCTCTCGATGCCGACGTGATGGGCGTGATCCTTTCCGGCTCTCCCTCTTCAGTGCGCGATGCGGATGCTCCAAAGCCTGATCTCAGCGCAATCAAGGGAAAACTTCCGTTGTTAGGCGTATGCTATGGCGCGCAGTTGCTCGCCAATGAATACGGCGGCGAAGTGGAAGGCGCACCGTCGCGCGAATATGGTCGCGCAATGCTCACGGTCGTAGATCCGGAGGATGCCCTGATGCTCGGTGTTCCCTCTCCGACACAGGTATGGATGAGCCATGGCGACACTATCACCCGTCTGCCAGATAACTATCATATCATCGGTTCTACGGAGAATGTGAAGGCTGCCGCATATCATATCGGCAGAGAACAGACGTGGGGCATACAGTTCCATCCTGAGGTTTATCATTCAACCGACGGTACAAAGATTCTTTCGAACTTCGTGCTCGGAATCTGCGGATGCGATGGCTCCTGGAGTCCGGCGTCATTCATCGAGACAACCGTTGCCGAACTTAAGGAGAAACTTGGCGACGACCGTGTGATACTCGGTCTCTCCGGCGGTGTTGATTCCTCAGTAGCGGCTATGCTGCTACATAAAGCCATCGGTGATCGCCTCACCTGTATTTTCGTGAACAATGGTTTGCTGCGAAAAAACGAATTTGAGGACGTTCTTGACTCTTACAAGCACATGGGGCTTAATGTCATCGGCGTTGACGCTTCTGAGCGCTTCTACAGCGATCTGAAGGGCGTTACAGACCCCGAACAGAAACGCAAGATAATCGGCAGGGACTTCGTAGAGGTATTCAATGCCGAAGCGAAGAAGATAGAGAATGCCAAATGGCTTGCCCAGGGCACCATCTATCCCGACGTGATAGAGAGCTGCTCAGTGAAAGGTCCGTCAGCCACAATCAAGAGCCATCACAACGTCGGCGGTCTCCCCAAAGAGATGAACCTTAAGATTGTGGAACCGTTGCGACTCCTCTTCAAGGATGAGGTGCGTAGAGTAGGCAGGGCGATGGAGATGGATCAGCGTCTTCTCGGACGCCATCCGTTCCCCGGACCCGGTCTCGGCATACGTATCATCGGAGAGGTAACGCCGGAGAAAGTACGTATACTTCAGGATGCCGACAAGATCTTCATCGACGGCTTGCGTGAAGCCGGTCTCTACGACCAGGTATGGCAGGCGGGAGTAATGCTGCTGCCGGTGCAGAGTGTAGGAGTAATGGGCGACGAGCGCACATATGAGAGCTGCGTCGCACTCCGTGCGGTGATATCCACCGACGGCATGACCGCCGACTGGGTACACCTCCCCTATGAATTCCTTGCCAAGACATCCAACGAGATCATCAACAAAGTCCGCGGCATCAACCGCGTAGTCTACGACATCTCCTCCAAACCACCGGCAACAATCGAGTGGGAATAACCACGTTGAAATAACCACCCATAACCAGCAAAGGGAAGTGAGGCATGATGTCTTCACTTCCCTTTGCTATATTAATCTCATAGAAGGATTTTATGGGGAAATGGTCAATATGCCAATAAAAATACGTATCATAAAATGCGGATAATGCGAAAAATGCAGACCCTAATCTTGACATTTGCCCGTTTGCAGGGCAAATATCTCTTTCTGACGTTCAATTTCTACAGTTAATTCTTCTTGTGTCGGGAGGTATGTCAGATATTTGGCTGCATATAGTTGCTTGCTATCTTTGAGGATTGAATACCGAGCTAAATCCTTGCTTGTCTCCGAGCAAAGTAGCAAGCCGATTGTCGGATTATCGCTTTCGGTGCATTTCAGTTCATCATACATCCGTATATACATATCCATTTGCCCGATGTCATCATGCGTGATTCTTGACGTCTTTAAGTCAATTAGCAGAAAACATTTAAGTATATAGTTGTAGAATACCAGATCTATATAATATTCGCCAATGTCGGTTTTAATCCTCTGCTGACGGGCAACAAAAGCATAGCCTTTGCCAAGTTCAAGGATGAATTTTTGTAGGTGGTCGATTATAGCAGATTCAAGATTGGTTTCCGAATACGCAGTCTCCTGCGAAAAACCTAAAAATTCAGCGACAACCGGATTTCGCAAGAATTTATGTCGGTCTTTCTGATAATCTGCAGTCAATCGTTGCATCTCATCGATGACTTCACCACGTTTTGATTCCGGTGTCTGGAGCAAACGATGATAATATTGGGAACTTATGTTGCGGTCAAGGGTACGGACACTCCAATTCTCTCCGGCAGCCTCCCTCATAAACCAATCACGCTCGTCTTCATTCTTGATTCTCATCAGCCGTTCATAATGCGACCAAGACAAATTGGAAGGAAGCATTTTTGCCAACTCCAATTGGGCAGACACTGTCTGCCCTTTTATGGTCACGCCATTCCCAGATTGGGCAGACGGTGTCTGCCCAATTAACAAGTTGTTGAATGTCAGATAGAATTTTCTGAAACTTTTTATATTTACAACAGAATATCCCTTCCCGAACTCTTCCGTTAGAGCCTCGGATGCAAGTTCAACGATGTGCTTCCCATATTGAGCTCTTTTTTGTCCATGTTGCTCTTGTTCTACAATGCGTCTGCCGACAAGCCAGTTGCTGACTACATTGTATACATCAGCGGCCTGATATGCCTTTTGTTTGGCGGTATATACTATCGTCTTTATATCACTGATAAATTGCGCATCATCAGCGTTGATATTATCGTATTTCTTCAGGTCGGATTTCATTTTGCAAATTTAGATAAAAACAACCCAAAGATAAGCATTGTTGTCTTCCGCACCAAATTTTATCCACCAAATTTAGATGAACCTGAAAATTGCGTAGTCTCTGCGCCTTCTTTTCAAATGACCGCCGACTGGGTACACCTCCCCTACGAATTCCTTGCCAAGACATCCAACGAGATCATCAACAAAGTTCGCGGCATCAACCGCGTAGTCTACGACATCTCCTCCAAACCACCGGCAACAATCGAGTGGGAATAACCACGTTGAAATAACCACCCATAACCAGCAAAGGGAAGTGAGGCATGATGTCTTCACTTCCCTTTGTCCTATTAATCACGAACTTTAACCTCAAATCAAGCACTTAAAATATTCATTTTTATATCTAAAATCACGATGTTTCCATGGATAAATAAAAGTTTAAAAAAAATAATAATGTTAAAATGTGTTAATGTGTTTTTTTATTAGAAAATAATATCTATTTTTGTGGCATATTATTTGTCAGACAATATGATTTATATGATTATACTATAAAATCAAATATCATATTAACTACGAATAATCACACAGATTATTCTACAATATGAACCATCACGTATATCATATAAATTATGGCAAATCCTTTAGATTAAATATAAATTAAAACAATAATTTATTAACAACTTAAAATTTGATTATGAGAAACTTACTACTTCTCTCGGGAATAGCATTTGCTTCCCTCACCATTTCTGCGGATAAGGTGGTCTTAGTTGCACCAGGTGCACAGAATATCTATAAGGGTAATGCCGAAACAGTAATTGTATTTCCGGAAGGCTTCTATTTTAACAAGCCACAGGCAAATATACCTGACGAATACATGAAAAAAGCATTTGCCTGCGACGTGCTTAAAATTGAGGAGCTAACTGATGGCAAAGATTATGGTTTCCCAAAACCATCTTCCTCTTCTCCTTATAGCTACATTAACAATGGGGCGTTCTGGTGGTACACAAATAATGCGTGGCGTTTTACACCGGCAAAAGGAATCACAATAAAAAACATTACTGTGCGCTCGCAAAGATTTGCAACCGGAGGTACAAAAGTTCCATCCAATTTTGTACATCGCATCACACCAAAACCCGAAGATTCAAAAATCACATACAATAATGATCAGCTTGATAAAGCTGATGAAATCTATATAAATGTAGATAATATTAACACAAACCAACCTTTTGTGCTACAATCTTATGGTCAAAACAGATGCATATATTTCGAGATTGAATATGATGGAACAATTGAGCAGCCTCTGGTTCCATTATGCTCGGCAATGATTCCGTTTGTATCTGCAGACGAAGAAATTTCATTCGATTCTACACCGGGAGCAGATATATACTATACACTTGACGGAGAAATGCCAACTGTAAATTCTACAAAATATACTACACCTTTCAAACTTGATAAATTTACAGTGGTTCGTGCCATAGCAGTAAAAGATGGAGTTGAAAGTTTCCCATCATATGATGAATTCTTTGTAGTTGATTCGGACACTCAAATGGGCTTATTTGATTTTCATAATACAGAGTCGCTAGTCACAAGCGATGATAAACTCATCAGCCTCGATAACTTTGAAACAATCCCATCCAAGACTACGCCCCCAACTCTGCCGGACTATAAATACGATCTTAAAACCACAGAATTAGCCGATAATGGAGTGCATCTCTCGTTCCCTCAAACTACAGAAGAAGCGGCTCCATATATTGCCAGACCTTGGTCATGGCACTATGTAACAACATATAAGCCAATAGGGGCGCGAACAAAGATAGTTGCGCCTGAAGGGACTGTTCTTACTAACATAATAGTTGTGGGAACTAACATGGACAGCATGAATATAGCTGATGACGAACCTCAGGCGGGTGAATGGGGACTTAATCCTTATAATCACGATTACGGCATGTGGACATATAATGCTACAAAACCATCAAATACTTTAACACTTAAAGGTGGAGCAGATATAGGGCAGATATACGCATTTTATAAGAAAACAGGTACGGGAATCAAGACAATTGGCGATGAAAAATCAAACGATACCGAAGAATATTATAATTTACAGGGAATAAAAGTCGCTGAGCCAACCAATGGTATTTACATTCTTCGTCAGGGGGGCAATACAAAAAAAATCATGGTAAGAAAATAAGGTAGGAGTCTGGTTATCTGAGGTGCGACAAATTTGTCGCACCTCAGGAACCAAAATCTCCAGACTGACTCTAATCCGGTGAGAGAAAACATAAAAGTTCATGGAAATAAAAGTACTTCATATCGCTTAATTTCACTTTTTAAACAATAACATAGTGATTTAAGGGGTAAAAATCAGTAACTTTGTAGGACGATATTCATAATTAAATCAAACTATAGCCATGGACAATATCTCACATAACCAAAACAGCAATATGGAATTAACATTAAAACCGACTCATACCACTCTCGTTGATCAGGTTGAAGACTGCCTTCTTGCTCATTTCAAGAACAATGATCTAAAGGTAGGGGATTCAATCCCTAATGAGAAGACGCTCTCTGAACAGCTTGGAGTCGCCCGTAGCGTGCTCCGGGAATGTCTGAGTCGACTTAAAATGTTCGGAATGATTCATTCAAGACCCAGAAAAGGGATGACATTGGCAGAACCAACAATACTTGGAGGCATGAAACGTGTGATTGATCCTCGATTCCTCACAGAAGACACGGTGCTCGACTTGCTTGAGTTCCGTATAGCACTTGAAATAGGAATATCCTCAGATATATTTGAAAAAATCAAACCTGAGGATCTAAAAGAAATAGAGGAGATTGTAAGCATTGGCAAGATGATAGAGAACAACGAATACTCGATATCGAGTGAAACGATGTTCCATACTAAACTCTACCAGATTACAGGTAACAAAACTATTGCAGAATTTCAAGATATCATACATCCGGTGCTGACTTTCATTAAAGAGAAATATCACCGGGAACTATCCGCAATCAACAGTAGTCTTAAAGAAGAAGGGATCACAGCTTCTCATGCCGATCTACTTAATTTATTGAAAAAAGGTGACAAAGCAGCTTACCGCATAGCTATAGAATGGCATTTTGAGCCATACAGACGGTTGATGCGGGATATAATAAAAAAACAAACATCATCATGAAAAATTACGAACGCATAAAAGGAATGATTGCCGCGACTTTTACTCCGATAAAGGAAAACGGTGACATTAATTACGATGAAATCAAGCACTATGCGGATTATTTAGCAAACACACCCATAAAAGGTGTTTTTGTGAACGGCACAACCGGAGAATTCACTTCACTAACCATAAACGAGAGAAAAAAATTACTTGAAGTCTGGATAAAAGAGGCAGGCGGTCGCTTCAAAGTCATTTGCCATATTGGAAGTAATTGTCAGAGAGATAGCGCTGAACTTGCAGCACACGCTCAAGCCAATGGAGCAGATGCCATCGGATCAATCGCCCCATCATTTTTTAAACCCGCAACAGTCCAAGACCTGGTAGATTATTTCATACCTATTGCATCAGCCGCTTCCGAACTACCATTCTATTATTATAATATGCCATCTATGACTGGTGTAAATCTTCCGGTTGATAAATTCCTAAGCTTAGGGCATCGTTATATACCAAATCTTGTAGGGACAAAATTTACCCACAACAATCTTATGGAGATGGGAGCTTGCATCAACCTTGATGGCGGAAGCTTCGAAGTTCTTCATGGTTACGACGAAATACTTATTTCCGGAATTGCAATGGGTTCTAAAGGTGGTGTGGGCAGTACATACAATTACATACCAGATATCTATGACGGTATTTTCCAAACAATGGAAGCAAACGATATTGAGACAGCCCGTGTCCTTCAAATGAAATCAATCCGCACAGTGGAAGTGATTATAAAATATGGAGGAGGCGTGCGTGGAGGCAAAGCCATTATGAATCTGATTGGTATCAAATGCGGTCAGTGTAGACCACCAATTGCACGCATGTCCAAGGATGAATATGATGCACTTTATGAAGATGTCAATACTCTTGGATTTATAAACCGGAGATAAGATAAATTCATCAGTAAGGGAAACCACAATAAGAATGCCACATGAAAATACTCGTAACCATAATATTCATCCTTTTATCGGTTCAACTTCCGGTATTATCTTCAGTCATACCCACACCGCATGGGATGAAGGTAACGTTACGAACCCCTATTGTTCCGGTTCTTTCAGGTCGCAAACATTCTCCATCTGAGAGTATCACTATTGTCTCTGATAAAAAAACAACTTTCAATAATCTAAAACTTGACTTTCAAGGCACAACAGATTACAGAGATATCGAAGAAGTTGCAATATATACTTCATCAAATGGTAAGGAGTTTACTGAAACAAATTGTGTTGGCATTTCTGCGACAAAGGGTAAAAGCTCTATTAGGATACCTTTATCTTGTTCTATAAATCCAGATACGATTAATCTATGGGTAGGCATTACACTCAAGGACTCTATAAATCTCAATCATAAGTTAAGGATTAATTTAACTGAAATCTCGACAAACAATGGGACATTCCGTCTTCCTGCACAAAAAGATGTTAATACCGGTATGCATCGTATTGGAATCGCATTGCATTGTAAGGGAGAAGAAGGAGTTTCCACATGTCGTATTCCCGGTATTGTAACAGCATCAGATAACTCACTGATCGCAATTTTTGATGCTCGTCGTGAAAATGCACGCGATCTTCAAGGAGATATAGATATCGCATTTAAACGCAGTATTGATGGAGGATCAACATGGAGCTCGATGCACAATATCCTTGATATGGGAAATTGGGGAGGTTTACCTCAACGATATAATGGGGTTAGCGACGCCTGCATAGTCAAAGACCCAATCACAAACCGAATATTTGTAGCAGGATTATGGATGCATGGCGCACTTGATAAAGATGGGAAATGGATTGAAGGACTTGATGAGAAGAGTAACTATTGGATCCATCAATGGAAAGGTAAAGGTTCTCAACCGGGAATTGGAGTTAAAGAAACATGCCAGTTTATTATTGCGTTCAGTGATGATAATGGAATTACATGGAGTAAACCAAGAAATATCACAGCTGAAACAAAACGTAATGAGTGGTGGCTCTATGCTCCCGCACCAGGTCAAGGTCTGGCTTTACGCAACGGCGCCATAATCATTCCGTCCCAAGGTCGAGATGAAAACGGTCTTCCTTTCTCAAATATCACGTACAGCCTCGACCATGGTGAGACATGGTCAGCTTCAAATCCAGCGTGGAAGAATGTCACGGAATGCAATGCCGTGGAATTGAGTAATGGCGATATCATGCTTAATATGCGCGACAATCGTAACCGCGGACACATATATCCTAACGGCAGGCGTATATGTGTGTCGTCTGATTTAGGTATGAACTGGCAAGAACATCCAACCTCAAGACATGCATTGGTGGAACCGACATGTATGGCAAGTCTATATCGTCATAATTATCTCACTTCTAAGGGAGGAAAAGCTTCGGTATTACTTTTCGTTAATCCAGACGATTATAAAACAAGGCATAATCTGACATTAAAAGCAAGTTTTGACGACGGAATGACATGGCATAAACAAAACAGCATTCTATTCGATGAAACCCAAAGCATGGGATATTCATCAATAACATCCGTAGATCCACAAACTATCGGCATACTTTATGAAAGTGGACTTGCCGATTTGGTGTTTATACATATCTCATTGGATGAAATTATGAATTCTCCAAAAAACGCAAATTATAAATCCAGTAATTCTAAATCAAAATGAAATCGATTATAAATCAAAATACACGGACTTATGCATGGGTTGTAGTTGCGTTGCTTTGGATAGTGGGCATGCTCAATTACATGGATCGTCAAATGCTATCCACTATGCGTGAGTCGATCATGGTAGACATTACCCAGCTTGAATCAGCTGCCAACTTTGGTAGGCTTATGGCTGTATTTCTTTGGGTGTATGGTATCATGAGTCCATTTTCAGGCATTGTAGGCGATCGCATGTCGCGAAAATGGGTGATTGTCATAGCTCTCTTTGTATGGTCGTTCGTTACCTTCATGATGGGATATGCCACTACTTTCGGTCAACTTTACGCACTACGCGGCATCATGGGTGTAAGCGAAGCTCTTTATATGCCTGCGGCGTTATCTCTGATTGCCGACTATCACCGCGAGCGCACGCGCTCCCTGGCAATAGGCATCAATATGACCGGAATCTACTTTGGTCAGGCAATAGGAGGATTCGGTGCCTCGCTTGCCATGATGTGGGGATGGCACGGCACGTTTCATACTCTTGGCATCATTGGCATGATATACAGCGCGATACTCATCTTCATGCTTCACGACTTCCCAAAACACATTGTAGCGGTAGAGACTGAAGAAAAAAAGAATGTGCCGGTGTTCAAAGGTCTGGCAATGCTTATGGCTAACGTCTCTTTCTGGATTATTCTTTTCTACTTCTGCGTGCCTTCCGTGCCTGGATGGGCAGCAAAGAACTGGCTCCCCTCGCTCTTCTCATCAAGCCTTGGAATAGGCATGGAGACCGCCGGACCGATAGCCACAATCTCCATTGCGGTCTCATCCTTCGCCGGTGTGCTTATTGGCGGTTTCATTTCCGACCGATGGGTGATACGTAACGTGAAAGGGAGAATCTATACTGTCTCCATAGGTCTTTTGATGATGGTGCCCGCCCTGCTTTGCATAGGTTATGGCACATCACTGGCAGCGGTGGTGCTTGGTGCTGTGCTCTTCGGACTCGGTTTCGGTTTCTTCGATGCCAACAACATGCCTATCCTTTGCCAGTTTGTATCATCGCGCAATCGCGCAACTGCCTACGGTATGATGAATATGTGCAGTGTCTTCGCCGGAGCAGCCGTGACAGATTTACTTGGTAAATCGATGGACACCGGCAATCTGGGCAGAGATTTCGCACTGCTTTCCGTGCTTGTGGCGTTCACCGTGATACTTATTCTCGTATGTCTGCGACCCAAAACAGTAGATAAAAAATTCCATACAGCTCTATAAACATAGCGCATAATATAATCTAACAAATTACTTATATTCAGCATATTAGAGTTAGAAACATTTCTAACTCAGACTCGTTATTAACCTATTCCAAAATTATATTATATGAAAAAGAGATTGAAAACATTCTGGTTTATTCTTTTGTTTGTGGCATTCGGATCTCACGCATTCGGAAGAATTGGACATGATGCTGTTGCATATATTGCGGAATGCAACTTAACACCTAAGGCAAAATCTACCATTGAGAAATACCTTGGAGGGCGCTCAATTGTGTATTATGCATCCTGGATGGACTACGTGAGACTTACACCCGAATATAAGTACAGTGACGGTTGGCATAGTGCGTCAGTCGATTCATTAGGCAATCATAAGCTCTGGAAAGAACGTTATGAAGCGTATACCGGCATAAATACTGTGATGAATAATGTTGAAAACGGCAAATACAAGTCAATGCCCGATTCCGCTGTAGCAGTGTCTATCAAACTTTTGGTGCATATGATAGGAGATATGCATTGCCCCTCACATACATTTTTCGAAGGCAAGACACAAGGTATCAACTTCTATCTTGGCTCTGTGAAAAAACGTTTTCATAAATTTTGGGATGAAGATATTTTTGAGCTTGCCCATAAGTGGCTCTATGAAGATTACAGATATCAGCTGGATCGCTTATCTCCAAAAGAAAAAGAAAAAATTACAAACGGGTCCCTTATAGACTGGATTGAGGAAAATGCCCGCACGATTAGACCCGTGTATGACATTCTAACGCCGGAACGTAAATTCGACAAAGCCGAAGTATCAAAACTTGTATTGGATATGGGTGAGCTTACCGACAATCAGATATTAAAAGCAGGCCATAGACTTGCGCATGTATTAAATTCAATCTTTGATCCGAAGTATCCGAAATGGGAAAGATAAATAATATAATAATTATGGCTACAATGACTCTTTCTGCAATCTGTAATGAAAATGTTACAGCTTGCACACCTGTCGGTTCAGATTTAAATAATGTATGCATCACATGGGATGCGACGTTAAAATTACCTCCACTACCTGGTGACTCTATAAATATTGGCGTTGCCGGAGGATACGCAGGGATTATTGGGGGTAAATTAATTCTGGCTGGAGGTGCCAACTTTCCTGATGGATTTCCTTGGACGGGTGCTAAAAAAATATGGCATCGAAATCTCTATGTTTTTAATCCTGTTAAAAACACATGGGAAATATTTGAAAATTTTCTGCCTTTACCAATAGCATATGGAGTATCTATAACAATTCCGTCTGGAGTGCTCATGATTGGAGGCAATAATGACAACGGAAGACTGGATACAGTCTGGCTTCTTACTATCGAGAATGGTAAGCCTCGCATCAATAAGGACAGATACCCATCATTACCTTTTCCATTGTCGAATGCTACCGGTGCGCTTATTGACAATTTTGTGTATCTCGCAGGAGGAACCGCAGGTGTGGGAAAGGAGGAAGAAGCTTCACATACTTTTCTACGACTTGATCTTGATCATCCGGAAGATGGATGGGAAGAATTACTTCCGTGGTCCGGTCCTACTCTGGGCTATAGTGTCGCTGCTGGAGCAAACCATAAATTTTATCTTTTCGGAGGAAGAGACTTTGGTAAAGATAAAGTCACAGCCATTTGCACCGATGGTTATGAATATGACCCTAAAAAGAACCTTTGGAAGAAACTTGATATTGAATTCCCGGTTATGGCAGGAACCGCTGTAACTCTCAATAACAAGATTTATTTCTTTGGCGGAGTTGATAAGATTTTACCAACAGATCCTTTCCATCCTGGATTTCCACGGGTTTTAAGAGAATATGATCCCATATCCGGTCGAATACAAGAAATTTCAGAATCTCCCGCCCCCGTTGCAGTGACCACTACGGCTGTATTGGCAAGTGATAAAACTATATACATAGTCAGTGGTGAAATCCGTCCCGGAATCCGCACCCCTGTTGTATTACGATGTCGAGTTAAACAATAAATTAGAATTAATAACAACTAATCTAAGAATCATGTATAAAACTTTTACAAAACTTCTATTGGCGATTCTTATCTTGCTTCCTTTGGAAAGCTGTAAAGAAGATGAAGACCGAGGCATTCCCGGTTTTAGTGATATAACAGTATCACCTGCAAAGGATGTATACGAAATAGGAGATGTTATAACATGCACTATACACATGACCAAACCCGCAGGACCTACACTCAAAAAAGCGACATACTGGTGGTTCACTTCATGGTGGTTTAAAGATGCCGATCAACCAGTAGATTTTCAGGAATTCTCTGAAGATGGTACCTGCGTATCAAAAGAGATTACACTTACAGAAACAGGCGATTTAAAATTATATTTCTTTGGACGCCTTGAGTATCCTAAATATGACTGGGAAAAAATTGAGATAGCAAAAACCATAAAAGTAAAATAAATATTATCATGAAACCCAAATTGAATACAATCAGGTATATAATGATATCGTTGTTGCTTACCATCTTCACGCTGTCTTCATTAGCAAATGCACCAGGCACAACTATCAACGGTACCGTCATGGACGAAAACGGAGAACCCCTTGTGGGTGTAACCGTCAAAGTGAAAAATACATTGAAAGCCGTATCCACTGATTTGAATGGTAAATTCACACTCTCTGATGTAAAAACTGGAGAAGAGATGCTTATTTCATATGTAGGTTTTACACCGGTCACAGTCAAAATTGGATCTAAAGAGGACTATACCATCTACATGAAAGAATCCACTTCCGATCTGGAAGAGATTGTCGTAGTGGGATATGGCAGTCAGAAAAAAGCAAATCTGACAGGAGCTGTGAGCGTTGTGCAAGGAGCTGATTTGGCAGGTCGTCCTACCGGTAATGCCGCTACAGCTCTTCAAGGGGCAGATCCGTCATTTTACATCCAAATGGGTGATGGTAGCCCTGACTCCGGTGTATCTCTTAACATCCGAGGTACACCATCTATCAATGGCGGAGAGCCTTTAGTATTGGTAGATGGCGTTGAGATGTCACTCACTCGCGTGAATGCCAACGACATAGAAAATGTATCAATTCTAAAGGATGCTTCAGCAGCGGCTATCTATGGTGCCAAAGCATCGGCTGGAGTTGTGCTTGTAACGACTAAGGCGGGGAAAGAAGACAAAAGAGCTAAAGTTTCCTTCGACCTTAAAGCCGGATGGAAAGAAGATACCACAAGCACAGATTATATGTCAAGCGGTTTCTGGCAGATGTATATCATGGAAACAGCTTATTATAACGATCAAGGGAAATACTTTCTTGATGGCTACGGAGATAACGAATATGCCCAGATGTGGATGCGTCTTGATGACGAAACTGAGAATCCCGAACGTCCCTGGGCAGTTCAAAAAGATGACAAGACCTGGAAATACTATGCCAACAACAATTGGTATGAACACTTTTTCCGTAAGAGACGTCCAATGCAGGATTACAATATTTCCATCTCAGGAGGAGCAAAGAATATAAATTACTATGTCAGTGGAAGGGCACATTTTGAGGATGGCGTTCTCAACCAGAATTATGACAAGTTCAAGAATTATACTTTCAGAGGAAAACTGAATGCCAATCTTACCCCTTGGCTTAAATATCACCTTAACACAAGCCTTTATACTTCTGACTATTCTCTTCCTGTATCTCCAAGCCTTGACACATTTTTCTATCAGGCGGCAATGCATACATACTGTGCTTTCCCGAGTAGGAATCCTGATGGAACATCTTTGTTCAATCTTCCTGCCGGTATGACAGGATCCAACAATATCAATGTTTCCGCAGGTTTCAATGCAATGCTGAATAGTGGAAAAACAAGCACTGTAAATAAAACTACTGAATTCATGGTAAAGAACGGATTTGACATCACGCCTTTACCTTGGTGGAAAATAACTGCAGAATATGCGTATCTTATTCGCAATGTGTCAAGAGATTATCGTGGAGCTAATGCTCCTTATAGCAATACAGAAGGTGAAATAAAATATGTCACTGAAGCTTATCGTGGGGAATTCGAAGATAAATTCTATCGCACCAATGCCAGAGCGGTTAGCCAGACTATAAATGCGTTCATGGAATTCAACCCGAGTTTCGGCAATAATAATTTCAAAGCTACAATAGGCTTCAATGGCGACATATATAGATACATGTATTTCAAAGCAGAAAGGTCAACACTATCAAGTGAAGATATAAGTTCATTAAAAACCGCTACCGGGAATTTTGGAGACATAACTGACAAAGTCAATAATTCTACCACTTATGGCTTTTTTGGTCGCATAAACTACGACTATGCAGGTAAATATCTTGCGGAAATATCTGCACGTTATGACGGATCATCCAGATTCCCCAAACACAGCAGATGGGGATTCTTTCCTTCAGCATCGCTTGGATGGCGCTTCTCTGAAGAAAAATTCTTTGAGCCTTTACAGCCAATATGGAGCAATGGTAAACTACGTCTATCTTATGGTTCACTCGGCAATCAACAAGTCGGATATTATGATTACCTCCTTGAGGTGGGAACCAATATCGAAGATAGAACTTGGACTTTTGACGGAACTCAACATAATTATTATTCAAGCGTAGGAAGTCCTGTTGCATCCGATCTAACATGGGAAAAAGTGATAACATACAATTTGGGTCTTGACCTTGGATTTTTTAATAACCGTCTGAGCTTCACCGGAGACATATATATACGCGACACAAAAGACATGTTAACATCGGGGTCAACCCTCCCCTCCGTTTATGGAGCTTCGGTACCCGATTCCAACTGTGCAGACATGCGCACTAAGGGCTATGAATTCGGTTTGACCTGGAATCATTCTTTTCGATTGTTTGGTAGCAAATTCAATTATTCTGTGCGTGCCGGCTTTGGCGACCAAACATCGAAAATCACTAAATTTGACAACCCTGACGGTCTACTTTCCAAACATTATGTCGGAAAAACAATAGGAGAAATATG
Organism: uncultured Muribaculaceae bacterium; assembly: GCA_910585285.1. Classification (GTDB taxonomy): domain Bacteria; phylum Bacteroidota; class Bacteroidia; order Bacteroidales; family Muribaculaceae; genus Lepagella. The sequence goes on from CAJUDL010000006.1 coordinate 86,908, forward strand.
GGGCTATCATGTCGATGGGTTATTCAAAACCGAAGAAGAGGCTAAAGAATATGAAAATACAATTGATTCTAAGACTTATGTAAATCCACAGATTGGTCGTGGTCCTAACCCCGGACTTCATGCTGGTGACATGAAATTCGTTGACTTGAATGGCGACGGCGCAATTACGCCGGGGAAAAACAAATTAGGTGATACAGGTGACAGGGTGATTATCGGGAACCAAACTCCTCGGTACAAATATAGTTTCCGCCTCGCATTCGACTGGAAAGGTTTCGATGTTGCTGCATTCTTTCAGGGTGTAGGCAAACGGGATATATATTTCCCAATGGAATCTCGTAAATTCTGGGGACCATATTGCCGCAACTTCCTATCCTGGATACCTAACGATTTTCTCGATAGAGTATGGTCAGAAGATAATCCTGATGGATATTTCCCACGTTTGCGTGCTGGAATCGCTTTCAATAACAATCATCCTCTCCGGGTAAACAATGACTACTATCTACAGAATGCCGCTTATCTGCGTTTGAAAAATCTCACAATTGGATATACAATACCTGTTCCCAAAAAGATTCTTAATGAATTGCGGGTGTATTTCTCAGCAGAGAATCTTGCCTATTGGTCACCCCTGAAAAAGCATTGTACAACTGTCGATCCAGAAGCTGCGATGCAAAATAGGCAATCGAAAAAAAGTAGTGGAGACGTTTACGGATTCTCCAAAGTGTTTACATTCGGACTCAACGTAACTTTATAATTCTGTATAGATCATGAAAATCAATAATATATTTGTTGCTACCGCATTAGTCTCAATAATCTCAGGATGCACTACAATGGATCAATATCCGGAAGATAGCGTCAGCCCTGAGATGTATTTCCAAACGGAAATTCAACTGCGTCAGAATACAAATAACTTCTATCGAATGCTTGCCCCGTCAGCTGGAAAATTCAACTGGTATGAAGAAAATAGCGAATTGCTGATTAAAGACACTCCAACAACAGAACTTCTTGGATCTCGTTCCATTCCTTCGAACGGAAGCGATGATGGATGGGGTTGGGGGCAATTACGCCATATAAACTATTTCCTTCAAAATTCGTATAAATGCGCTGACGTAGACGCAAGAAACAGATACGACGGTGTGGCATATTTTTTTCGTGCACTGTTCTATGCCAATAGGTTAGTGATGTTTGGGGAGGTGCCGTTATACGATACACCCATAGGTTCAGCAGATATTGAACTGCTTATGAAACCCCGAGACAGTAGAGACGCGGTAATCAATCATATTCTTGAAGATTGTGACCGAGCTTTCGAAAGACTTCCCAAAGAACACATGCTGACAGATGTGAATGCCTGGACAGCCTTAGCACTCAAATCGCGCATAGCACTATTCGAGGGAACATTTCGCAAATATCACGACGGGGATCCCTTCAATCCAGACCACCTCCCTTGGGAGCCATTACTGAGAACCTGTGCTGAAGCTTCAAAAAAACTTATCACAGAAGGAGGTTACAAACTATACAAAAATGGTTCAGAGTCCTACAGGGACATGTTCATGAATCCAATGGGAGATACCGATGAATACATATGGGCACGTATAGGCACAACCGTAGGTGGTATAATGCATGAGGCAACAAATAATTCAATCAGCGAAGGATATGCTTATACCAAACGGTTTATGAATCTATTTCTTAAGAAAGACGGCACGCGCTTTACTGATGACCCTAACTGGAAAACCATGAACTATTATGAGGAATGTCAGAATAGAGACCCTCGTCTTGCCCAGATTGTGCTATGTCCCGGCTATAAGCAGAAAGGAGATCCAGAAGAAACTATAATGAATTTTTCCAATACGAAAGGTGCATATCAATATATAAAATATGTAGGCGATGCATCGGAATTTTCTTTCAGAAGCTCTAAAGCCGCACTACCTATTTTCCGCATTGCCGAAATATATCTTAATTATGCTGAAGCACTTGCTGAGCTTGGGACACTTACCCAAACAGACCTTGATTTATCGGTAAATAAACTTCGCGAACGTGCCGGAATGCCTGATCTCAAAATGGATGATGCCAACCATAACCCGGATTCATATATGATGAGCGAGGAATGGGGATATCCCAATGTTACCCGTAGCGCCAATACCGGTGTTATTCTCGAAATACGTCGTGAGAGATTAATTGAGCTCTCTCTTGAATTAGTGCATTATAATGATATTTTGCGTTGGAAAGAAGGCAAAGTATATGAAAAGCCTTTTTACGGCATGTATTTCCCTGGATCAGGTAAATACGATATCAACGGTGATGGACAAAATGATATCTGGCTTTATGAAGGACGCAAACCGAATGATCGCAAACTGAAACTTTTCCAAATCGGCAAAGATATTATTCTCTCGGAAGGTAGTAAAGGATTTGCAGTGCGCTGCAGCATCAAAGCTCACGAGCGTCATTGGGACGAAAACAAAGACTATCTGTACCCAATTCCAACTACAGAAAGAATACTAACAAATGGTTCTCTTACACAAAACCCAGGCTGGGACGATAAATTGGAATTCTAAATAAAATTGCACATGATGCTAAACTTAATACAAAAGACTTTTCTTACAATCGCCTTATTGGCTTTATGTACATCCTCCTATGCTAAGTTGCAACCTATAAATGTGACGGGGAATCCAATGGTTAAAGTATCAGCTCACGCCAATACCAATCTTAAAATCAAAGGAGACTCTGTGGAAGTAAAATCAAATGGTTTCTCTTCCGGTGTTGTGTTTGAAAATGAATGGGATTTGACCGGATACAACAGATTGCAATTTAATGTACACAACCTTGATTCAGTTGAGTATCTCCAAATCACATTCCAGATGCAGGAAAAGAAGTGCCATACTTCACTCAATCGACGTGTTATAAGTGGAACTATGACCGACAATTTCTATGTCGCACCGGGAGAAATAAAATCGGTAGAAATATATCTGCCGGATGAAGTAATAAATCCAGATGTTGATTCCTGTTTCTTTGGAATGCATACAAGCCCCTACACTTTCTCGGGGCATTATGCATATAAGATAAATCCTAAGCATATAAGAGCAATCAAAGTGCTTGCAAGGAGACACACGGATAAAATACGCTATATAGTATCTGATTTAACCATATTACCAGGAGAACATCCGAAATCCTCCAGACTTATGGCAATCAATAAAAAGGATTTTTTCCCTTTCATTGACAAATACGGACAATTTAAACATAAAGATTGGCCAGGCAAGACACATTGCGATACAGACTTCAAGAAAGCTATCAAAAAAGAAGAAAAATACATTTCAGCACACCCAGGTCCTGATAACCGTTCTCGCTATGGAGGATGGACAAAAGGGCCTCGACTTGCAGCAACGGGTCATTTCCGTGTTGAAAAAATAGATGGCAAATGGTGGCTTATTGACCCAGAGGGCTATCTTTTTTGGTCGCACGGCGTAGTGCGTGTAACCCCATCATGCGGCATTACTCCTCTTGACAAACGCCGTTATTATTTCGAGGATCTGCCAAAAGAGAATTCAGATCTCGGTAAATTCTATTTTACTCATGATGCTTTATTAAAACCATATTATACGGCTCGTGACATTGATTCAACATATGACTATTCAAGTGCCAATATTTATCGCAAGTATGGAGAAGGCTATCTAACCAAATTTGCCAAAATGGCTCATAAAAGACTTAAAAGTTGGGGACTTAACACTCTTGCTAATTCTTCTGACAAAGAAATATGCATGATGGACCTTACTCCATATATAGAAAGGATCGAAATACACTCAAGACCTATCGAAGGCACCAAAGGAGCATGGTGGCATTTCATGGATCCTTTCGATCCGTCTTTTGAGGCAGTTGAACGTCAAAGGCTGAAAGAGCGCCAAAAAGAACTTGAGGATCCATGGTGTGTAGGTTTTTTTATTGACAATGAAATTAAATGGGGCAACCCGACCGATCTTGCCATGGCCACAATAAAGGCTCCGGCTGATCAGCCTGCCAAAGTTGAGATGATACGTCAATTAAAAACAAAGTACCAAAACATTGATGCTTTAAATAATAAATGGAATACCAACTTCTTATCCTGGGAGGACCTACGATCAAATCAAGAAAAAGTTCCTGATGGAGCCATGGAGGATTTAAGAGATTTTAATCGTCAGCTAATAGAAGGCTACTTCAACACGGTTCGACGTGTTTTCAAAGATATTGCGCCAGATAAGCTATATATGGGTTGCCGTTTTGCAGGTTCAAACGAAGATGTTTTACAGATAGCAGCAAAATATTGCGATGTAATTAGCTATAATTTCTATTATCACGATTTGAACTGGTATAAATTACCGGAAGGAATAGACAAACCGGTAATGGTCGGTGAATTCCATTTTGGGGCACTTGACAGAGGACTTTTTCATCCAAGCCAGGTTATTACCGCTAATCAGAAGGAGAGAGCTGACAGATACTATGCATACGTGTATTCTGCATTGCAACATCCGAACATGATCGGTACGCATTGGCATCAGTTTTCCGACCAAGCTGCCAGCGGACGTTTTGACGGAGAGAATTTTAATGTTGGTTTCACAGACATATGTGACAATCCATACTATGAACTCATTGATAAAATCCGTGAAATAGGATACAATATGTATGAAATCCGATACTCAAAATAAACCACCAACTTACAAGTGGGCGGTGCTGGGTTTCCTGTGGGTGGCGTTTTTGCTCAACCAGGCGGACCGTCAGGTATTCAACGTCGTTCTGCCCCTGATCCGCGAGGACCTTCACCTGAGTGACGTCAGCGTGGGGTGGATCGCCACAATCTTCAACCTGTTCTATGCCGTCCTGGTGCCCATAGGAGGGATGGCGGGCGACATCTTCAGCAAGAAATGGATAGTCACCGCAAGCCTCCTGTTCTGGAGCGTGGCGACGATGCTGACCGGCTTCGCCAGCGGCTTCCTCGTGCTGGTGATCCTGCGCAGCATCGCCACGGGAGGCGGCGAGGCGTTCTTCGGACCGTCGAACTATTCGCTCCTGGCGCAGTACCACGACAAGACACGCGCGTTCGCCATGTCCGTCCACCAGACTGCATATTACATCGGCGTCATAGTCAGCGGATATGTCGCCGGCTACATCGGTCAGAAATGGGGCTGGCAGTCGGCGTTCTATGTCTTCGGCGCCATCGGCGTGATATGGGCTGTCGTCATGATGTTCGGACTCAAGGACAAGCCGGTGAGCAAGGAGGAGAAGGCGATCGACGGAGACAGACCCGCCAAGACCCACATCTGGGACGGCTTCAGGGTCGTGTTCACCACGCCGACCGCCCTGGTGCTCACGCTGGGCTTCGGGGGACTGATCTTCGTGCTGACCGGCTACCTGACATGGATGCCGACCTATCTTTACGAGAAATTTAATCAGAGTCTGGCTGCCGCCGGCTTCAACTCGATGTTCTACACGCACCTGTTCGCCTTCATCGGGGTGCTGATCGCGGGCGGTCTGTCCGACCGCGTTGCCCGCAGGTCTCCGGGGCTGCGCATGGTTATGCAGGGTGCGGGACTTTTGCTTGGGGCTCCGTTCGTGTTCATCATGGGCAATTCCGAGATAATCTGGGTGGTCTACATCGGTCTGGCTGGATTCGGGTTCATGCGAGCCCTCTTCGATGCCAACACCTATACGGTGCTCTATGACGTCACCCCCGAGCGTCTGCACTCGTCAGCCTCCGGAGCGATGATCATGGTGGGCTTCGGCTTCGGCTCCCTGGCGCCGGTGGTGCTCGGGGCGATAAAGGAGGCGATGAGCCTTTCAGCCGGCATTTCCGTCCTTGCCGTCATCTGGGTGGTATGCGGACTCATGATGGCGGGAGGCGCAAGATTATTCTACTGGAAGGATTACGATAAAATACACAAGGCTTAAATCAATAATTACCTAATGAAACCAACAGAAAAGACACGCAAGGGGAGGGCAGGACTCCTACTCGTGGCATCGCCACGTTTCAAGAACCTGGGGGAGGGGACAGCGCACGGCACATACGGCGAGCGCAAGGCAAAGGTTGTAGCAGAGTTGCTCGGGAATCTCGATTTTCTTGACATTGAATTTCCCGGAATTGTATACGAGAGAGAAGACGCTGAACGCGCCATGAAGGAGTTTTACGACAAGAAGGTGGATTTCGTCATTGCCGAATTTCTCAGCTGGAGTGAGGATTTCGCGTGGATACGCTTCTTGCGCGACATGCCTGAGTTGCCGATGATTTTCGTAAATGTGGCAAAAAACAGGATGGCATTCGACGATACCCTCGAAGAGGACGACTTCATAGAGTATCTTTGCTCCGGCACACTTGTCGGCTCGCTGGAGGCATCCGGATCGATACCTCGGATAGGTCGCCGCCATGTCAAGGTGGTGATGGGTTCACGCGAAGAAGTGAATGAGAAGATCCGAATCTTTGCAGAGGCAGCCCGGGCACGTGCCATCATGCACCGGTCGACCATAGGTTTGCTTGCCAACTATAATGAAGCGATGTGGAGCACCTATATTGACCCTTATGATGTATTTACCAAGCTTGGACCAGAAATACGTTTTCTTCCCTATTCAGTATATGGCGAGGTTATAGATCGAATAGACAAATCCGAGCTTAAGGAATATTGTGATCGTCTTACAGGTTGCTACCGCATGATGGAGGACGTGGATTATGAGAAATTCGAGGCATCCGTGCGGGCATCCATAGGTCTGGCGAAGATGGCGCAGGACTCCGACATCGACGTGATGGTGTTCAACGACATCGACCGCGCGATGTTCGAGCTCGTGGGGCTTCGCGCCGGGTTCTATCATCCCTGGTTCAACGCCAGCACCTCGGTGCTGGTGCCGG
>CAJUDL010000006.1:93866-97220 GCA_910585285.1 uncultured Muribaculaceae bacterium
CGCGCCGGGTTCTATCATCCCTGGTTCAACGCCAGCACCTCGGTGCTGGTGCCGGAGGCTGACATGGGCGCGGGACTGATCACCTACATCCTCAAGCTGATATCGGGCAGGAACGTGAACTTCATCGAGCCGTTCCATATTGAAAGCGATTTCGGCACCTTCGCCGGAGGGCACGCCGGACCCAACGACCACAACGACCCCGGATGGCAGGACAACGTGGTGATCGCGCGCGACGTGCGCTTTGCCAAGACGAGCTACAAGTATGCCGGAGCACCCTTCGCCTGGTACCGCATCTCCCCCGGACTCAAGACGATGGCGCAGCTCGTGGAGTGCGACGGCGGCTACAAGCTTGTTGCGACGCTCGTGGAGTCGCTGCCGGGAGAGCATATACTCGCAACCTACTCGCACACCATCTTCCGCCCGGTCGTTCCGGTGGAGCGTCTTTTCGAGGAGATAATAAAGATCGGCACCACGCAGCATTTCGCAGTGGTCGACGGCGACTGGCTCGCCCAGCTGCGCGACCTCGCCGCCATGATGGACTTCAAGTATTACGAGATAATCTGACCTGGCAGACAGAACTGATCAAACCAATAAAACAAATAAAACCAACATAAATAACCTGTATTCATGAGTTTCATGTACAATCCGTTCCCGTACGATGATCCGCGTCCGGTGAACCGTCCCTCCATCCCCGCAGAAGCTGCGGAGGCTGTGGTATTCGGATCCCTCAACAGTGCAAAACATCTTGCCTCCGTCATAGAGGAGAGACAGAACGCCTCCGGCGGCAGGAACATCATAGTGGCGATGGACGGCTACGCCACCGCCGAATGGACCGAGATGGTCAACCTCCTTTCCCAGCAGCTGACTGCAAAGGGTATCGTCCCCGAACAGATCGACTATCTCGACAACCTCAGGAGCGAGGAGGAGATCAACGCCATGATCGACAGCGGTCTCGAATGGGACAGGGAGAAGGATCCCACGCTCCTCTACGGCAAGATATTCAAGGATGGCTACCAGGCTCTGCTGGATCCTGAGAAGATAGAGGCTTTCCGCGAGAGGATGAAGGACTTCGGAAGTGCCAAAGAGGGCAGGGTGGCTGTTGTCTGCGGAAACGGATGCCTCATCCCTGAGAACGACGGGCTGTTCGACCTGCGCCTCTATTTCGATGTCACGCCCAAGGAGTCGATACTGCGCATCCGCAGGGGACAGTACGTGAACCTGGGACAGAAGGACGCGCGTCCTGCCAACCAGATAATCCGCCGCTGCTACTACGCCGATTTCGAGATGGCTGTGCACCTGCGTCGGCAGCTCCTCCGCGACGGCGCCGTGGACTATTACGTGCCCGCCGACAAGCCGGGCAACCTCCAGCTCATACCGATGGCGTCGCTGAAGGCGATCTTCTCCGCCATGGCAGCGTATCCCTTCCGCACCAAGCCCGTGTATCTCGAGGGGGTGTGGGGCGGCACGTTCGTCAAGAAGCTCCGCAACCTTCCCGCCGAGATGCGCAACTGCGCGTGGGTCTTCGACCTGATCCCCATGGAGGTCAGCATCGTGACCGAGGTCGCCGGCAACCTCGTGGAGTTCCCGTTCCAGACCTTCTTCACCGTGGACAGCGAGGAGGTGATGGGCGACAAATGCGCCGAGAAGTTCGAGGGGTATTTCCCTATTCGCTTCAACTACGACGACTCCTACCACAGCACGGGCAACATGTCTGTGCAGTGCCATTCGGGAGAGGAATACAACAAGGAGAACTACAACGAGTTCGGACGCCAGGACGAGAGCTACTATGTGGTGCAGGCGGGACACGACGCCAAGACCTTCATCGGTTTCCGCGACGATGCCGACGTAGACCAGTTCATCCGCGAGATAAAGATCGCCGACAAGGAATACAAGCCTGTCGACTACATGAAGTACATAAGCTACGAGGAGTCGAAGCCGGGACTCCAGGTGATGATCCCCGCGGGCACGGTGCATTCTTCGGGACGCAACCAGGTGGTTCTGGAGATCGGGTCGCTCACCATCGGCTCCTACACCTACAAGCTCTACGACTACCTTCGTCCTGACCTCGACGGCAAGCCGCGTCCCATCCACACCTACCACGGCGAGCGTACCGTGGCGCGCGACCGCAAGACCACCTGGGTGCGCGAGAACATCGTGCAGAAGCCGCGCACGGTGCGCAGCGGCGAGGGGTGGGCTGAGGTGATCGTCGGCGAGTCGCCGCTGCTTTACTTCACCCTGCGCCGCCTTGAGTTCGAGAAGGAGATCGGGGACAACACCAACGGCAAGTTCCATGTGCTGACCCTTGTGGACGGCGAGAGGATCCGCATCCGCTCCAAGGAGCATCCCGAACGCTATTTCGACGCGGAGTTCATGGACATGGTGGTCGTGCCCGCAACAATAGGTGAATACGTTGTCGAGAATCTCGGCGTGGAACCTATCCGCGTGCATAAAACGATGCTTAAGGATGGTTTCGAGAATGAATGACTGTCTGCTGCTTTTTGACGTAGGGGGGACGTTCCTGAAGGCGGTCATCGCGGATTCAGACCGCAGGCTCGTTGAGGATGCGGAATTCTCGGTGCCCATGCCCTCGTCGGGAAGCAGGGAGGAGATAACCGGTGCCCTGGTCACGGCTGTGACCAGGGGCGCCGCCCTCGCCGCCGGGCGCGGCATGAGGATCGCCGGGGTTGCCGTATGCTTCCCGGGACCTTTCGACTACAACAGGGGGGTGTCTATGATGGAGCACAAGTTCCAGGCGATACGCTCGGTCAGCCTGACCGGCATACTGAGGTCGCATCCCGCCCTGGGCGCGGACGTGCCGGTGAAATTCCTGCACGACGTGAACGCCGCTCTTGTCGGGGAGATGGCGCGCGGAAGGGCGCGGGGCTTCAGGAACGCCGCGCTCGTGTCACTCGGCACCGGTCTGGGGTACGCATGCTGCCTTGACTCCGTGCTGCAGGTCAATCCCTACGGGTCGCCGCTCATCACCATCTTCCGCATGCCATACGGCGACGGGATCCTTGAGGACTACGTGTCGAAGCGGGGCATCACGAGGCTCTACAGGGAGCTGTCGGGATGCACGGACGGGGAGATCACGGTGGCTGAGATAGCGTCGAGGGCTTTCGGCGGGGAGGAGGCTGCGCGCGGTGCGTTCGACAGAGCCGGAAGGATACTCGGCGACACGCTCGCGCCCATCCTCACGCAGTACGGGATAGAGTGCCTGCTTTGCGGCGGTCAGATCTCGAAGTCTTTCGAACTCTTCGCCCCGGCTCTGCGTGAATGCCTCCGCGATGTGCCTGACCTGAAGGTCATCGCCCAGGCTGAGAATATTACCAATGCTCCGTTCTACGGATTGCT
>CAJUDL010000007.1:0-46620 GCA_910585285.1 uncultured Muribaculaceae bacterium
ACCCAAGACCCACAGCTTAGAAGGCTGTTGCTCTATCCAGCTGAGCTACCAGACCAATCCGAATGCGGCGGAGACAGACTCCGTCGGTTTCAACTGCAAAGTTACATAAAATTTCTGATATTCCAACCCATAATCAGCGAAAAATATATCTTTGCAGCATTAAATCGAATTATTTAAGAAATTTTTCCATAATTATTTTATGGATTGCGGAAATAATCATAAATTTGCAAGAAGAAGTATTCTGCCGTCTCTTTGTCCCTGTGGCTGGGAGCAGGTAGGGAGGGTGCTTCATTAACGAATTGACGATTGAAAAATTAACGATTGAAAAACTAATAAAAATAATCTAATAATTAATTAAAAACTGCTATGTGGTTATCAAACTCGTCTGTAGGACGTAAGTTCGTAATGGCCCTTACGGGTGCATTCCTCGTCCTATTCGTAACTTTTCACTGTTTGATGAACGCCGTAGCCATCTGCTGGCCCACAGCTTACAACTCGGTTTGCGAATTCTTAGGCGCGAACTGGTATGCTTTGGCAGCTTCTGCAGTATTGGCTCTCTTCATCATTGTCCACATCATCTACGCTGTGATGCTCACCGTGCAGAACCGCAAAGCTCGCGGTAATGTGCGCTATGCCATCTCTAAGACTCCCAAAAGCGTGGAATGGTCGTCTAAAAACATGTTCGTATTGGGTCTTGTGATCCTTGCGTTCCTCGTTGTTCACCTTATCCAGTTCTGGGCAAAGATGCAGCTCGTGGAGATCTGTGGCGATCACGGCACAGTGCCTCCGGCAGCCGGCACCCTCTTCCTCCAGATGGCATTCTCACAGGTATGGACTCCGATCGTGTACATCATCGGCTTCATCGCTCTCTGGTTCCACTTCAACCATGGTTTCTGGTCGATGTTCCAGTCAATAGGCTGGGATAACAACAAATGGATTCCTCGCTTGAAGAAGGTGGCTTGCTGGTGGGCAAGTCTCGTGGTGCTTTGCTTTATTGCACAGGCAATCGTTTTCACCGTAAGAGCTAAAGATAATTACTATATCAAGAACGAGGCTCTCCGCGAGCAGTACAAGGATATGGTATGGCCTATGATGGAAGATGATTTCGGTCCTGACATGGCGCAGCTCGGCATGCAGATCCAGATGTCTCCCTACAGCCAGGTTTCACAGGGTCTCCGTCAGATGGAGCAGCAGCAGGCTCAGCAGCTTGAGCAGCTCAACACTCCCGAGGGCAAAGAGTATGTGAAGAACAATCCTCAGATGCAGACTCAGCTCGAGAACATGACCAAGCAGCATAAGTCGCTTGAGAATGTTGTTAAATTCTTCGATTATCTCGAGCAGGATGACAACAAACCAGAATTAGAATTTCCCGGACAACCCGGACAACCCCAGTAATTAGCGATATGGAAGCAACAGATAAAGTAAGAGTAATGAATCCGGCAGATTCCAAGATCCCGGAGGGTCCTGTCGCTGAAAAATGGACCAACTATAAAGCTCATCAGAAACTCGTAAACCCCGCCAACAAGCGTAAACTCGACGTTATCGTTGTCGGCACAGGTCTTGCCGGCGCATCAGCCGCCTCTACTCTCGCAGAGATGGGCTTCAACGTGCTCAACTTCTGCATTCAGGATTCACCCCGCCGCGCTCACTCGATCGCAGCTCAGGGTGGTATCAACGCAGCCAAGAATTATCAGAACGACGGTGACTCCGTTTATCGTCTTTTCTATGACACAGTGAAGGGTGGCGACTATCGTGCCCGCGAGGCAAACGTTTACCGTCTTGCCGAGGTGTCTAACAATATCATCGACCAGTGTGTGGCTCAGGGCGTGCCTTTCGCACGTGAATACGGCGGTCTTCTCGCCAACCGTTCTTTCGGTGGCGCTCAGGTCAGCCGTACATTCTACGCCAAAGGTCAGACAGGTCAGCAGCTCCTTCTCGGTGCATACAGCTCACTTAACCGTCAGATCCAGCTCGGAAAGGTGAAGAGCTACAACCGCTATGAGATGCACGAGCTCGTGCTCATCAAGGATAAGGACGGTGTAGAGCGCGCACGCGGTATCATCGCCAAGAACCTTGTGACAGGTAAGTTCGAGCGTTTCGCAGCTCACGCTGTCGTTATCGCAACCGGCGGTTACGGCAACGCATACTTCCTTTCTACAAACGCTATGGGTTGCAACTGCTCCGCAGCTATGGCTTGCTACCGTAAGGGTGCATACTTCGCAAACCCCGCGTTCGTTCAGATTCACCCCACATGTATCCCCGTTCATGGTGACAAACAGTCTAAGCTTACCCTTATGTCTGAGTCTCTCCGTAACGATGGTCGTATCTGGGTGCCTAAGAAACTCGAGGATGCAGTGAAACTCCAGAAAGGAGAGATCAAGGGTAGCGATATCCCTGAGGAGGATCGCGACTACTATCTTGAACGCCGCTATCCCGCATTCGGTAACCTCGTTCCCCGCGACGTGGCTTCACGTGCTGCCAAAGAGCGTTGCGATGCCGGTTTCGGTGTCAACAACACAGGTCTTGCCGTGTTCCTTGACTTCTCAGAGGCTATCAACCGTCTCGGCATCGACGTTGTGCGTCAGCGCTACGGCAACCTCTTCGACATGTACGAGGAGATCACCGACGTCAATCCAGGTGAGTTTGCCCGCGAGGAGAATGGTGTGAACTATTACAATCCGATGATGATCTTCCCCGCTATCCACTACACAATGGGTGGTATCTGGGTTGACTATGAGCTTCAGACTTCTGTAAAGGGTCTATTCGCCATCGGTGAGTGCAACTTCTCTGATCACGGTGCAAACCGTCTCGGCGCATCCGCTCTTATGCAGGGTCTTGCCGACGGATACTTCGTGCTTCCCTACACTATCCAGAACTATCTCAGCGACCAGATCACTGTTCCTCACTTCAAGACTGACACTCCTGAATTTGACGAGGCTCAGAAGAAATGCGAGGCTGCAGAAGAGAAGCTGATGAACATCAAGGGAACACGTTCTGTAGATTCTATCCACAAGGAGCTCGGTCACATCATGTGGGAGTATGTGGGTATGGCACGCGACAAAGAAGGTCTTCAGCTGGCTCTTGAGAAGCTTCAGGAAATCCGCAAGACATTCAATTCAGACCTCTTCATCCCCGGCACAGTGGGCGAGGGCATGAACGTCGAGCTTGACAAGGCATTCCGTCTCAACGACTTCATCACGATGGGTGAGCTCGTGGCTTATGACGCTCTCAACCGCAACGAAAGCTGCGGTGGTCATTTCCGCACCGAGTATCAGACTCCCGAGGGTGAGGCTCTTCGCGACGACAAGGATTACTTCTATGTTTCTTGCTGGGAATATGAAGGCAGCGACGACAAAGCGCCCGAGCTTATCAAGGAGCCGCTTCATTACGAGGCAATCAAAGTCCAGACACGTAACTATAAGTCATAAAAATCCCTGCGGGAGATCCAGTCTCGGCTGAGCGATCCCGCCAAAAAACAGAATTCAAACAATGGAAGAAAATATAATGAAAGTCAACCTTAAGGTCTGGCGTCAGGCCGGTCCTAAGGAGAAGGGCGCATTTGTGACTTACAGTGATGTGGAAACAACGCCCGACACATCTTTCCTCGAGACTCTCGATATCCTGAACGAGAGCCTTATCGAGAAAGGTGAGGAGCCTATCGTGTTCGACCACGACTGCCGCGAGGGTATCTGCGGTATGTGCTCGCTTTATGTTAACGGTCATCCTCATGGTCCTGCTACCGGCGCAACTACCTGCCAGCTCTATATGCGTCGTTTCGCCAACGGTGAGACAATCACTGTAGAGCCTTGGCGTTCCGCTGCGTTCCCCGTGATCAAAGACCTTATGGTAGACCGCAATGCGTTCGACAAGATCCAGCAGGCTGGTGGCTACGTTAGCTTCAACTGCGGTGGAGCACAGGATGCCAACGCGCTTCCCATCTCTAAGATCAACGCCGACGAGGCTATGGACTCTGCAAGCTGTATCGGTTGCGGTGCCTGCGTGGCAGCCTGCAAGAACGGTTCGGCAATGCTCTTCGTTTCCGCGAAGATCAACCAGCTCTCATATCTTCCCCAGGGAGAGGTTGAGAAAGACCGTCGTGTTCGCGCCATGGTAGCCAAGATGGATGAGCTCGGTTTCGGTAACTGCACCAACACAGGTGCCTGCGCTGCTGAATGCCCGAAAAATATCAAGCTTGCCAACATCGGCCGCATGAACCGCCAGTTCATCGCAGCAAAGTGTAAAGGATGATATTAAGTAAGGCTTTAGGCTTTAGGTTTTAGGCTTTAGATCTGATGCTTAAAAGTTAAAGTAAAAAAGCAAATAAATGAAAAAGACCGGATTTGAAAATCCGGTCTTTTTTGTATCTAGTTCTAAAGCCTAAAACCTAATACGCTCCCGTCTTGCGGCGAGTGTTGCGGTTTGGATCGAAGGGGTTGGCTGTTGGATCGAACACTTCTTCCTCTTCTTCCTCATATTCGTTGTTTTCGTCGCGTTTACGCTTGTCTTGAGCCGGCTTGTTCTTCTTTATCGCGTTAGGCTTCATCTGATCGATGGCAACGGCAAAGACATCCCACTGCTCATCCTTATCCCAGTTTTTCTTAATGTTAATGACCTTGGGATAATAATATGCAAGATCTGGCTGAAGCTGGCGATCATAGTTTCCCGTGTCATATTCTCCATTGCCATTGAAATCCTCGATTATTCTCGCGTAGTATTTCCCTGGAGAGAGGTAGCGGAAAGTGACCATGTTGTTTTTTACGGGTTCGCTACGCACCACGGCATCGCTACCTGAAAGCACTTCTACGAATGTCGGTATGTCGGGATCCAGTCCCGACAGATTGAATGTCAGAGAGCAATAGTCTTCTTCCTTTTTTGTGGTGAATTCATGTGAAATCGGTCTTGTCGGTTTGCCGTAAATGCCTATGGCAGCGAGAGAATCGGCAACCAAACGGTATTTTGTATCGTAAGCCCATGGATATTCCACCTTGAAATTGCGGGGCGATACGCTGTCTCGTTGAGAGAATATGAAATCACCCTTTACCGGTTTCCATATGGAGTCTACCAGGATCTCGAGTCTGAAAGCTGTGGTATCGAGACGCGAAAGTGGAGTGGCGAATTCAAATTCTACCGGCAGGTTCACTTCCTGTTGCGAAGATTTGAAGGCGACATCGAGTGTGATTGCCTTTATTGAATCTTCAACAGAAATCTTCTTCTCCTTATCTTTCTTCTTCGCCTTTTTAGGTTTGGGGCGATTGTAGTAGAATCGGAGGGAATCGGTGGTTTCCGACATGTTGCCAGTGGAGTCGGTGCGCAGGTATGTTGCTGCTATACGCAGGGAATCCGTGTGAACAAGTCGCTCCGGCAGCCAATACACGAGCGAGTCGTTAGTGATGCTGCGCTCAATCACTGCATCATCGATGTTTTCTCCTTCGGGATTTATTACTTTGAGTTTCGGAAGAACTTTTGTGCGCGTGTTGAGTTTCATGAACACCCGCGTGGTGTCAATACGTTCATATTTGGAGAGATATTGCGGACGGATCTGAGAATTGAAGGTGCGGAGCAGAATGTCGTTGGGTAGGAAGCGGGTTCTGAGACGGTTTGTCACAGTGTCTACCTCTCCTAAGTTATTAAAGGTGGTGTCTGTTACTTCCACACTTTCTGTTGTCGGAGTGACGGTCACTTCATAAAAAGCGATATCCTCTTCAGGATTCTCATATTTATAATCATTATCCTTATCTTCAAGAGCGAAAACTCGGTAAGTGCCCTCTTTCAAGCCGCGGATAGTGAATTGTCCCTTGTCGTCGGTTTTTGCCACGCGAAGCAGAGGAGTCTTTATGAACGCCGAATCATTAAGGTTGGAATGGACGCCCACCAGTATCCCCTGTTTTGGCTCAAGATTGCGCGAATCAAGCACCATTCCCGAGATGCGAAGCGAGTCGAGTGTAGCGCCGGTTGAGAAAGTGTATGCAAATCCCTGCAGCTTGTTCGCCTCATTATTGTCTTCGATAGCATCTGCGAAATCTATTGTGTATGTGGTGTTGGGCGCTAGCGAGTCAAAAGTTACGGTGACGCGTTTGCCTACGGAAGCGACTCTTGGCACCTGTCGAGACGGAGGTGACACCACAACCTTGGTAAAGGCATCCTTTACATTGACGAGCTCGTTGAAAGTGATGTTTATCCTGGTTTTGTCAACGTTCAGGGATCCCTGTGGCGGGTTCGCGCTCACAAAGAGGGGAGGGTCTTCATCGCGCGCTCCCCCTGAAGGGTTGCCAATATTGGCGCATGCCGCCGCAATCAGGGTTGCGGCGGCAAATAGAAGCACCTGTAGCAACGTGTTTTGTCTTTTTTTGCAAGTATGCAGATTAAATTTCATAATTGATTCATTACTTATTATCAACGCCCGAAAAGACCGGTTTTGTCATAAAAGAGTTCAAAAATAAATAAAATTATTGAGAAATGTGGGCGGAATCCATATTTTTATGCTTCGAATGGTCAAAACATCAAAAAAAAGCCGTATATTTGCAAGCTGAAAAGAAGACTTTCGAAAGAAAGCCTTCGTCATTGTCTTAGGCAGTGACGTTCATTATGGAGAATAAGAATAAAAAACAATAAAATAACAACAAAATCGAAATGCAGAACAAAGGGTTTATCAGCACCATTGCTATCCTTCTGGTATTGATTTGCGGTTTCTACATCTCTTTCAGCTTCGTAACATCTCATTATGAGAAGAAAGCAAAAGAGTTTGCAGCTATGACTGCCAAGACCAGCGACGAAACCAATGATGCCTACAAACAAAGTCTGAAGCAATTCAACGACTCAATCGACAAAGAGAAAGTTTATCTGTGGTATACCTACAATCAGGTGCGCAAGATGGAGGTTGGTCTCGGTCTTGACCTGAAAGGCGGTATGAACGTGGTCCTCGAGATTTCGGTTCCCGACATTCTTCGCCAGTATGCCTCGGGCGATGCTCAGCTCGCTCAGATCAACGCAGCCATCAAGAAAGCAGAAGCAGACGGTGGCAAAGGTAGTGACAAAGATTTTATATCGCGCGTGGCTTCTTATATCCAGCCAGGCGTGATGGCAAGTCTTTTCGTTCGCGAAGGTGAATTCATGGGTACCCTTAAATCCAACGCTTCCAACGAAGAGGTTACCGCCGCTCTCGAGAAACAAGTAGACAGCCAGGTAGACGCTGCATTCAATATCTTCCGCACGCGTATCGACCAGTTTGGTGTCGTTGCTCCAAATATCCAGAAACTTCAGGACAAGAGCGGTCAGATTCTTCTTGAGCTTCCGGGTGTAAAAGAGCCGGAGCGTGTGACCGAACTTCTGAAATCAAGTGCCAACCTTGAATTCTACGAGGTTTACAACTACAATGAGATCATGGGCGACCTCCAGCGCTTTGCCGCAGCTTATGCCCAGCAGGACACTGTGAATCATCTCAACGTAATCGAGCTTCTCGGCGGTGCGCAACGTGCCGGATCTCCAGTTGTCGGCATGGTGGCTCCATCCAACAAGAATCTTGTTGACTCAATTATGAATACAGAGCTTGCTAAACGCACCCTTCCCTCAGACCTTACTCTGATGTGGTCGGTAAAGCAGGCTGAATTTCCTGTGACTGATGCCAACGGCAATGTTGTGAAGAAAGACAACGGCGAGGACAAGACCGTTGGCTACTGGGAGCTTATCGCACTCAAGGGAGACGCAGTGCTTGAAGGTGATGCCGTGACTTCCGCTTCTTCCGAGTTTGACAATATGCGCGGTAATCTGGTTACTATGAAGATGAGCGACCGCGGTGCTCAGGAGTGGGCAACCATTACCCGCAACAATATCGGTCGTCCCATCGCTATTGCGCTTGATGACCATGTATATTCGTTCCCGAACGTAAATGGCGAGATCACGGGCGGTAGCTCTGAGATTACGGGTCAGTTCTCTCCCGAAGAGGCAAACGACCTTGCAAACGTGCTTAAATCCGGTAAGATGTCGGCAAAGGTGAATGTTGTCAGCAACAATGTGATCGGTCCGAGCCTTGGTGCCGAGGCGATCCAGATGGGCTTCATTTCATTCATCGTGGCTATCATCCTGCTGATGATCCTCATGGTGGCATACTACGGCTGGATTCCCGGTCTTGTTGCCAACGTAGGTCTTATCCTCAACCTCTATTTCACTCTTGGTATCCTCGCATCGATTCAGGCAGTGCTGACACTTTCCGGTATCGCCGGTATCGTGCTTGCACTCGGTATGGCGGTAGATGCCAACGTGCTTATCTTCGAGCGTACGAAAGAGGAGCTCAAGAACGGCAAGAAACTCCGTCAGGCAATCTCCGAAGGTTACAGCAATGCATTCTCCGCGATATTCGACTCTAACCTCACTTCGGTTATCACCGGTGTGATCCTCCTCTTCTTCGGTTCAGGTCCTATCAAGGGTTTTGCAACCACCCTCATCATCGGTATCGTCTGCTCGTTCTTCACAGCAGTGTTCCTTACCCGTATCGCCTTCGATCTTATCACCAAGAACGGACGTTGCGCCAACATGACATTTGCAACTGCCCTCAGCCGCAACTTCCTCACCCATCCGAAAATCAACTTCATGGGTCAGGCTAAGGCTGCTGCCGCAGTATGGATTGCTCTCATTGTAATTTCAATCGCATCTCTCGCAATCCGCGGAATGAACCAGGGTATTGACTTCTCCGGAGGTCGCAACTATGTGGTTCAGTTTGAGAAAGACGTGGATCGTCAGGCAGTTCAGGATAAGCTTCTTGACCTTTTCCAGACTAAGGCAAATGATCCCACAGTATCTGTGGCTGTAATCAATATCGACAATCCTTCCAAGCTTCGTATCTCAACTAACTATAAGATCAGCGAGGAATCAGAGGGTATTGAGAATGAAGTTGCCTCAATCCTTTATGAGGGTCTTAAGGACGAGCTTACAGTTAACGGCAAGACAATGGATCTCGAAGCATTCTCAGTGTCAGACGAAAGCCACGGTATCATCTCTATCCAGAAGGTTGGACCTTCAGTGGCAGATGATATGAAACGTGACGCATACTGGGCACTTGGTATCGCCGTTGTATGTATGTTCCTTTACATCCTTTTCCGTTTCCGCAACATCGCCTTCTCTGTCGGTGCTGTTTGCGCGGTGGCTCTCACGGCATTCCTCATTGTAGGTTTCTATTCGGTATGCTGGGGCTTCCTTCCCTTCTCAATGGAGATCGACCAGTCATTTATCGCTGCCGTGCTTACGATCATCGGTTATCAGATCAACGATACCGTGGTTGTGTTCGACCGTGTGCGTGAGATGATCGGTATCTATCCGAAAGAAGATCGTCGCAAGACTTTCAACAAGTCTTTGAACCAGACATTGAGTCGTACGGTAATGACATCGTTCTCTACACTGCTCGTGCTTCTCTGCATCTTCTTCCTCGGTGGTGACACAATCCGCTCATTCACATTCGCGATGATCTTCGGTGTGGTTGTAGGTACATTCTGCTCGCTCTATTGTGCAGCTCCTATCGCTTACGCCATCATGTCGCGTGGCAAGAAGAACAATGCAGCGCAGGCTGTCGCAGAGGGCAAACCTGCTCTCGAAGGCAACCGTCGCTTCAAATAATATTCAAGAAATGAATAGTATTTTCATTTAATTGAAAACATTTAATTGTTAAAATGAGGATTGGAAGTCGTGATACTTCCAATCCTCATTTTTTAACAATTTATGTTATACTTAAATAGGTGATCAAATTAATATATTGGTTAGTTTCACATCCCATTTTCAAATCAGTAATCTAAATTCCGATTTATCGGGCTCAGCCCGATGAGGTGAAAGGTTATAGGGAATAGGTTAAAGGAGAATTGGCACGCCTCAACAATTAGAGTCAACATAATTATTTAAACGCTACGGCGCGAAGGGCGAAACTTGATTCAAATTGTTACGAAAATATTAACACAGAGGCACAGAGGAACAGAGGTTTAAAGTAATGTGAAATTTTTGAATGTATAATGTTAATTTTCAGGCGCGGAGGGTCTTAAAGACCTTGCGGAGACACAGAGTCCGTAGCTTAAATATCGAGTCAGCCCTTGGAGAGGGCATATAATTATAACCCCGCATCGACCGGGAGTTTCTGCAAGGAACGAACCGGTCGGTGTGGGGTTGGACCTCTTCGCGTCAGACGGCATCGGAGATGTCGAATAGTACCGCGAAAGTTTATTAATCGACCTCTCCGAGGCCGCGGGGACGCGACTTATGTGACCCCCACACCGGTTAAGCATTATTTCATAAGTGCTTAACCGATATGGAGTTATAACCAATTACCCTCTTCGAGGGTTGTCGCGAAATCGACTCTGACTTCTGTGCTTTACTGAAGGTGGTCTCAGAGATAGTCTCCTTACTTTTTACCTGTTCCCTTTTACTTCTTACCTTATCGAACTCGGTTCGATAAACGGGGATTTACTGCGGCTACTTCAAACCAATCTAAAAATTATCAAACCATTAAAACCTTTTTCAATCGTAGACGGATTGAAGGGAATTTTATCTCCAACCACTTTCAACCCCACAACAACCACTTTTTTTCTGAGATGAGAGAGTCAATATGCATCTAATCGAGATTCAATCTACATCTGTTGTGGTTGTTGAGTGGTTTAAAGTGGTTGGAACCTTAACTTTAGAGTAGTGGCATATGAGTTGATGGAAAATCAGCGAAGCTGATAAAATGGTTTTAACTGGTTTTCATGGTTTGGTAATAATTAATGTGGATGGATTAGGCTGAGGCGTCCCAATTCTTACTTCTTACTTCATCGGGTGCAACGTGATAAACGAGGATGAATTTTGATTAGTTGAATAAAAGTTATTAACTTTGACATTGTTAAATCAAATTTACGAGAGATGCAGAAGATTATAGCAGTAGTGGCGATGATGATGGTTTTGTGTGGATTTTCAGTTAACGCTGATTCTAATACGCAGGGAAATTCATTGGAGGGTAAGCGAATAGCTGTGATAGGTGACAGCTATGTGGAAAACCATAGTCGTCCGTGGAGCGAGAGCTGGCATGCCCGTGCCGCTAAACGGTTAGGCATGTATTATCTTAACTTCGGCAGGAACGGCAGTTGCATCGCCTTCGATCGCACTAAAGAAGGTTTCGGCGAAGCCATGACAAAGCGTTATTTGAAAATGCCTTCCGAAGCAGATTATGTTCTTGTGATTGCCGGTCATAATGACGCCTTTACTGTTGGTAAGGATCCCTCACAAATGGATGTCTTCAAGGCATCTCTGGAAAAATTCCTGACGGGTCTTCTGCAGCGTTATCCTGATGCTGCGATCGGTTATGTGTTGCCCTGGCATCTTAAAAGAGCCGGTTTTGAAGAAGTCATCTCTGAGATACGCAGTGCTTGTTTGAGGCATTCCATCCCGGTTTTTGATGCCGGTGCAGATTGCGGAATTGAAGTGAATGATGATGAATTCCGCGCGAAGTATTTTCAGAACAAAGGTGTAGGCGACACTGCCCACCTTAATGCCGCAGGACATGCTCTTGTGGTGGACAAAGGTGTCGCCTTTATAAAGTTGTTGTCTCGTAAGTAACCGTTACATTAACGGATGATTGCGCGGCCAGCCCAAACGAGGAGGATGCCGACCACTACGGAGAGGAGGAGATAGAGGATAAATGTGGTCCAGTCGCCTTTGGTTCCCAATACCCACATGTCGTTTGCAAACGCGGAGAATGTGGTGAAACCACCACAGAACCCCGTTATCAGTATTACGTCTGCGGAAGTCATTACATGTACTTTTTCAAGGAGTCCGAAAAGCAGTCCGATAATGAAGCATCCTATAATATTCACAAGGAATGTTCCCAAAGGAAAGGCTCCGTGGAAAATTGCGGAGCTCCATTTCCCTACCAGAAATCGTACGCAGGTGCCAACAAAACCTCCTGCACCTGCAAGCAGCATCATTTTGAACATAGCTTATAGCGTTTATATTTTTTAATGTCTAATTATATTATAACGAAGGGTTGAATATTTTTTTGTATTGAGAGAAAAATTTTGTAAATTTGCGGTGCAATTCTGCGGACTGCGTCTATCTTTTCGAAGAGAAGGCAAAGCAGGAGACGGAAGTGGAAAAATTTGGCTGCTTGCAACCACTCAAAAAAATGCTAAAACTGCATCTTCAAGGTGCGGCTCTTCCTGAGCCGTCATCAACAATGACGACAGCATACGCATTATATATAGAGCGATCGCAACAGCGACCGCTCTTTTGTGTTTTAACAATTAAACATTGCACATTGAAAATTAAACATTAGATAGAAATGAATTATCTTTTTACATCGGAATCCGTTTCCGAAGGTCATCCCGATAAGGTGGCTGACCAGATCAGCGATACATTGCTTGATGAATTCCTTGCGCGCGACCCTCAGAGTCATGTTGCAATCGAAACCCTTTGCACCACCGGTCAGGTGGTGGTTGCCGGTGAGGTAAGTTCCCAGGCATACGTTGATATCCAGCACAGCATACGCGATCTTATCAACGAGATCGGATATAACCGCGGCGCATATCGTTTCGACGGGGACGCTTGCGGAATCCTTAGCACCATTCACGAGCAGAGCGAAGATATTGATCGCGGCGTGAGTCGCCAGGGAGAGAATGTTGCAGTGGAGGATCTGCAGGGTGCCGGCGACCAGGGAATGATGTTTGGATATGCCGTTGACGAGACTTCCAATTATATGCCTCTTACTCTTGACCTCTCGCATTTCCTTCTTCGTGAACTCGCCGACATTCGTCGCGAGGGCACTGCCATGAATTATTACCGCAAGGGGAAACTTACATCCTATCTCCGTCCGGATGCAAAAAGCCAGGTGACTGTGGAATATGATGAGAACCATCGTCCGGTAAGGATTCACACAATCGTCATCTCCACGCAGCATGATGAATTTGTTGCACCACTGGAGGACACTCCCGAAGCCCGCAGGGCTGCTGACGAGCAGATGCTCGAGCAGATACGCAAAGATGTGGAGGAGGTACTTCTTCCGCGTGTGAAAGCCAAACTTCCGGTAGAGATACAGAATCTTTTCGACGACAAGCTCATTCTTCATGTAAATCCGACAGGCAAGTTTGTGCTTGGCGGTCCGCATGCCGATACCGGTCTGACAGGGCGTAAGATAATTGTTGATACTTATGGTGGTCGCGGTGCTCATGGCGGAGGCGCGTTCTCGGGCAAGGATCCATCGAAGGTTGACCGTTCGGCAGCCTACGCATGCCGTCACATTGCCAAGAATCTTGTGGCTGCAGGCGTTGCTCGTGAAGTGCTCGTGCAGGTGGCTTATGCTATTGGTAAGGCTCAGCCTGTCAGTATCTTCGTTAATACTTACGGCACATCGCGTGTGGATATGAGCGATACCGAGATCGCTGCTCGCATTTCCGAACTTTTCGATATGCGTCCGAAAGCGATTGAAGAACGTCTCAAACTGCGCAATCCTATCTACAGAGAAACAGCCTCTTACGGGCATATGGGTCGTGAGCCCCGCACCGTGAAGAAGGAGTTCAAATCGCGCTACGAAAACGAGACGATTGTGAAGGAGGTCGAGCTCTTCACATGGGAGAAACTTGATGCCATCGATAGCATCCGCGAAGCATTCGGAATTACTAAGAAATAATAAAATTAAGCTGAAATTTGCCGATTATTGCTAAAAATGTTATCTTTGCACGTTTATTGGCAGAAAATTAATTAAAACAGCTATATAAAGAATGGCAACATTAGAGAAAATCAGAAGCAAATCGGTGTTCCTCATCATCGTGATCGGTGTGGCTCTTCTCGCCTTCATCATCGGCGATGCTCTGACCAACAGCCAGAACATTTTCGGCGAGCGCACCACAATCGCAAAAGTAGGAAGCACCAAAATCGACTTTACTGACTATCAGCGTAAACGCGAAGAACTCAACAATCAGCTTGAGGAAGCACGCCGTCAGAATCCGGCGCAGTTCGCAAATTTTGACACCCAGGTGCTCGCCCAGATGGCACTCGACCAGCTTATGCAGGAAGATATCGTGCTCTCTGCCGCAAACAAAGCAGGTATCCGCACCACAGGCAATCTTCTTCGCTATTATATGATCGAGAATCCGCAGAACCAGCGCGTTATGGATATCGTTCGTCAGCTCAATGCCTCAGGTCTGAGTGTTCAGACTCCTCAGCAGGCATATGAGGTGATATTCAACCCCAAACGTAACGGTCTTACCGATGCTCAGATGGAACCTTTCCAGCGTATGTGGCTTGCAGCAGAGAAAGAGATGCAGGAAACCATTAAGGGCACTGTTTACCAGCGTGTGCTTGCCGGCACGGTAAAGGCTAATGACCTCGATAAGAAAGCTCTTTATAACGATTATGTAAATACAACAGCTGTTGACGTGGCATATCTCCCTTACGGCACACTCGATGCCAAGGAATATCCCGTAAGCGCGGATGAGCTCAAAAAGGCATATGCCGAGAAGAAAGGGCTCTTCAAAGTTGACGAAGCTACCAAAGATGTAAGCTTCATCAGCGTGAGCATCTCCGCTTCTTCTGCCGACCGTGCGGCAGCCCGTCAGCTCGCTCAGAACACTGTCAAGGAACTCCGCGACAGCACGGGTCAGCTTAGCAAGGCAACCAAGAAAGAGGGTGTGAGCATGACTCACCATGCAGTTCGTGCCACCGACCTTCCGTCAGGTGCTGTGAAAGATTTCGTGATGAGCGCTCCCAAAGACAGCGTAAAACTTATCTCCGAGACCGTCCAGGGCTTCACCGTGGTTCGCGTTGGCAAACGCACCGAGGCTATCGACTCTATTCAGGTTAACCTCGTAAGCACTGCAACCGAGGCTCTTGGCAATAAAGTTCTCACAGCCCTCAACAATGGTCTTCCCGCTGACTCAATCACAGCTCGCTTCTCAATGGATAGCGTTGCTCCCCAGCTCAACCAGTGGATACCCCTCTATACAGCTCAGGGTCCCACAAACGCTATTGCCGACGAGATGCTTGACAGCCTCCGCAACGCAGCAGGTCGCTACGTAACCCTTCAGGGCGGTGCTCAGGGTATGCTGATCGGTAAGATCACAGAGCAGAAAGCTCCCAAGACCATCTATGAGTATGATGAAGCTGAATACGTTCTCGGTCCCAGCCTTAAGACTGTGAGCGATGAGCGTGCAAAACTTGAGAAATTCCTTCTTGAGAACAAGACTGCGGCAGACTTCGTGAAGAACGCCGAGAAAGCAGGATATACTCTTCAGAACTATAGCTTCACTCAGTCAACTCCCGCCGTTCCCCGCATGATGGGTATGAACTCTTACTATCCCGACAGTCGTCAGGTTGTTCGTTGGGTAATGATTGATGGAGATGAAGGAGAGGTAAGCCATATCTATGAATCCAAGAATGCCATCACTCCAGCCCTCTATGCAGTGGCAGTGGAAAGAAGCTACGAGGATTACGTGCCTGTAACCAACCCAGATGTGAATGCGATGCTTACTCATGAGATTCGTGCTTCTAAAGCCGGCGACAAGCTCGTTGAGAAATTCGGTAAGAAGACACAGAGTCTCCAGAGCGCAGCTCAGGCAATGGGTGTGCAGCCCACGAATGTTGCAACATTCCGTTTCGGTCACAATGCCGGCGTTGCCGATCCTGCTGTGATGGGTCGCATCAATGGTTCGAAGGCAGACAAGAAAGTCGTTATCACCAAGGGTGAGGATGGCGTGTATGTATATCAGGTTACCGGTAAGGCAAAGGAAAACTTCCCCTTCAACGACCAGATGTATGAGCAGCAGTATTATCAGTTTGTCAATCCCAACCTTCTCGACATGGTCAAGGGTGACAAGAAACTGAAAAACAATATCTACAAATTCGAAGCCGGCGATTAATCCGCATTCGGCTGAATGAAACAAAAGCCTCCCGAGGGAGGCTTTTGTTTTAATTAATAATTAATGGTTAATAATTAATAATTCCATTCGGCGAAGCTTTTCGCAACAAGCAACCATTAACCATTAATTATTAATTATTAATTAAAAAAAAGTTATGGATAAGGTAAAACTGATAGGGATGACGCTGGATGAGCTGCAGAATGTAGCTCTTCGCGGCAAGATGCCCCGTTTTGTGGGGAAGCAGCTTGCCGAATGGCTCTATGATAAGAAGGTCACAACCTTCGACGAGATGGCTAATATCTCCAAAAAGAATAAGCAATGGTTGTCGGAGAATTATGAGATCGGGCGAGAGGCTCCCTCCGCAGCGCGTAAATCCTCTGATGGCACTGTTAAATATCTTTTCAAGGTAGGCAACGGTAACTCCATCGAATCGGTGTATATACCCGATAAGGATAGAGCTACACTTTGCGTTTCGAGCCAAGCGGGCTGCAAGATGAATTGCTATTTCTGCGCCACCGGCAAGATGGGTTTCAAGGCAAATCTTACAGCCGCGCAGATTATCAATCAGATTCTCAGCATTCCGCCTGCGCCGCAGAAAGGTTTTGAACCTATGAATCCCCTTACTAACATCGTGTTTATGGGGATGGGTGAACCTCTCGACAATTTCAAGGAGGTGAAGCGTGTTATTGAAATACTTACCGCCCCATGGGGACTCGCCTGGAGTCCGAAACGCATCACGGTCTCTACCGTAGGAAAGCTTCCGCAGCTGAAAGAACTTCTTGAGGAGACGCAAGTGCATGTGGCTATAAGCGTGCATACGGCTGATACATCTCAGCGCGAATCCATGATGCCGGCGCAGAAAGCCTTTCCCATCTCTTCGGTGATGAAAGTGCTCGCCGCTTACGATTTCAGTCATCAGCGGCGTCTTTCGCTGGAATACATCATGTGGCGAAATGTAAACGATGATATTGCCCATGCCGAAATGCTTGTTAAGCTTATCGGGCAGCTCGACTGTCGTGTGAACCTCATTCGCTTCCATGCCATCCCCGGCGTGGAGCTTCAGCCGAGCAGCGAAGACAAGATGCTGATGTTCCGCAGTTATCTCAATTCCAAGGGTGTCACGGCAACAATCCGCGCCTCACGTGGCGAAGATATTGAGGCAGCATGCGGAATGCTTTCAAATCAATTAGGAATTAGGAATTAGAAATTTCATCTGGCTAAGTGGCTCAAATAATTCCTAATTTCTCATTCCTAATTCCTAATTAAAAATTATTTTTTACTATCTTTGTAGGTTAAAATATTAGAACATGGCAAAACCTATAAGAGTGGGTATCACCCACGGCGATATAAACGGAATCGGTTATGAGGTAACGCTTAAAGCGATTTCGGATGAAAAGATCCCTGAATTGTTTACTCCCGTATTCTTCGGAAGTCCGCAGATTGTGGAGAAAGCCCGCAGGGAATTCAATCTCGAACTTCTCCCCATACATATTGTCAAGAACAAAGGGGATATTCGCGATGGTAAACTGAATATCGTGGAGATTGGAGTAACTCACAATGATGTGGAACCGGGTATTCCTACAGCTAAATCCGGACAGGCAGCCGTAAAAGCTCTCGAATTGGCTACAGCAGCTCTTGAAGAGGGGGAAATACAGGTGCTTGTTACTGCTCCTATTTCCAAAAAGGCTGTGCAGAGCGAAGATTTCCAGTTTCCGGGTCATACTGAATATCTCCAGCAGCGTCTTGGCAAGGGAGCACATGCGTTGATGGTGCTTTTCAACGACTATCTGAAAGTGGCTCTCGTCACAACCCATCTCCCTCTGTCGAAAGTGCCTCAGGCTATCACTAAAAAGCGAGTGCTTGACCAGATTCACAGTTTCGAGAAAGTGCTTCGTAGCGATTTTACATGTGAACGTCCCAAAATAGCGGTTATGTCCCTGAATCCGCATTGTGGCGATGAGGGTCTTCTCGGCAACGAGGAGAAGGATGAAATAATTCCCGCTCTTGAGGAGGCAAAGAAGGAGGGCATCCTCGTGTTTGGACCCTATTCAGCCGACGGCTTCTTCGCGACAGACGCATACCGCAATTTTGATGGTATCCTTGCGATGTATCATGATCAGGGGCTCGCACCTTTCAAGGCTCTCGCAGGAGAGACCGGCGTTAATTTCACAGGCGGTCTTCCATTCGTGCGCACCTCTCCTGATCATGGCACAGCCTACGATCTCGCCTGGAAAGACAAAGCGGATCCGACTTCCATGCGTCAGGCGATCTATAAGGCGATAGACCTTTACCGCAACCGTGTTAACCACCAGATGGCATCAGCCAACCCCTTGCGCAAAGTGCGCACTGAGAAGGGCGTTGACAAAACGATAGACCTTACTAAAGAAGAAATAACCGAATAATGAATTTTGGAATCATAGCAGCCGGCGAGGGTTCGCGGCTGGTGCAGGAGGGGGTGGCGTTCCCCAAACCCCTTGTGCCGCTTAACGGCGAGCCGATGCTCGGGCGTCTTGTGAGAATATTTCAGGAAAATGGCGCGGGCCGTATCAGCATCATTGTGAATGAGCAGATGACGGAAGTGCGCGAATTCGTAGAGAATCTTCGTAAGGAGATCTCAATACCGGTAGACCTTGTGGTGAAGACAACCCCATCTTCCATGCATAGTTTCTATGAACTCGGCAAGTTGCTGAAGGGGCACGGGCGTTTCATTGTAACCACAGTTGATACAATCTTCCGTGAGCCGGATTTTTCAGGATATGTGAAGGCATATTCCGATGCGGCTGCTGATGTTGACGGAATGATGGCGGTTACCTCGTTTGTAGACGATGAGAAGCCTCTCTATGTAGAGACTGATGCGGAGATGAATATCACGGCGTTTCTTGACAAATCGGCAACTGACGGTGATTTGAAAGATGTTTACATCCGGGAATTCGTGTCGGGCGGCATATATGGTCTTGGTGACAAGGCTGTCGATGTGCTTGACGAATGCCTCAAAAACGGCGTGAGTCGTATGCGCAACTATCAGCGTGCGCTTGTGTCGGCAGGGTTGCGACTCAAGGCATGCGACATGGGCAAGATAATAGATGTTGACCATGCAGGTGACATCGCGAAAGCTGAACAATTCCTAACTCAAAATTCCTAAACTATCATCAGATAATATGGCAGATATAAAGATTGCCGGAGTGATGCGCGCAGGTGCTTACTCCCCCAACCATATAGGAAACGATGCGGCGATTTTCAACGCCGTCGCCGACCAGCTCCGCAAGCGGGGTTGCGAGGTGAAGATCTATAATGAAGAGCAATTTCAGAAAGAAAATATCACGGAGGATATAATCCTCAATATGTGTCGCGAGAAGGCATCTATTGAAAAACTGATGCATCTTGAAGACGAAGGCAAACTCGTGATCAATTCCGGTTATGGGATTGAAAATTGCACCCGTGAGAAGATGACGCGCATCCTGCTTGGCAACGGTATTCCCTATCCCGAGAGTCTTATTGTCAACACCAATGAAGATGTGCGTGCCGATCTCGAGAAGGGCGGTTATGAGAAAGTGTGGATAAAGCGTGGCGACTTCCATGCGATGCACAAGGAGGATGTGAGCTATTGCCGCCATCCTCAGGAAGCTCAGGAGGTGCTTCATGAATATTTCTATCGTGGCATCAAACGCGCTGTGATCAACCGTCACCTTGTGGGTGACCTTATCAAATTTTACGGGGTGCAGGGTCAGGACTGGTTCTACTGGTTCTATCCCTTCGATGAGGGACACAGCAAATACGGCTATGAGGCTGTGAATGGTAAGTCGCAGGGTCTTGCTTTCGATGAGAATTATCTCAAGGAGATATGCCAGAAAGCATCCGAGATAATGGATGTGAAGATTTATGGCGGCGATTGCATAGTAGATCCCGATGGCTCCATCAGAATTATAGATTTCAACGACTGGCCCAGCTTCGCGCCTTGTCGCGTGGAGGCAGCGCAGCCCATCGCAAAATGTGTGCTTCAGGCAATCAAAGAAAGGAGGAGAAAATGAAAGAGAGTAAGAAACAGGGCTTCAAGGATTCCTTGAAATCGATGGATACGGAAGAAACTTTCGATCTTATTTTCTATCGCCCGATAGGTTACATGTGGGCTCTTCTTGCAAAAAAACTCGGTATCACACCCAACGCAATCACGATTGCCTCAATTTTTCTTGGCGTAGGAGCCGGAATCTGTTTCTATTTCAATGAGAATGTAAGTCCCTGGATGAATTATTTCTGGTGGAATATCATCGGTGTCTTCCTTTTGGTATGGGCGGATTCTTTTGATAGCGCGGATGGTCAGCTTGCCCGCATGACCAAACAATATTCACGTATCGGTCGAATCCTTGACGGCTTGAGCGGTGATTTCTGGTTTGCCGCCATATATATAGCTATTTGTTTGCGCGAGAACGTTACGAGCGAATTTTTCTCCGCGCATCATTGGGTGATATGGGTGATGGCTGTTGTGACAGGAATTTGTCATGGTGTCCAGGCTGCTATGGGAGATTATTATCGCCAGTTCCATCTATACTTCCTAAAAGGGGAGGATGGCAGTGAACTCGAACGTGCCGAGCATCTTTGGGATAAATTCCATTCACTGAGCTGGAAACATAATTTCTGGCAGAAGCTTACGCTCGCTTTCTATACCAATTATACTGTTGGTCAGGAGAAGCGCACTCCTCAGATGCAGAAACTGCGTGCCGCACTGCGTGCAAAATATGGCAATGCCATCCCGCAATCTTTCCGCGATGAATTCCGCGCCAAGAGCAAGCCGCTGATGAAATATACCAACATCCTCTCCTTCAATACACGTACGTTCGCGCTGTTTGCGGCAATCCTTATTTTCCGCATGCCTTGGCTCTATTTCGCATTTGAACTCACGGTGCTCAACGGCGTTTTAATATATATGGTTTGGCGCCACGAGCGCATCTGCCGCCAGTTTACCAAGAATGTTTAATTTTAAATGTGTAATGTTAAATTTTTCGAGGCAAACCCCTTAATTACACATTACACATTGAACATTAAACATTAACTGAAGGCATTAAACATTTCACATTAAAAATTAATTATAGTGATCCGGGGAATAATTTTTGATTATGGAGGCACTCTCGACACCGGGGGCGACCATTGGAGTGAGGTTATCTGGCGAGCTTATCAGCAAGCCGGCGTAGCCGTTGATAAAGCTGAATTCCGCGAAGCATACGTATATGCAGAGAGAGAGCTGGCGCGTACACGCCATATCCTTCCGGAGCATAATTTCGGCGATCTTCTTCTCATTAAGATGCGTCTCGAGTTGCAGTGGCTTTCCGAGCAGGGGCTTTTCCCTCCTGCGCAGGTAGAAGCGAAGGCGGGCGAGATCGCCGGTATATGTTATCATTCCGCTCGTTCCAAGGTAGAGGAAGCTGCACCTGTGCTTGAAGAATTGAGCAAAAAATATAAGCTTGTGCTCGTGTCTAATTTCTATGGCAATGTGGAGACTGTGCTTAGGGATTTCGGTATTGACAAGTATTTTCCGAAGATTGTGGAGAGCGCAGTTGTAGGTGTCCGTAAACCGGATCCCAAAATATTCAGTCTTGGCGTTGAGGCTTTAGGGTGCAAGCCCGATGAGACAGTAGTTGTCGGCGACAGCTACCGTAAAGATATAGAACCGGCTGAGAAGATCGGCTGCAAGGCAATCTGGATAAAAGGTAAGGGATGGACAGATGAGGAGGATGCTCAGACATATCCAAATACTATTTCAGATATCCGTGAGGTGCCCGGAATGTTGCAGAAATTTGACCAAAATTAACGAATTTTGCCAATAAGCCTA
Organism: uncultured Muribaculaceae bacterium; assembly: GCA_910585285.1. Taxonomy (GTDB): domain Bacteria; phylum Bacteroidota; class Bacteroidia; order Bacteroidales; family Muribaculaceae; genus Lepagella. The sequence continues at coordinate 21,685 of CAJUDL010000007.1, forward strand.
ATTAACACAAATTAACAGAAATTTTATTAAAGCTATATAATTTAATAAATATTATCTAATAAAGGGGTCTCTTAATAAAGTTTAAGAATTGACCCCCTTATTTTTTGTCCAAAATAGTTTGCCATTATTAAAATCGGACCTAATTTTACCGCCGGAAATTTGAAAACGATTTCATCAGGCGGTTGAGCCGCAAATCAGTTTTGAAATGTTGGAGATTTCCGGAGTGTTTAAATTTTGGAATTAAAAATTATAAAAGAATACACACACGAATTTATTATGGCAACAAAAAAAGCTGAAGCGCCTAAAGGTAAACTTGGCGTTATGGTAGTAGGTCTCGGTGCTGTCACCTCTACATTTATGACCGGAGTGTTAATGGTTCGCAAAGGTCTCGCAAAACCTATCGGTTCATGTACTCAATATGACAAGATCCGTATTGGCAAAGGCGAAGAAAAAAAATACCTCCACTATAAGGATATCGTGCCTCTCGCAAATCTTGATGACATTGTATTCGCAGCTTGGGATGTTTACCCTGCAAATGCTTATGAGTCGGCAATCAATGCCGAGGTTCTCAAAGAGAAGGATATCAATCCTGTAAAAGAAGAACTCGAAGCCATCAAGCCTATGAAGGCTGCTTTCGACCACAATTACGCAAAACGCCTTGATGGCAATAATGTTAAGGATTGCAAGGATCGTTGGGATATGACCGAGCAGATCCGTGAGGATATCCGCAACTTTAAGAAGGAATCAGGCGTAGACCGTGTGGTTGTGCTCTGGGCTGCTTCTACAGAGGTTTATGTTCCGGTTGACGAGAAGGTTCACGGCTCTCTCGCCGCTCTTGAAGCTGCAATGAAGGCTGACGACAAAGAACACGTGGCTCCTTCTATGTGCTACGCTTATGCAGCGCTTTCAGAGGGTTGCCCATTCATCATGGGTGCCCCCAACACAACTGTCGATATCCCCGCTATGTGGGAACTTGCAGAGAAGACCAAGATGCCTATCGCCGGCAAGGACTTCAAGACAGGTCAGACTCTCGTGAAATCAGGTTTCGCCCCGATCATTGGCGACCGTTGTCTCGGTCTCAACGGCTGGTTCTCTACAAATATCCTCGGAAACCGCGATGGTCTCGTGCTTGACGAGCCTGCAAACTTCCGCACAAAGGAGGTTTCGAAACTTTCTACTCTTGAGACTATTCTTGTGCCTGAAAATCAGCCTGATCTTTATGGTCATGGCAACGATGAGGATACACAGTATTACCACAAGGTACGTATCAACTACTATCCTCCGCGCAACGACAACAAAGAGGGCTGGGACAACATCGATATCTTCGGCTGGATGGGTTATCCAATGCAGATCAAGATCAACTTCCTCTGCCGTGACTCTATCCTCGCAGCTCCTCTCTGTCTCGACCTCGTGCTTCTGAGCGACCTCGCTGCTCGTGCCGGACGTTACGGCATACAGCGCTTCCTCAGCTTCTTCCTTAAGAGCCCGATGCACGATTACACCAAGGGAGAGATGCCTGTCAACAACCTCTATCAGCAGCACACAATGCTCCGTAACGCCATCCGTGAAATGGGCGGCTACGAGGCTGATGAGGAGATGGACTAATCCTCTTCCTGAACGCACACGTGAAAACACACATATAGAATTACACAGATGTAAGGTAAGCCGGGCTCGATGTCCGGCTTTCCTGCGTTATTGCCGATGGCGGATCTTTTGTAAGATGAGGTCTTATTGCCGTTTGGGAAAATTTTAGTAAATTTGCGTCATGAGAATCGATTTGATAACAGTGATGCCGGAGATGTTGGAGCCGTTTTTCAATTGCTCCATCCTCAAGCGTGCGCAGGATAAGGGACTCGTTGAAATTGCAGTTCACAATCTTCGTGACTATACCACCAACAAGCACCGCAAGGTCGATGACTATCCCTTCGGCGGCGAAGCCGGTATGGTGATGCAGATTCAACCTATCGATGCTTGTATTTCGGCTCTAAAAGCAGAGCGTGAATATGATGAGGTCATATTCACTTCTCCCGATGGTGAGCGTTTCGACCAGCCGATGGCTAATCAATTGTCGATGCTGAATAACGTGATAATCCTTTGCGGACATTACAAAGGCGTTGACTGGCGTGTGCGCGAACATCTCATTACTAAAGAAATCTCCATAGGCGATTATGTCCTTACCGGTGGAGAATTGCCCGCGGCAGTGATTGCCGACGCTATGGTGCGACTCATTCCCGGGGCAATAGGCGACGAGCAATCTGCACTCTCCGATTCATTTCAGGATAATCTCCTTGCACCTCCGGTATATTCCCGTCCTGCCGAATACAACGGCTGGCGAGTGCCCGACATTCTCCTTTCCGGTCACGAAGCAAAGATTGCTGAATGGCGCTACGAGCAAGCTCTCGAGCGCACCCGTCGTCTCCGCCCGGACCTCTTGAATAATGTGGAATGTTGAATGTGTAATGTTTAATTATTCGAGGCGAGCCCATTCATTACACATTACACATTAAAAATTTAAAATTACACAAAGTGCGAACGAACGAGCGAAAAGGGGCGTGGACCCTATTGATAGGAGTGCTGTTGTTTGGGGCACTGGTCTGGGGTCTTGGGGGACGTCAGATGCGCGAAGATCGCGCACGCGAAGCTGCTGCCGAATCAGCGGAAGTGACCACCCTTGCCTCCGATAGCACTGCCGACGATGCCGACAATGCCAACGGCAAGCGCCGCCATGCGCGTCGCTCCCGTGCCTCTAAAAAATCCTCAAAGCGCTCCGCATCCGGCTCCGCCTCGACTAAATCCGCCTCCTCAGCCCCGACCCGCGATATCCTCGCCGACACAATTACCTCTCCCTCGCATTAGCTCCTTTTTGGCTCTTTCCTCCTTTTCTTCGGCTTCTGCAGCCTCAGCACAGTCTTGCCGTCATTCTTCCGCTCCCGCGTCTTCCCTATCCCCATCCATCCCTATATAGCCACATCTCTGCCCCATATCTCCCCAAATATTTTTTTGCATTCTTGCATATTTTTATTAACTTTGCAACGCTTTCGGTTTTTCCGCAGGCGATTAGCCGCAATAGCTCAGTTGGTAGAGCATTTCATTCGTAACGAAAAGGTCGTGGGTTCGAGTCCCACTCGCGGCTCAATGAAAAGGTGATAATCATGTAATTAATTTATCTGATTATCACCTTTAATATATTAAATTGGTTAATCAAATATGTTAATCGGCAAAATTGCCTAAATTTGAGACGGGAAACTTGTCTAGTAAAAAATGGTGACGATGCGCTCGACACCGACTGTAAGCAGGCTTACGAAGCCGCGATGATGCAGATTGAGGCATTGAACAGGATTATCAAACAACTAAATCAATAATGCATGAAAAAGTTTTTACTCGCACTGGTGCTTATGGTGCCGATGATTGCACACGCGGAAATAACGTGAGACAATATCTCAATTTCGGACTACGATCTTACGCTATCCGGTGTTGAAAAGGTTGATAGCCTAAGTGCGAAAGACATTTATAACGCAGTATTGGCGTGGATGTCTCACGAGTACGACCACCCGCAAGACTTTATAAAGAAAAATTCCTTTGATGCAATCATCCTCAATGGTAGGCTTGGAGCTCAAATTAATGGAAGTAAATGTATAAACTGCTCGTTAGTGTTCCAATTCAAAGATGGCAGATATAAATGGGATGTAATGGACTGCATCTATCTTGAAGATGATTTAGGATTAATAATGGGACATTCAGACCGTCCGGTTATGACATTGCCTCGATACAATAGACCGAGTAGATTTAGCGATATAATAAAGGACTTCTCACCTATGGTAGATTCTTTCAGAAAATTCATATCAGGGTATCAACCGGGAGTAGCACCCATACCTGAAAATTTATCTGCGGATTGGTAAATCAAATAACTTTGCCAATCCCATAAAATTCACTATCTTTGCAATAGTTTATAAACCATAGGGCATATCGCCTAAAGCCAAAAGAGCTTATTTCAGACTTCGGTCTGCGATAGGCTCTTTTAGCATTTAAGATTTTGCCGTCACTCGGTTCGTTGTATTATGTTAAAAGAGCAATGATCTTTCCGCATGGCAATTATGGTATCAGTATAAGAGAATAAAAACTACGCCTATCTCCAATAACTACTTGTTTGCTTGGAAAACTACTCGGATATTTGCAGAACTACTCGCCAACTACTTGTTTTTTGGGGTAAACTACTTATTTTTACCTTCAACTACTCATTTTTACAACTATCCCGGATAGTCTCAAACTATCCGAGAACTATCCAAGAACTATCCAAAATTGGACTAAACTATCCGATGTTGGAGGCCAACTAGTCGTAAAAAACAGCTAATAAACCGTGAAGTAGTCGTAAACAAAGACCTACTATTCGTTTTTAGCGCATAACTACTCATTTTTACTTTCAACTACTTATTTTTTTGTCTCAACTACTTGTTTTTGGAGTTGTAACTACTGATTTTTCGCTTATTTCTGTACAGGGTCCTGCTCAAACCATTTTTTACCAATAGGTTTGATGAGATTATCTGCGTTCAATTCCTTGAGTATATTACCGACCATTTGGCCATTCTGATCGGGAGTGTTGCGGCTGGGGAGAGTGCCGCCGAGATATTCCATGATGTCGCTTCGTTTGGCCCCGTCAGCCCCGGCGTTCTGGATGTATTGGAGTACCATGTGTTTTATCTTATCGCGCTCCAACCCGACAACACGGGTATAACCTGAAAGTTGCTTCGTTTTCTTTGCTACAGTCAGCGAGATACGATAGTTTGGAGCTTCGCCTTCGATGAGACCGCGCTGAATCATGTCCTGCGCGACCGTTTCGTCAATACGATGCCCCTTCTGGATAGCGTCAAGTGAGATGCAGTCCCAAAGGGTAAGCGAATCGTTATTCTTTAGCATGTTGGTGTAACGCTCATCAATGGACGTACCGTAAATGCGGACAGCTACCTGCTGCTTGTCATTGTCAATTTCATAGTCAGGCATAGGGAAGCGGCGTTGCCACTGCTCGGTGAACATCTTCTTGATTCCTCGGCTCACGGTATCAATCATGTTGAAATGCACCATCGCCTGACAAAGACAGTCATTGCGGAAGAATTTCTGCGGCTCATCAGTGCTCAAAACCTCTTCCAATGACCCAGGGATGAACGAACCGGCATTAGAGTAGTAGAGAAATCCGGGATTCTCAACGAAGTTAATACGCTGCTGGAGTTGGTAATTAGAATGTGCGATACAGTTGTGAAGTGCCTCTCGGATGGTGTAGTCATCATATTGCTTCATCGTGTCGGGGAACAATGTACCGCCCGGCATCTCGCGCAGTGTAAGATTGTGAATCTTGGCAAGGATTTCATCGACTGTCAGTATGTATGGTACGGAGAAATGCTCATAATCAACAACATCCTTATTCTTATCGCGTAGCGTCCAAGTAACCTGCACGACAGCCGGCCTCAGCAGATACTCCGAAAAACTCTTGCCTAAAAGAATGATGGCTGCACGTGTCAGCTTGCCGTCAATCATAAGACCACATTTGCTGATAAACTTTTCATCTGACCAACCGTTGACTTCGGCAACCGGAATCCGGCTATGCACCTTTTTGAACATCTTGCGAGCTTTGGCAATCGCAACCTCATCAAGGTCATCGAGCGTAGCGGTGGGCACAATCTCGGCAGACCAATCGCGATATGGTGTCTGATTGCGGATTTCATCCTGCTTCGACTGATTGAGCGGCTTCAAACTCTCGCCGTCACGACCGTAAGCGATTCCTTTCCACTTCATCACAATATTTCGTGGTGAGGCCGGAATCTTGAACATCAGGATGCGCTTGCCGTCAACTTCGACAGGAATAATCTCGCGGAATGTCTGACCATCACTCATGTTATTGGTGAGGTCATGCTTCAGTTTGTTCAGCGCACCTTCGCCATCCTTGTAAGATGTGCCTACGATTTCATGCTTCTTTTCATCATAGCCAAATACCAACCACGCAAAAGGAAGACCACGCAAATTCGCCTCGTTGCTCAAAGCCGAGAAATACTTACCGAGATCATCGAAGTCGAAGTTATTCTCCGCCTTCTTGAACTCCACTACTTCCGATTCCTTATGCTGAATCAACGAGTGAAAAAGCTGCATGTATGTCGAGTTGTCAGTAGTCATAATCTACAATCATTTATCAAGTAATATAGTCGTGTAAATTACTCACCTGATTAATTTTGACTTATCAATTATTCGAGTCAATCTTAGTTTTGATGGCCCGTAAATAGTTGATAAATGCACTGCATGAAACTAACATAAACAATGCTTCTTTTTGTTCAGGGATATGAGAATCATCCATGAGGGCATGCCTTATTCCAGTGTCCTTATTATTCGTGTAATTGTATAGGTTATTAAATCCCGTCTTAAGTTGGGAATTGAACGCTATTCCCTTCTTTTCAAGTTCATTTAGAGACGCACCTAAGGTGTCTTTACCTGTAATCTCGCGACATATAACTTCTACGGCAGATATCGATTCTTTTATCGAATTTCTATAATTTGGATTTAGTTTGTGGCTGTAATGTTGCAAAGCTGTCATTAAATGAGTAGAGACACTATCTTTCCCTTCATTTATAGCGGCTTCTACAGCCTCTATTTCAATAGGAGAAGTAATCTCAACTATCTGAAGACTTACAATGCGGTATGCGTAATGTAATCTTGCAAATTCATCGTTTAGATTGCCAATCCATTTGTGGAATTCTGTGTGCGCTTTGTGGAATTTTTCTTTTTCAAAATCTTTTACATCCTGAATTAGAAGATCATTCAAAAGATTAATATATAACTCGAGAATATCCAGTTTGTGAAACCATTGCAAACGAATATTATGAAGAGAATCTGCTAACCATTCAAGAATAAATATTATGTCACCGGATCTATTTTCTAATTCTTTCAAATCCCTATTGAAATAATAGCACCATATATGTTTTTTTATGGCATGGAAATCCGTTACATGATTAATATACAATCCATGTAATACGTTTTCAAAAAAGCCATAGGATTGATTACGTATCGCAGCTAAAATATAATCAGGGAAATCTTTTACCGTTTCCTTTTCTGGCAATGAGATTATTCCATTGCGCCTGGAAAAAGGAATATATGTATTTTTATCTATCATATTCAATTCTCACTTTTTTCACCAATGTATTTATTAATGATTTCAAGTTTCTCAGATGAAATCTGAGTTTGTCGTGATTCAAGCGTTGCTAACTCCTCATTTAATACAGTAACTTTTTTTATCGCTTTTTTCTGAATCTCGATATCCGGTATAGTTATTGATATTTCTCGAACTCTTTCTGTCGAAGCCCTGTTTACTCGCGAGAACCCAATTCTCTCACCCTCTTTTGCTAATACATATGTGAGATATTCAGGTAGAATAACAGTTTCGTCTAACACTCTAATCACGCCACAGTGATCAGTAGGATGAAATTTGACATTACTTTTCACCAAAGACACCATCCAATCTCCGTCTATACCCCAAATTACAGAAGTTTTAGAAAAATCATTTAAAATAGAGTGATTAATCCTACCAAAGGCCTCAAATACATTTGCACTATATACTATGTAATCACCATCTGAGATGATTTCATTGCTCAGTACCCTTCGGCCAATTAACAATGAAAACAAATTAGGATTGTTTAATTTAATTACTATCGTTGCTCTACTCTGAGCATCTTCAAATATCGATTTTATGCCTTTGCGTATTTGCAATATACGATAATTATTATGGGTATATTCCTCGTCCAATACTGATATTTCCATATAATACTCTTTCAGTATTTCATCAGGAACGTTAGGTATTGGCATCTGAGAATAGAAATTCTCGGGTACTCTACGATGTCCACTTGATCCGGTTTCGTTAGATGACGCTATTCGTCTTATATATTCTCGGTTAAGATACTCAAGGATAAATTTTGACTGATACTTGTTTTTTCCTCTTATGACATGAAACTCGGTACTACCAAGACCCAGTCCATTTGTCAATCCCGTAGCTAAGCCGCATTTGCCATTTTCCATTGATGGGGAAATTTTAGCAATAAGGACATCGTTTTCTCTGAAATACGTGTATCCCCCATCAGATAAATCCGCGATAGTCCGATCTTCCATTGATTCAATCTTGCCAAAACCAAGCGATGACATTTCAATGAAAGAAACTATAGTATCTTTAGGGACATCTCTAATCTCATCTTTGGATGGATTAATGCAATCGCAATAATCTTTCAGTTTGACTACAGGAAATTTACTCTTAACTTCGACTTTAAGAGATACATTAGTTTTTATTTCCTTCTTGAAAGCGACCGATTTGAAATCAAGCATATCTACCAGATTTTCAAATGTCACATATTCAGCACATTCTTCCGGTATTGAGAAATCCTCTCCTAAAAAATTTTGTCGAATTAAGCTGTTAATTTTATCGGGATCTGATAAATCCTCCGGATTAAATAAGGGCGTAACAATGCCGTTTATACCACGAATTTGTTGCATGGTATCGTCATCTGCCGCATTTCCCGAGTCTTCGTCCGTGTTTTGAGAAGACGCGACATGAAGATATTTTATTCCTTCATTTCCTTTTGTATTACTCCATTCATAACCTAAAAATTTCTTTCCTTCGGTTGTCCCGGATGGCATATTGACTATCACAACAGGACAAGGAGCATTAAAAGCGAGCATAAAGAAATAGACTTTATCTCGTTCAATAGCTTTCACAAAAGCATAAAACATCTCTTGTTTAATGCGGCTCTTTTCAACTTCTGATTTTTTCTTATAAGCTCTTGTCGATTCCAGAGATTTAAAACGTGTTCGGATTTTCTTAGCTTCCTCTACAACACCCTTCATGGCATTTCGAGTTGTGCCATTGAATGCCGCAGAGTATGTTTCAAACATCTCAGTTTTTTTGATGGAATCAGTAATATAACCTTGAAGAAACATTTTGTAATCTTCAAAGTTATAACCCATGTGATTACAGTATTCCCTCAATATTTCTTCATCTTGATACACATAGTCCGAATCAGAGATGCCACTAAACCAATCGTTAACCCTTGATTCAAAATGTTCACTATCTGGCGTATTTCGTTCTTTACGCCGCAAAAACATTGTAACAGTGCTTGTGTTAGTTTTGCCAAATGTGTTCTTGTCAAATTTCGTCAGAGAAATAATGTCAAAGTATTTTAATATTATTTCTCGAGCATGAGAATAGATTCCATCTTTTGTCAAAACAGAAACAGGTAATACGATGCCAGCTACTCCTCCCGATTTGAGTAGTTGGGCTGCACGCTCTATAAAGAATGTCTCGATAGCATTATTCTTATCTATATTTAAATCGGTATTATACAGCGAATATTTCCTTCTTTCCTTCTCCGAAAGTGTTTCAAGGAATCCAGAAACAGCATAAGGGGGATTTGCGACGAGGACACTGAAAGTTCCGTCTTTAACCTCGTTTATCTCTCCCAATGCATCGGCATATATAATATGAGTATCATCGTGACCATACATAAAAGCGGACACCTTAGATACCTTTGACAAACGATACTCTTTTTCTATACCATAGATTCTTGAATAATAGTCTTTTGACTGTAGTTCTGCATGATAATTCGTGATAAAGTCTTCTATACGAAATGCATATTCTGTCAAGAAATGTCCAGCCCCACAAGCATAATCTATGGCATAAGGTGGCTCCGTATTATCCTTTATGATATTTTCTAAGGGTAAAGCAGAGACGATAAATCTCACGATTGGCATAGGAGTGAAAAATTGTCCCTCACTTTGTTTTACGCCCTTATTCAAAAAGCCCTCAAAAAGATCACCAAGCAACTGATTCTGATATGATTCACTGGTTCTCAGACGAATATTTTGAATCATCTTCACAATCTTCCTAAGCACGATGGCATTTTGCCTAAATAATCGTTCGTTATGAACACTGATAAAGGCAAAATCATTGTCCGAAAAGAATTTAAGTGCGCGGAAATACTCTTTGATAGTTTTCTTTGTCGCGTCAATATCATTGACAACCCATCGGAAAGCCTTGTCAATCTCACTGTTCTCAATATATGTAACTTCTTCACCAAGGAACTTCTTCATTCCATCTCGGTAAAGTCTCTGCAATCTATCTTGAAGTGAAAAGTCATCATCATAGGCTGTTCCTTTCCAATAAAAATGTAAATCTTCTGGATTATTAGTCTCATCAACGACTTTTGCAAGAAATAGATTCACAAGTTTATCAAAGGCATTCTCGTGACTGCCAACATTATGCTGACGAAGAATAACAGCAAATTCATTATACTTCTTTTTGATTTCTTCTGAATCAACAGATCTCAGGTCATTTTCGACACTATATGCAACCTTGCCTACTTCAAATGGCCTTGAGTTTTCGTTTTCAAAAACGCCGCTTGTAAGATAATCTTGTTCGTATGTATCCTTCCATACATCGAAATATTCCCTATAATCGCCACCATCAATTGTCACATCTGAATAACTTCGAGTTCCCGATTCCGATGAAATTTGCTCATCATTATCAGTCATCTTGATTAACCGATAGTCCGGTTTGATTTTCCCATCAATGAAATCCGAAGTATAGAGACAGATATACTGGGCCTGACGATATGAGTTATAATATCTGAAGAGCTGATCACCATCATTTAGGGTTTTCTTCCATGCCTTAGCAAACTCATCTTTATCGTCACCGGTTGTCTTACATTCAATAAGCATAAAAGGACGGCCATCATTATCCTTTACAAGTATGTCGCAATAATAGTTGCCGTCTTCTCGACCTCCGGGTGTGGATGGCTCGAGCACAATATGCTCGGACCTATAGCCTTGATTCAAAAGATTACATACGCATTCGAGAACAACAAAATTTTCATTATGAGAGAAATTCTTGGTGGTATCCCTATCGGCTTCAATACTTTCTGGATAATTAATCTTTTCCTGATCGAAATCGACAGATAATGTCGCGCCCGATTTTGGAAAAGTTTTAACCAATGTATTCACAAGCATTCCGCCCTCAGTTGTAAAACCGAGAGATAATAGTACTTCTTTAAGGTTCTCTTTTATAATCATTGTCTAAGATTGCTCTCGTTTTTATAGCTTAAATCAATTAATCAAACAAGATAGATTATTATTCAGTGAGCAGTTAGTTAGTGCTGCGGAGACGACGCCTCTAAGGTGTTGATGCGTTCGATTAACTTATGTCTATCAGTCTCTTTCATAATATTTTGTTTATTATTTAGACGATAAGTTGTTACTCATATATACAATCTTGGGGGCCTCAACTTTTGTTGGAATAATAAGCTCGCGAATATCTATATCTAATAATTCAGCAATTTGTCTTAAAGTTTCTAACCCGGGTTGAGAGACATTTGTACACCATTTAGAAATGGTAGCAGGGTCTTTGCCAAGCTGTTCGGCTAACCATTTATTTGTCCGTTTCTTCTCAGCGAGAACTACTTTTATGCGATTGAGGTCAGTTTCCATGCGTCGTATGATTGAATATAACGCAAAGGTAATGAAATTCTTCGCAACTTCGATTACTTTTCACGAAAAATTTGTAACTTTGTGTTCTTAAATACAAAAAAATATGATTTTAACTCTCCTTATAGCCATTCTTGGCCTCTACATAGTCTCCTGCTTAGTACCCTGCCGGTTCAAGGATGGGAAGTATTGGAAGCTAAAATTTGGAACACTTAGTGAGACTGTTGTCAATCATTATTGTAAAGCTACGCCCACTAGGGCAGTCATCATTGCCGCGAGAGGGATGAGTGGTGCTTATGCTCTAACTGCTTTTGGCTGGCCGCTTATAAGAATAAGCTATTCTTCTGAACATACAGAGCTTTCATTACAATGGGATAGTCTGGGTCTTATACCATTGCTAAGCTATTTGGTATTGATAACAATAATGGTATGCTTGTATCTTTGGACACAAAGATATGATGATAAAGCGAACAAGGATGCACATGATAGAATTGAGACTAGTCTTGATTTAATTAAAACTCAAATAGAGCGCTTACCATTTCAGGTAAAGCCTGTCATAATAGAGAATATACAGAATGCGAAGAAAGAAATTAACTTATTGAGGCTGAAAAGTGGACTCTCTCTGCTTGAAAGTTTAAGGGAACAAGCTGAAAAGTATGATTGTAACACGCCCGAGACTTTGGCTAAAATTACATTTTGGGAAGCGAATTGTCTTAAATATTCAAAAATGAAAACAGCGGTGTCCAAATATCGAGAAGCGTTTGGAATGTATTCCAGTAATCTCCCTTGCGAAATTATAGAAGGTTATATTTTTGCTTTATGTTATGAGGGCAATACTGACCTCGCTCACGAAATAACAACTAAGTTCCGAGAACGTCTTGCTGGATCTCCATGGTTGTATATGCCAGCTTTTCTCAAAGCGAGAGACAAATTAGAGTTTATAAATCAATCTGGAATCACAGATAGCCTACTTAAAAGGAGAATCATAGCTGAAAGTCTGATCTTCCACCAACTGAGGAATGAAGGTCTTGACTTATCAGTATTTGGTATAACAATTGATGAAAATTTACCCTTAGATTTCCCAAATTTCCCAATTTGGCTTCTTCAACTATCATGTGCACTTCAGAATTTTGTTAGTCATCAACAATACCAATTCATAGGTGAAAAACTTGCTACACCTGAATCGGAATTACTATATAGATTGTCGGAACGGTTATATCAACAAGGTGCTTTTCGAGAGATTAAGGATATATTGCCTGACTTTGAACTATTCTATGCATTTACAGGATATTTGCACGACCGTCAGAAGCATTGGATTCATACTCTTAAAAAACAACTGCCATCATGCCATTCTAAGGAATTTGCATATCAAGCGACATCTTTTGCACTCTTTAATTCTGGGGAAAAAAAGGAGGCTGTTGAGCTGTTGACATCCTATGATGAAAGATGCTCTGAACTTTCATGGAACCTCATTTTTATGGAAATGGTTATGGGGAATTATGAATCCATACCAACTATTCTATCCAAAATGATAGAGAAAAAACAAACTGAAATCCCCGTAGGAGGATGCTACCCAATCATTAATCTGGTACGTCTTATTCCACAAAAGTTTTCAGAACTCGCAAGGCAGTTCTCACTACACGAACCTGAATACGATTCATTATTCCGAAACTTTATAGATTTTTACAACGGTGAAAAGTCCAGAGTTGAGTTTCTAATTTGTAATGAAGACAATGCCCCGAGCCAATTCCGCAGTTTCTATGTAGATGTTTATGTTGCAGCTGGTAGAATTGAAGACGCTTTGCTCAGAGTAAAAAATCTACTTCCTCATGATTCCATTGATGGCGCCACATATACCTATGTTCAACTGCTGGAAGAGAACGGAAAGAAAATTGAGCTGCTTACCTTTTTAAAGAATCTTAGAACTAAAAATATCCTGAATGTGACCTTTCTAATGAAAGAATTAAAGTTAGAAAGCGAGGTCCATAATCATTCAGCGGCTATAGAAATCTGCGAAAATCTTCAAAAGTTACTTTCACATGATAAAAATGTGTGTTACAATAAGCTTTTTGCGTATTATAATGCCGGAAAAATCCCAGATGATTTAGATGAATTGATTCCTCGTGCAGAGCAAGCTTGTATTTCAGATGAGCAAATACAGAATCTATTCCAAATCCTTACATCTTACGGAAGAGAAAATGAAGCACTCGATTTCTTATATCGCAAAATTCACGGATGCAATTCCCAAAACCTAAGAGACTTTTATTTTCAGATCCATTTAAGCCGAAATGGAAAATTCAGTGAAATTATAGAAGCAGAGAAAATCACCGTCGAAGACGGCGATTATATAGAATATACTGAAGGCGAGAATTTGCCAAAGTATAGCTTTGTCCGTAATGGAGGACGTTTATCGGACTTCATTGGCAAACAGGTTGGCTACTCCTTCCAACTCAACCAGGGGTTACACTATTTGACCTATACATTGACAGGTATTCATACCAAATACTTTGGATTGCTAAGGGAAGTTACTGACGATATTATGAATAATCAAAGCAAAGCTATTCGCTGCTTTGATTTCAACGATATTAAAGACAATCCATTAGAAGGTCTGCAGAAAGTAGTAACGACCTACCGTGGAACAGATGAAGAGCAGTATAAAAAGCATATTAACGAAATCAATGTTCAATATGAGAGTGCAAAACTCCCTCTATTCTTAACAAGGCATGTTTCCAGCATCTCAGACATCTATAATTTGATTTTCGGAGGCGCTAAAATATTCCAGACTCCGTTCCAGAAATTTGCATTGCGGGGTATTGAAATGTCTGACCTTAAAGATTTACATATGGTTTTGGACATTTCATCATTAGTATTACTTCATGCTATTTGCATCAAGTTCAATATTGGAGTTAGGGAACAGTTCGTCATAGGGCAACGCGTATATGACTACATAAAAGAAAATATAGAGGCTATCAGGCGCGATTCAGTTCTGCATACTTGTGATATTGCTGCAATTGATAATTTGAAACAGTTTGTCCACAAGGGCACTATAGAGGATCACTTTAATTTAATCAATGTGCTCTATAGTCTAATGGATTGGATTAATAAGCATTGTGAGATTGTCGTGGTTGAGGAATACCTGGAACGTTCTGAAAGTGTAGATAATCCAGTGTTGGAAACAGTAATTGAGACAATGCTGCTGGCTCAGAGAGAAAATTCTTTCTTAATAACTGAGGACTTTTGGATGCAAAATGTTGCAGATTCCACGACCAAGATTAACTTGGAGTATTTCTTACGTAGTGAATATTCTATTAGTGCAGGTCATATTTCAGAATACTTTACAGCTCTGAATTACTATGGTCATTGTCTAACCACTGATTATATTATCTCCAATATTAATGGCCGTGTGAAAGGCAATGATATTGATTATAAAGGTTTCCTAAAGCATATAGAAAAGAACTCATACGTTATAAACCAGGTTGTACCAATAGCGATAGAACTGTTAGGGGGAGTCGTCTCGGTTCCCCTTATCGCTTCATTAAGAGATATTTTTTATACAATTTTTCGTGGTCTTGGTTATGAGCTATCAAACTATATTATGGGGCAACTTAGTACTCGTCCAATGCCACAATTAGTAAAGGAGATTATTCTAAGAGCCTACATAAAGTATGTCTCTAATCATTTAGTTCTATTTGCTAATGGTGACATGGCTGATGATAATGGACTAATAATATGATATGGATTTGAAGTAACACAAAACAATTGAGTAATTCCTTCAAATTCTTGAGCTCCTTACTCTTTCCTTAAAATTCTTATCATGCATATAGAGAATGTCCATCCTTGATTCTATGGCATATTCATACAGACATGGATTTTCGTAATCCGCAGGTGAAAGGGATGCTTCACCGACGGCTAAAAATGATTGGAACATACGGCTAAAGTTCCAGTGGTGGCATGGAGTCGATGGCGGCTTGTTTCAGGGAATCGACGGCGCGGGTGTATTTCTCGGTGTGGGCGAGGCCGCTGTGTCCGAGGATGCTGGCAACGGTCTTGATGTTGGCTCCGTTGCTGAGGAGGTTGATGCCGCTGCTGTGGCGGGCGCAGTGCTAGATGATGTGCTTTTCGATACCGGCACGGGCAACCCAGTGGCGCAAGGCTCTCAGACACATGGTATGCGACGGCAATGGAAAGATGATTTGATTGCGGTTGCCGTCTTTCGGCTGGCCTATGAGTGCCCAAAATCCGTCGTTGAGTGGGATGACAACTCCATTGGCAGCGCTGTGAGCCTTGATTTCGCTCTGCTCGAATTTTAGCAACTTGTTTGAATAATCGACATTGGCATAGGTGAGGTCTTTGACATCGCACCAACGAAGACCACAGTACAGACAAAAGATGAACGCACGACGAATGTCGGGGTTCTCCTTGTCATAGTGCGTAGCAACGAGTGTGGTTATTTCTTCTTGACTGAGAATGTCCTTTTTCAACTGTCCGTAGTCTTTCTTTATCGAAACACCGATGCCGGGATTCTTTCTAATGATATCCTTTTCTACGGCGGCTAATATCATTTTTTTTGAATCGGGCATAGAGGGTATGGGCACCTTCCCCGGTGAAGCGTTTAATCAGATACTCAGTGAAAGAGCGCATCAAATCCTTGGTCAGCTGCTCGGGTTTCACTTTCAGACCGGCTGCCTTTTTCTCCCTTTCGGCTGCCTTCTTCGCATTATTCTTTTGGATAGCCTCCTTTTCTTCCTTTGTCATGTCGCCTTTGACTTTTTCTGGCAACAGTTTCATTTTTTGGTCAATCAGGAAGTCGATAAACACAGTTCGTGCGTGACGAATTTGATTGCCGTCGCTTTTTGTATAGTTGGCATGATACTCAGCCATCCAGTCAAGATAGTTTATTTCTACCTCTTCTTTTTTCAGTCGGTATCCGTGTTTGTTCTCTTTAAGTTCTTCTTCACGTTCATAGCGAACCCTCTTGGCCAACTCAAGAATCTCCTTGTTTTGTTGCCGTTCCGCAGGAGTCTTCGGAGAGGCAATAAGATAGTACGGCAAAGTTTCTTTCTTGCGATTATGTGTGATCTTAACCTTCGGTTTGCCAGCCATCGCCCCGGATGTGTAAAGAACAGGGTTGCCGTCTTCATCAACTATCGGAGTTTCGGTGCGACCGATGTAATATTCCAGATACAACGATATGCGACCATCTTTCAGTGGCCGTTGTTCCAGTTTGGGGTTGTCTTTCATTTATTTTGCAGCTTTGCCATATTTTTAATACCTTTGTACTATTAACACCGTAAAGACACAGAATAATTCTGATATCAAGGTGTACTAAATTACCTATTTGAGAATAAAATTATGAAAAAAGAAATCAAATCTGTGAATGCTCCAGGAGCAATCGGTCCTTACAGCCAGGCTGTGCAGGCAGGTAACCTTATCTTCGTTTCCGGTCAGCTCCCCATCAACGCAGCTACCGGCGAAATGCCTTCCGACATCAAGGCGCAGACTCGCGAATCAATCGCCAATATCAAGGCAATCCTCGCTGATGCAGGCGCTACTCTCGACAACGTTGTAAAGACCACCGTCTTCCTTGCCGACATGGAATATTTCGCGCCGATGAATGAGGTATATGCTGAGGAGTTCAAGGCGGTTTATCCTGCACGTTGCGCATTCGCCGTGAAGGAGCTTCCCAAGAAAGCTCTTGTTGAGATCGAAGTTATCGCAGCATTATGATCCTACTGCAGATCGAGCAACTGACAAAATCGTTTGGCGACCGCATCCTCTTTGAGGATGTGTCGCTGGGCGTGTTCCAGGGAGACAAGATCGGGATTGTGGCGCAGAACGGTGCTGGAAAAACCACTTTCCTCAACATCCTCGCCGGACGCGAGGACTACGATTCAGGGAAGGTGACATTCCGCAACGGCATCCGTGTCGGATATCTCGAACAGCTGCCTCCGATGGATCCAACCATGACAGCCCTCGAATATGCTTCTCTTGATATCAAGGATAACGAAGAGGGGAATGGTGTGGACCTTGCGCGTCAGATGCTCACGCAGTTTAAAATCACTGATTTTGTCACTCCGTTAGGTAAGATGTCCGGAGGACAGACAAAGCGTGTGGCTCTCGCCCGCGTGTTGCTATCCGCTCCCGACATGCTCATACTCGACGAGCCTACCAACCACCTCGACATTGACATGATCGAATGGCTCGAAGGATATCTTGCCAAGCAGAAGGTGACACTCTTGATGGTCACTCATGACCGCTATTTCCTCGATAAGGTCTGCAACAAGATTATCGAGATCGATCGCCGTCATGTTTATGCTTACGACGGTAATTATGACTATTACTTACGGAAACGTGACGAACGTCACGAAAACCTATCCGCCGAACTGGCGAAAGTCAAGAATCTTCTGCGCACTGAGCTTGAATGGATGCGCCGCCAGCCGCAGGCTCGCGGTTCGAAAGCGAAATACCGTATCGACAATTTCCACGAACTGGAGAAGAAAAGCCGTGTCAATTTGACCGAGCGCAATGTCTCCCTCAACGTGAAATCTACATATATCGGTTCGAAAATTTTCGAGGCGCATAATGTGGCTAAGGCATTTGGCGACAAACGGATTCTCAACGGATGGAGCTATACCTTCGCGCGCTATGAGAAGGTGGGTATTGTCGGTGATAATGGTGCCGGTAAAAGTACTTTCATCAAGCTGTTGTTGGGATTAATGCAGCCCGACAGTGGTTCTTTTGATATTGGCGAGACCGTTCGCTGGGGGTATTACAGTCAGGAGGGGATGACTGATTTTGATGAGAAGAAAAAGGTTATTGATGCCGTGCGTGAGATTGCGGAAGATGTGCGTATTGATGACAAGACCAGACTTTCCGCATCGCAATTCCTATCCCATTTCCTTTTTACCCCCGAAACGCAGCAGAAATATATCTATAAGCTCAGCGGGGGAGAGCGTCGTCGCCTCTATCTTGCTACCGTATTGATGCGCAATCCCAACTTCCTTATTCTTGATGAGCCCACGAATGATCTTGACATCATGACTCTCGCAGTGTTGGAAGATTACCTTGTAAATTTCAAAGGATGCGTGATTGTGGTGAGTCACGACCGTTTCTTCCTTGACCGCATCGTTGATCATCTGTTTGTATTCAAAGGTGATGGCGAAGTGCGTGATTTCCCCGGAGACTACTCCACATATCGCCACTGCGTGGATGAAGAAGAGCGAGAAGAACGCGAGCGCAAAGCTCTTGAGAAAGAGCAGGCGCGCATAGCCGCACAGAAAAGCTCCGGTGCCGGAGCAGAAGTTTCCACCTCCAAGAATACGTGGCGACCACGTGACGAGAAGCGCAAGCTCACATTTAAGGAGAAACGCGAGATGGAAGCTCTCGAGAAAGAGGTCGAAGACCTCACCGCAGAGCGCGCCACACTCGAAGCCTCCCTCAGCAGCGGCACGCTCAGCGCAGATGAAATCGCTGCAGCCGGCACCCGTCACGCCGAGCTCATCGCTCGTCTTGACGCCGCCGAGCTTCGCCTTCTCGAGCTGATGGAACGAGCTGATTAATTAATAATTAATGGTTAATAATTAATAATTTCTGATAGCGGAACAGACCTTCATTCTTCGAATCGTAGCTGCTTGTGGGTGCCGGGCTCCCGCTTGCATGCAACTGCAGTCTCTAATATTATTTTAACAATAGAACAATAGCAACATTAGCAATATCTGAGAATTAAAACCTAATATCACTAATGTTATAATGTTAAAAATTAAGCCGCGAGCTGTATGCCCGCGGCTTTGATATTGATTAAGTCCTATTGTTTCTCCTGTTTTCCAGTCGAAACTATTAATTGTTAACCATTAATTATTAATTACAAAACGACTTTGCTTGCCTTACCGTTAGCAACGCGAACATAGATGCCTTTCTCCGGCTGACCCTTAACCTCGCGACCCTGCATATCGAACCAGCGAACCTCACCGGCTCCGGCAGCCTCGATCTCCTCTACACCAGTTGGTACAGTTGCAGTAGCTTTTGTTATCTCTGAACGAAGTGTAGGATCGGATATGCTTTGTGCATAATAAGAAACTGTCTGTCCTATCTGAATCTGGAAAGGAGTCTCATATTTTGTATAGTCGTCTTCAGCTGTCAGCATTGCTTCTGATGTATTAGTCTCAACCTTGTAATATACCTCTGTTCCATCTGCAACAACGAATGAAACCGTTCCATTCTCAGTGCTATTAAGGTCTGCTACTTCCTTCCCGTTTATTAATATTTCCGGAACGGAAATACTGATAGGAGTAACTTTTGTATATTCTATAGGATATACCTGAAGTGTTTCGGAATTATCTTTCGAATTGACATAAAAAGATATTGCGCATTTCACATCATAGGTGCCTGCTTCTACAGAAGGAACATCGGAAAAGTTATTTCTAAATATTACCTCATCACCGTTTTTAAGGGTTCCAATGAAATTGTTTTTTGTACTTCCAGCCAGTGTGGCTTCTGCAAATGTTACATTCTTCAATACAACCACCTGATTAATCATATCTTTGTTCACAGATTCGACTTCGGTAGGAGTAAACTCTGCTGTCTCGGTTGAAGCGGGCATATTCGCTGATGTTTTAATCTCATCAAGACCATTGAAAGGAGAATATGTACCTTCCCAACCCGCAGGAATTACATCACCAACCTTATATGTTGTTTTCCCATATATCAAAGTAGCTTCATCTCCATAAATCGCATAACAACTTGTGCCATTAACATAAGTTACAGTCAAAGGGAAGCCAATGATACCTTTGTTGTTTGCTCCAACAGTATAGAATTCAGCAATCGATTTGTATACTTTTGTGACGGTCAAAGTATATGAAGCCGAACCTGCATTATAAATATTGGTAGCTTCTGTTTCTGCTGTAATTGTAGTAGTACCAGCACCAACCAAAGTTACTTCGCCTGTGACTTTATCAACCGTCGCAACTCCCGTATCAGAACTTGAATAAGTAGCTGGAGCATCTGTTGCTTTTGTCAGAACGGGAGCCGTGAATGGCTCGCCCAATGTAGCCTCATAGGCTGTTTCGGGGAAGGATAACCCAGCTGGAATCAATGATGAGCTTCCGGTTGCATATGTAATTTTTATAGAAGAAAAATCAGCAGCTCCCGAATTTGTGGAGTTATAAATACCAAAAAACAGATCATTTATTTCAAATGTTTTCGTTTGCGATGCTGTTGATAAAGTTAAATCCTCAACCTTTGTGCCCTCCAAAGATGTTACTGTTGCATTAGTAGTTGAATATGCTTGAGAATTTTTAGAACATGATATCTTAGTGGTTTTAGAACTAGCAGTAAGAACAGCAACAACTACATTCTCAATAATGTAGTTGTTTTTATTAGCTGAAATTACAATATAATTGCCTTTCCCCGAATTTTTACTAAGACCAATATGTCCTGTGCTCGGAGAGTTGCCAGAAATTGTGAATGTCAATCCTGAGGATAAATCTTCATATGTTTTTTTATCATATGAATTTTTTGAAAACCCAAAATCTTCTACATTCAATGTGACTGTTTCTGCTGTCGAGGCGAATGCCGTGGTCAGCAGGAGAAGTGTTGATAGTAAAAACTTTCCCATAAGTTATTGGGCAATGAAAATTTATTATTATCTTAGCGGTGGGAATAAAATTGTATGCATTTCGGCGCGAAATAACTTAGGTGGGAAAGCAGAGGGAAACCATCTGGCGAAGCCGGTTGAGTGAAGGCACCCGCGGTGCCCCGTATGCCGTCTCACCCCTATCTCATATTTCTCCTCTTTTATTATTTCATCTCTCTTCTACGATTTTCCTTTCTTTCTATCTTATAATTATAATATTCGATAATCAGCTAATATTTCCTCTCATGCTTCCATATAATCCTCATCCGCGTTCGCGACATAGCATGCATCGGCGTGCAAAAGGTAATGACTATCGCGCCCGTCGCATATATATGATCACCATGACCAAAGCGGAGAGTGTGAGGAATTTCAGTCGCCTTACAGGCGATCCCGGCTATCCCACTGGGCATCCACTTGCGCCAAAGGTTGAGCACCTCGAAGCCGGCAGAATCATCGAGGAGCAGTTCATCCGCATAAAAGATGTTGATTCCCGCCTTAATATATATGATTCTATCATAATGCCTGATCATATCCATTTTATTGTGCATGTGAAAGAAGTCCTCAACCGCCATTTGGGGAAATATTTAGGAATCTTTAAAACCCGAATCTCAAAAGAGCTTTGGAAGCTTGATCCTGTTATGGCTGCCTCTTGCACCGGTGCTTTCAAGGAAAATTATCACGACCGCATCCTTTTGAAGCGCGGGCAGCTTGATATTATGAAGAAATATATTCGCGACAATCCTCGCCGCCTTCTCATCAAGCAGAAATATCCCTATTTCTTTCAGCGGCTCATAGGGGTGAATATAGGCGGCGAATTGTATGATTGCTATGGCAATCCCTTTTTGCTACAGAATCCGGACAAGCAGCAGATAATGGTTCGCTCCGCATGGAGCGATAAGGATTTCGATGAGCATAAACGGCGATGGCTCGCCTATGTTAGCCACGGAGCTATCCTTGTTTCTCCGTTCATTAGCTCCCGCGAGAAAATGGTTAGGGATGAGGCTTTGAATATGGGAGGATCAGTGATTGTTATTAGGAAGGAGAGATTTCCGGAGAGATACAAGCCGGAGAAAAAATATTTTGATCTTTGCTGCGAAGGGCGATTGTTACTGATCTGCCGCCATGAGGCTGCGGAATATTCTCCGGAATTGAGGCGCAGCGAGGCAATGGATATGAACAGCATCGCCAAGAGGATTGCAGGCATCGCCACAGAGAAGATAATTTTTACAGCTCCGAGGAGATAAGACATGCGACGGCATACGGGGCACCAAGGTGCCTTCACTCAACCGGCTTCGCCTGACGGGCTCTCCGCTTCCGCGCCGCTGCCGAGCAGCTATCTGTTAAAAAATAATGGAAACGATTGCAAAATCTAAAAATTAATTGATATAAGAGGGTATATATAAGAAATTCTTTATATCTTTGTATTCGAAACAGGGCACGAATGCGATTTATAAGCAATGCCGAGGATAGAAAAAGAACATGCATCTGATAAACAACAACTTGCAGAAACTCTTTGCTCTATGTCGGGAATATAGAGTTAATAAGCTCTATGCTTTCGGCTCAATCCTCACAAATCGATTTAACGACACAAGCGATGTCGATTTTTTAGTTGACTTTAAGCCAGACGTTACTTATCACAATTATGCCGATAGTTTCTTTGGATTATATCATTCACTACGAGCATTACTTGGTCGAGAAATCGATCTTGTAGATGAAAGTTCAGTGAAAAATAAGTATTTCAAAGAAGAGCTTGATGAGACCAAACACCTTATCTATGGATAGGAAAATTACCGTCTGTAATTTATAAAATATACGAACACAATAACTATCAAACAATAACAACTAAATTAACAACTTATGGGAAAGTTTTTATTATCAGTGCTTTCCCTCTTAAAATCTTCACAACATCTATTCCCATAGTGAATAACTTATGGGAAAGTTTTTACTATCAACACTTCTCCTGCTGACCACGGCATTCGCCTCGACTGCAGAAAGGTATTCTTTTACGTTTAGCTCAACTACCTTTACAGGAACTAACCAAACAAAAACACTCACAGGGGTAGCTCCAGGAAATCAAGAAGTAGAATGGACATTGACCACCGATACAGAATATTGCGTAACAGAATCAAACAATGGTCTTCATTTGGGATCTGGCTCAAAAACACTCCAAAATGTTGAACTCGAGACTTCCTTCTTTTCAACCTATAAAATTTCGGAAGTTATAGTAAACGTAAGGGATGCAAATTCAACAGCAGGCAATGTCAGCGTTAAAGTTGGAGAATCTTCATTTTTGTGTGATTCTAAAGCATCAATTAAGGCAAACAACAATGCAACAGATTACACATTTGTCGGTTCAGATTCTGGAGATATAACAATCTCCATTAAAAGAAGCGCTTCCGCTAAAAAAGCTATTTATATAAAATCAATAACTGTTATTTATGAAGATGGTCAACCTATATTCCCTACAAAATGCGAAGAGCCGGTCTTTAGTGTGAATGGGAAAGAAGTAGCTAAAGAATCTACAACCGAGGTTTTTGAAGGGAATACAATCTCTGTAACTTGCCCGACTAAGGATAGCACTATAGAGTGGGGATATCAACTTGGCGAAACCAAATATCCATTAGAAGAATCAAAGTTTACTATTCCTACTGATTTTAATGTTGGTGCAACTTATACATTCTACGCTAATGCAAGCTGTACTGGCGAAAACAACGCTAAGTTAGAATCAAGTTCATCCATTTATGTTACTGTTGTAAAGAAACCGAATGTAATCTACACCAATAAATTTAAAAAAGTTACTGACGCCAGCGAACTCGAGGCTGGAGCAAAATACGTGGTAGCATATTTTGATGAAAATGGATCAAAAACAATGAGTACAACCGCAAGTACGAGTGATCGTTCAGCTACTGATATCACAATAACAGATGGTGTTTTAACAGCTACTGAAGAAACTTTGATAATCACTCTGGAAGGGGAGACAGGCAAATGGAAGTTAAATGCCGAAAATTATACTGGAACAGATAAGTATTTGTTGTTTAATCAAACTTATAAAACCGATATTAGAATGGCTTCTGCTTCCGATGCAACGGAAGCTAATATATCTATTACCACAGATGGAAATGTTGAAATCCAAGCCGCTTCTAACGGAGGAAGTAGACTAATTAAATATAATGGATCTGATTCTTTCAAATACTATGCCAATCCCAACGGTAGTATGTGTCAGCTATATCGTCAGATAGTGGAAATAGCACCGGAGGCTCCTGCTGATCCGGAATTTTCGGAGGAACATACGGAGATTGTTAATGGCACTCTTACCTCTGAGAAATCTGAATATTCGCTGAAATTTAAGAAAGTTGAGGGTGTGGATATATATTATCGCCACATCCTAAAGGATAACAATACTACAACTCGCGCTGAGGTAGTAGATCACTCTGGATTTACAAAAGTCGAAGATGCAGACTATGAAAAAGGCATTAAAGTCACAAAAGACCATAGTGCTCTTGAATATTATGCTTTTGCCAACGGCGTGAAGAGCGAAACCAAGACGCTAAATGTCAAGCTTGATACTCCTACTGGTGTTGCGGAGATCGAGGCTGCGGGAGCCGGTGAGGTTCGCTGGTTCGATATGCAGGGTCGCGAGGTCAAAGGTCAGCCGGAGAAGGGCATCTATGTTCGCGTTGTCAATGGCAGGGCAAGCAAGGTCATTCTTTAAAATTAATAATTAATGGTTTTCTGACAGGAGAACTTAATCAATATTAAAGCCGCGGGGCGCGAAGCCTTGCGGCTTTTGTTTTTTGGACAGG
>CAJUDL010000007.1:46720-90485 GCA_910585285.1 uncultured Muribaculaceae bacterium
AGAAACAGGAGAAGATAATCGATAAAATTTTAACATTAGAACAATAGAACATTAGGATTTTGAATCAAACTAATGTTACTACTGTTCTCCTGTCGATAAAATAAATTCTCCTGAAAGGAGAATAAAGGAGTCTTGCGGCTTTTGTTTTTTTGGACAGGAGAAACAGGAGAAGATAATCGATAAAATTTTAACATTAGAACAATAGAACATTAGAATTTTGAATCAAACTAATGTTGCTATTGTTCTAATGTTCAATAAAAATCTTCTATCGTAAGATAAAACTACTGTTACTACTGTTCTCCTGTCTAAAAACAAAAAGGCTGCAGTTGTGAGCAACAGCAGCTACGGTTTGTAGGCTGTGAGGTTGAAGCCGAGCTCGATGCGGGTGGTGGTGGAGAGGAGCTGCGGGAAGGCGGCAACGAGGGCTTTGATGACGGGGAGGTAGCCGCTGAGCGACGGGTTGGCGGAGATCTTCTCAATGATGCTTGCCTGTATGATGGGATCTTCAAGCAGTGGCACTATCACCCCTTGTAGTAATGGGAGCAAGGTCTCTGTGTTAAGGTAGAGTTGGAGGCTCGTTTGCGTCAGATCGTATTGCATCGGAATGCCTTCGGAAAGCATTGGTGCCAATTTCGAGATTATCTGCATCATATCCTGTATCGAGGGTGATGATCCTTCTGTTGCTGAGCTTTCGGTTGCTGTGTTGTCTCCGGTTGCGGTGTTGCCGACATATGCGCGTGTCACCTTCTTCGCGGCTTTGCCGAAGGGGTTGGCAGGTAGGTCAGGATGGCTGGAGCTGTTGATGAGGATTTGACCCATGAGATCGGTGGGGTTAATGTAGAGCTTTAGGATGTTGTCGGTGAGGGGAAGATACTGGATCATGCAGATAGGGGCTTGTGCAAACTGTGCCGAGCCGTTGTTGGTCTGCAGGTAGGTGACAACTGCGTTACCGTCTGGTCGGAATGCTACTGTCTTCAATGCGCTGCCGATGGCCTGCACCAAAGACATGTATGCGGTGTTGTTGTAAACCGGTATGATTGGGAGTGTCGCCATCAATATGAGGGCATCCTGGATGGTGCCGTCGAAATCTTCAAGGATCGGTGGTAGCGAACATTCCCATACGATATGAAGTGGTAAGGATTTATAGCCTATACCCTCCGTCTCTTTCTCTGTTGGGGCGGGAACCCAGACGGTATTGGCAAGACGCTGATTTTTGAGTAGCACATCTTCGAATTCGAAATCAAGGACGTCCGCATTGACATCTCCTGAATAGCGGTAGGTGACGTAATCGGTCTCACCGGAGCCTTCAAACTTATATTTGCCGCCGTCAGCGTGTAGATTCACAGGAAGAGTCAGCAGGGGAGTGCCTGGCAATACGCCGGGACCGGGGATGGCAGGCAGTCCTTTCAGCGCTGCTGACAATTCTTCGAGAGAGACAGTGGAGTTCATCACCAGATTGGCGGTGTTGCCACTTTGGGTGTATGTTACGGACTTGCCGCTCATGGGAGCGTCATTGTATTCGAGTTTGAGGGCTGCATTGCCGGTGTATGTTTTCTCGGGGAGCGGGGAGATTGCAGGCTCGTCGTCGCTGCAAGCGGGGAGTAGCAACATGCCGGCGAGCAGGCATAGGCTGAGCGGTAGATATGTTTTCATAGCAGAATCTTTTTATATAATAACAAACAGAGAGCGATGATGTTTTATCATCGCTCTGAGGGAATAATAGAAATCAGGATAGGGAGAAGGTTTGAGACAATGGATTCGAAACCGGCATCGTTGGGGTGCACTCCGTCTACCGTGCGGTCGTGAGTTTCGCCAAGAGGCATTCCCGGATTTATGAAATATATATTTGGATCTTTCTTCATTACTTGTTTCATTCCTTCTTCTGCCGCAATCCGTTTCCATTTCTCCTCATTCCTTTTCGTGAGATTGAAATTGCCTGTTTCTCTTTCCAGCGTTTGTAAGAAAATAAGCGGAACATCTTTCTTCTTTTTTCTGATTTTGTTGATAAAATGTGGAAGGCGTTTGCGAATCTGTTCTGCAGACGGATTGGAAAAAGCATCAATAACGAAGGCATCAGCTTCTGTGCATATAATAAGGTCTGCATAGAAATCATCGAGTTTGCATACTCCCGCAAAGCCTAAGTTTAATGCCTCTGCATGCATGGCTCTGCCTATTCTTGCCGGAAATGCAAGTCCGGCACGAGATGCAGAAGCTCCATGTGTTATGCTCGACCCCATAAACGCTATCTTCTTTTTGTAAGGGGATTCGATAGCGTTTATATGTGCGCTGCCGGATATGCCGATTGAGAGTTCTTCTATTTCGTTCCATAACGGGAGATAGAGCAAACATGTATGTATGCATCCGTCCATCTTCTCTACAAGGGTACGCTCTGCAAAAAGAGAATCCGTAGGGAGACCCACCCCTGCATGTACCCATTCTCCATCGCGTTCGATATAGAGGTCAAGTCCGCTTTGCATGAGTGGAGTTGTGTTAAGACCTTCGGAAAGATATCGGTTGCGCCATCGGGCTTTGATATAGGGGCTGTCAGTTTCGAACAAGACAGCGATGCCTGTTGAGAATCCTGCATATTTCGTGACGGTATTCCCTTGTTTGGGGAAACGGCTTATGTCTATACGTGAGAATCCGGGGCTCTCCGCAGAAGCTTTGCCTAATATGGTAAATTCTGTGGCATCGAAATATCGCGTGGCAGCGACAGGCTGCCACGCGATAAAGAGCAAGCATAGGATTATAAATTTACTCATAAATCTTTAATCGCTTATTCAGTGAATACTAACTACTCACCAACCATTATTTTTATAATTCGTTTATCTGTTGCCAGAATGTATATACCCGATGGTAGATCAGCAGTATCGAATCTAGAATATCCTTCAGAATCAAATCTGGAGGA
Organism: uncultured Muribaculaceae bacterium; assembly: GCA_910585285.1. Classification (GTDB taxonomy): domain Bacteria; phylum Bacteroidota; class Bacteroidia; order Bacteroidales; family Muribaculaceae; genus Lepagella. The sequence continues at coordinate 49,629 of CAJUDL010000007.1, forward strand.
TATTTTTGTTATGCCATCCAATCCAATGATTCTTATAAATCCGTTGGGCTTGAACCCCGTCATAACAATCATGCTCCCTTCATGAAGCAATTCGTTCTGTCCGATTGGCAACGTCGGGATGTCTGAAGCATTTCCGTCAAATGTAATCTTATTGATATCCTCAAAACGACATGTTGAGACGGCTTTCCCATCAACCACCATATAGATCTCATTGCCATAAATGCTGACAACGGGATGAGATTCAAGGTTAAAGCTGATAATTTCGCCATCTTTGAAATCGATACGGATTTTTTCTGCCGGCAGCAGTGTCGCGGTGTTATACAACACAGCTGCTAGTAGAAACAGACATCTTTTCGTTCTATTATTACACATAGCGGTCAATTAATTACCTTGATCAAAGCCTGTACCAGTACATTTGCCATAAGCTGGTATCCGGCATTGTTAGGATGCAGAGCCACATCCATTGACAGTCTCTGCAGATTACGCTGACCGCCGCATTCAGAGAAGAAATCGGCAACAGGAATACCTTCGTAATCAGCAATCTTACGCACTATGTCTACATAATCTTGAAGATAACTGCCGTTAATCGCATCATCCCATTTATCAGGAAGATACCCTTTGTAACCATATCCTTTGCGAGGAGTGCATATGACGATCCGGGCATCAGGATTGGTTTGGTATATCTTGTCGATAAGTTTTCGGTAGGATGCTGCGAAGCTGCCATTTCCCGTGTCATTAAGATAATCATCGAACGTTCCCGGAGCAACTTTTTTACCCCAGTCATTTATGCCATGTTCGATTGTATAGTAATCGGCATATACTACATTGTTAATAGAACTTGACACAGTTCCGCCATTTACCCCGCTGTTTGTGAAATACTTGAATTTGAGCTTATTCATCACGCGAGTCTGGTAGCCGGCTGTGATTTTGCCATTTGTTTTGGCAATCTGGTCGTTATACCAAGTTATGGATGTTCCCAACGAACACCACCTGCCGTCAATCTCACGTACAGAGGGGTTCTCCGTTGACACTCCTTGCAGAGCCTTGTCATCATCATAGAATACGATGGAGTCAACAGCGGTTGAAAGTCGCCCCATGACTTTGTCACCTTCACTGAAGACAGCAACACTCTGCGAGGATGCCGTGATTGCTATAAAGGCGTTTAGTATCAAGACAACGCTTCTTTTCATCATATAGAAGTTGTTTATCGGACAATGAATTTTTTACCATTTTTAATGTATATGCCTGGAGAAAGTTTTTCAGCATCCATCTCTATACCCATAAGGTTATATATTTTCCCCTGTGAAGATTGATTGTCTTCAATAATTGTCAAACCGGTGGAAACATTTTCAATCATGAAGTAATTTTTTCCTGCAGCCGCGTCCGCACTGAGCGCAAGATATGCATTATTGGCAGGGTTAGAACCATCCGTTACCTTATAGAAGCCATATGAGCCATTATTATTACTGAGAGCATAATTCACGGTGCTTTTTTGATAGGGTGTATCGTCTTCTGATCCGACAAGCAGATTGGATGCCATTGGCACAACAGGACCGTTGGGAAGAATACGTGGATAGAGTGTGGTATTTTCCTGCTCGCACTGAAGGAGAACCGCTGTCTGTCCCGGAATTGTTGAACCTGCCTCATATTTAGTGAAATCGAGCACTACATTTGATCCATTTACTGCTGAAACCAATGATGCCTTTACTCCTTCGGGAAGCATTATGGCTGCTTTGGAGTTATAGTATGTAGTATATTTCGCTGTCTGAATTGGAGCAACTTTTATAACACCATCAGGTGTGTCCGACATATCCTTGTAGCAATAGGCTCTGGTATCACCGGCGAGAATAATGTCGATAGTATCCGCCTCGATTGCAGCAGGCCAATTGCCGCCTTCTTGATTGAATACTACATTCTTTATTCCTGAACGATCTTTATCGTGGCTGAATGTGTTGGTCAATATCTGGCTGACACCTTTGGGAATGTTTATGGTATTGAGGTTAGTACAGTTGTAGAAAGCGCGTGCCCCAAGTTTGGTTACAGTTGCCGGAATGTCGATTGACTCTAATTGGGTTCCGTTGAATAAATCCCAGTTTAAAGTCGTGATCTTACTTTCAGGACTGAATATCACTTTTTTAAGACCTGAATTCAAAAATGTTGCGACAAGACCTTTTATGCGGGGTAATGGAGACAGGTCGATGCTTTCGAGAGAAGTGCAGCCTTGAAATGCATAATTCATTGAAGAGTTGAGGGTTTTGTTGTAGGCGAATGTCACGTTACTGAGGGAAGTGCAGTTCCTGAATGCAGAGTTTCCTATAGATGTGACCGAGGATGGTATGTATACACTGACCACAGCCTTATAACCATCAAGTGCTTGATTGGGGATAGTAGTTGTTCCTTCAGGGAAAATCACTTCAGAGGCAGTACATTTTGAAAGGACATCTTTGGGCAGCGGAGTCATCTTCTTTGGCAAAGTCACCTTAATGGAAGATGAGTAAATTACTTGCAGGTTAGTAGCATCGAATTGTTCAACATTCTCCAAACCTGAAAGATCGAGTTCCGCAAGTTTACTCTCTGTAAAAGTATATTTTTGGAAATTCGTTAGTTTGCCTGGACCTTTGAATATTACTTTTTCAAGAGAAGAACATTTATTGAAATTACTGTTTGCTCCAAACGAAGCGAGACGTGCGGGCATGACAATCTCTTTAATGTTAGTACATCCGTTGAAAGTCCAGCCACCCATCGCGAGGGGTTGGTCTCCGTCTTCGAAGGTCACAATCTCAAGGGATTTGTTATCCTGAAATATTGAATTCCCCATAGTGGTGACGGATGCGGGAATCATAACGCTTTTAAGGGTAGCAGCCGTTTTGAATACGTTCTGATTGATTGTGGTTACGGGTTTACCGTCGATAGATGATTCAATGACTGCATCTACAATTCCCTCTTCATATCCGGTTACAGTATATGCAGTTCCGGCACTGTTTAAAGTGTAAACAATCTTGTTTACAGTGGTTTGGGCGTTTGCAAACGGCGCGAAAAGGAATGCAGCCGTCGCGATGCCACAGAGAATGTGGAATCTTTTTCTCATAATGGTGTAATTAAAAGGTTAAATATTAATGTTTATTTTTTGAGATATGTCTTTGGATGATGTGCCTATGAAAATTGTGTATTTACCTTTGTTGACAGTGAATTTCTGGGTTGCGATATTCCAAAACGCGAGATCATCGATAGGGATGTCAATAGTTAGTTTGTTGCTGTCACCGGGTTTCAATGAAACGCGGCGAAAAGCCTTAAGCTCTTTGGCAGGTCTGATCACGCTTGGGTTATCTTCCGAAACATAAATCTGGATTACCTGGGAGCCTTCCCTTTTTCCGGAATTTTTCACGTTAAGCGAAAGGTTGATACAATCCTTTTTTACTTTGGCTTTTACATCGGATATTTCCCAGTATGTGTATGTCAGTCCATGACCGAACGGGAAAAGCGGCTCGATATTTTTCGTATCATACCAGCGGTAGCCTACCAATATAGACTCATCATATCTTACATCATAAGGGAGGATCAGCTTCTCATTGTATGCCCGGAAGGCAGTGTTGTAAAATTCAGCACCATCAGGCATTGTGTTTTTTGCAGGGGAATCCTTGAAATCTTTTTCAATAGAGATCGGCAGTTTTCCCGAAGGGTTTATCCGACCTGAGATGATGCCTGCTATCGCACGCATGCCATTTTGTCCCGGATACCAGCCATATATAAGAGCTGCAACATTGTTGATCCATCCCGTCATTTTGATTCCAGAGCCAGAAAAGACCAGAACAATGGTATTGGGATTGGAGGAAGCAATTTTCCGGAGTCTGTTTTCTTCGGGTTGTGGAAGAGAATACGGGCGTTCGAACGACTCCATATCCACCGTGCCGGTTGTTGTCAGCACAACATCAGCACTTTTCAATTCATCAGTATTTGGATTCTCTATGAATTTCACTTTATCTCCGAATTCGGCAATTAGGGCATCTCTCAGAGATATAAAATCATAGCCTTCAACATCTGCAGAGGAGGCTGGGTTGTCGCAGTTTCTCGGACTGGAATCAACAGCTGGTCCGGTAACCAGGATTGTTCCGGGATTTGTCAAGGGAAGAATACCCGAGTTCTTGAGGAGCACAGTGCCTTCTTCTGCCGTTTTTTCAGCAATGGCGTTATTGTGTGTAAAATCTATAGGAGAAGTTACAGTGTTTTTTCGCTTTTCATAAAGTCCGTATGCATAGCAGGTAGCAAGCAAAGGTCGAATCATGTTGTCGATATCATTTTCACTAATCTCACCTTTTTTCAAAAGGTCTGATAGTTGCCGGCTAAGTTTAGAAGATCCGGGCATGACAACATTCTGGCCGCTTTTCACAACTTTCTTCATATCATAGACCGAGCTCCAGTCAGACATAACTGCATTTCGGAACCCTAGTTCACTCCTCAGAAGCGAATCGATTGCCGGTTTGCTTTGTCCGGTCCATTCTCCGTTAAGACGATTATAGGATGTCATGACGAACGCGACTCCTTTGTCAATACATTTCTTAAAGGGAGGAAGATATATCTCCCTCAATGCCCGTTCGTCTACCACAGAGTTTGAGCGGCGCCGGTAAAATTCGGTTTCATTACAGAGGAAATGCTTCACGCATGCAGCCGTACCTGTGGATTGGATGCCATTTACGTATGATGCAGCGATTTCTCCGGTCAGGAATGGGTCTTCACCGAAATATTCGTAATTCCTTCCGCATTGAGAGTTCCTGGCGATGTTTATACCGGGTCCGAGGAGCACACCGATATTGCCAGCTCTGCATTCTTCTCCCACGGCTTTGCCGTAGGAGAAGGCGAGATCGTTGTCGAACGATGCCGCGAGCATTACAGGGCACGGGAAAGCTGTTGATTTGTCGAGTTGACGAACTATCGTAGTGTCTTTAAGATTGCGTCGTATATGCACACCTTGGGTTGCATCGGAAAGATACACATATGGTATGCCTTTCTCCGGAACTCCAAAAAAATAAAACTCGGAATATCCGCGAGTGAAATTCAGCTTTTCAGCAAGTGTCAGCTCAGTCAGTTTTTTGTCAGCCCATTCGTATCCTTTAGCAATGTCGCAGGTTCGGGTGCCACTTGCCGTTAGGCAGACGGCAAGTGCGCAACCCGCTGACAGAAATCTGAGCATGAAATATTTTTTTATTTGCTTATGCATATCTCATCAATAAACCATCTTGTGAAACCACCCTTTGAACCATCTGATGTAAATCGGATTTTTGTATCGGAGGATGAATTCTTGATTTCGAAATTATATGTCTTGAAAGAGGAATAACCAAGTGACGTTATTTCTGCACTCTTTTTGCCATTGATGGTTCCGGATCCGACTATCTCAACTATTGCAGAAGTAACATCGCCTGAGATGTCGGCAGCCGTATTGTTACCCGATTGGAATACGCTCGTGTTTTTGTAAGCCATTGCCTTGAACCGAAGATTGATATTTCCCGAGACATTGAGAGCCGGAGTAGTCAGGATTCCGACATTGTTGATGTATTTAGTTTGGTTTACTGTCTGCGATTCAACAAATCCGATCTGTGCGTATCCGGGACGCTGGCGAACATTGGTGCCTGTGAGACCCTTGGTAATTTCCGCATTCCAACCTTGAATATCCTCACCGCAATAGTTGAGCATTCCTCCGAGACGGTCTCCCTGACGATAGTCGGTGCCTTGGGTCAACCCATCAAATGGCTCGAAATATATCGCTCCGGCGGGACTCGATGTTTTCTCAGCGGTGATCGCGCTGAGCACAACGCAGCTGTGCAACGCGATGCGTCCGTAGCCATCGGAGAGAGCGCCTCCCGATATCGAAACTTTGTCGGCGGGTCGCAATCTGACATACAGTGTCGATTTGCTTTCTATCGGCATTGAGAGAGGAGTCTCGATTGTGAAATAGAAATAACCTTTTCCTCCTCCGAAAACTTCCCCCTTGGGGATACTGATTTTATTCGGAGATGTGATCCAGCTTGAATTATCGGTGGAATATTGGAGTTCCCAGTTGGCGGGGGCGTTCTTTTGACTCGCAAGTCCGAAACTTAGTCTGAAACCATCCTTCAGTTCCTGTCCGAGAGGGAATGCCAGTTGTATGTAGTTCTTGTTGCCGTCGAGCCATGATGCAAGCTGGAGATTGTGATGTCCGCTATTCTCATTCCAATAGTAGAATGTTTTGCTCTTGGCATTTAGATTGACATTCAATGTCGCTCCTGTTCCGTCTTTGGCTTCCATATATGTCTTGTTGGCATCGGAAGCATCTTTTATGAAATCTACATATCTACCATGATCGTTGGATCCTTCGGTCATCAGGGAGAATACATAGGGCAACATTATTCCGCCGTCGAAACGCGAAGAGGAGAGAGAGATGTCGGAAGAAGAGCATGGCATTATTGCAGCTTTACCATCGACATATCTGATAAGACCCGATACAGTTCCGCCTCCTGTCGGAACCGGAATGTCAGCGAACTGACACCCTTGCAGAACGAGGAGCGGCAAGAACGAGCCTTCAGCATCCTGGATGGAAATGTTTTCGGATATCGTCTCTTTACGTATGTCCTGATATGCAACCTGACTCTTTATGCTGACATACATCGATTCATAATCCGAGTTCTCCAGATCTTTTACCGAAACCTCTACCGGCATGGGGTCGATGCATGAGCTTTCTGTGCGTGATATCCGGTCGTCAGAAGCGGGAACCGCTGTGAGCATACCCTCCTTTGAATCGAAGGAAGCACCCGACAGATCGATTTCTATCTCCTCGCCGGGGCTGACGAAGACACGCGACTGTGTGCGTACAGCTACACCTGAACCGGGTTCGGTGTTGTCTTCGATAGCAATGGTGTTCTCATTGATGTTGCCGTTTCGTTGATTTGAAACCACTATGCCCCGTATCTTAAGACCTTCGGGCACTGATATGTTGCCGGAAGATATTATACTGCGGAGATCGGAGATGGAAGTGAAGCCGTCACCGCTCTGCGGATTCTGCTCAAGTGAGAGAGTGGAGAATACCGTGTTCTTGCTGTCGTGGATTTTTATATCCAGTGTGCGCTTTGCTCCGCTTGTGTTTTTTTCTACAGAGATGGCGAGTGTCCCTTTGCCTATCCGTTTTTCCTCGGGGATTGAGACCCAGGCGGCATCATTGTCGATCTCTGCGATCCATTCGCAGTTGGCATCGATCTCCACGTTGAAGGTAGCAGCCATGGCTGGAGCAACGATGCGTTCTGTGTCCGGCGTAACGAATGCGCGGGGCAGTTCCACCTCATCCTTGCATGCCGTTGTTATGGTAGTGAAGACAAGGAGCAAGGATGCGAGGCGTGATATGTCGGAATATATTCTTTTCATTGATGTTTACTTTTTCAGGTCAACGATTACGGGAAGATGGTCGGAGACATCGGCGAGTTTGAGCTCGCTGAATACCGGTACGAATGTGCGTGCTACGGAATATGGAGCAGAATTTCCCTTGTAGGCGAGGATATAGTCAATGCGAGTGCTCTTGCTCGGGAATGTGGGGGTAGACGCGCTGATCACAGACCAATGCGTGAGTGCATTGTTAGGCAGCACGGTAGTGTTCATATCCCCGGCGATGAACACAGGTTTGCCAGATTTTCCATAGTTCTTGTCGACATATTCGTTTATTATATCGAATGACCAGCTGCGGTTGTCTTCGCTCGAAACGCAGAGGTGAGTGCATATGTAAATATAATTCTTGAACTCCGCCACGAGAAAACGTCGCGTCTCAACCCCCGGCAGTTCTTCGGAGTCAATTTTGAGGGGAGCTTCGCGACACAACATTCCTATGCCGTATTCGCCGCCGCTGTAGTTTATTGTCTTGCAGAATACTGGATGCAGCCCTGTGCGTGTGGCGAGCTCGGCTATCTGGTCGGCAGGGAAGACGCGTGTGTTGCGGTCTAATTCTTGCAAGGCGATGACATCTGCATCTATCAGCGATATGGCTTTCGCCGTGTTGTCATAGTTGGCGTTGTTGGTCTTCGCCGGCGAGCACCGGTGGGTGTTGTAAGTGGCGAGACGGTAAGTGTCGGGAAGCCTCGAAGGGTCTTCCGCCTTGGTGTTGCTCTCGAAATCAAAATCCGAGTTGTCGCCTTCAAGCGATTCGCAGCCTGCGGTGCAGAGTGCTCCGCAGAGCAGCAGGATATGGGCGATAAACATATATCTGGTTTTCATTTGATTTATTTATAAAAAAACTGTTAGAAACTTAATCCGTCGGTCCAGCCGGGATTCTGAGTGATTGCTCCCTGCGTCAGGATACGGTCGTCGGTTGGGACTGGATAAAGGTAATCGCGAGGGTCTGTCCATTTTCGCGGGTAGTCGGTATGCAGGATAATATTTCCTGAAGTCTTCCCGGTCAGGAAGATTTCCTTTTCAAGCTCGTAAGAGTTTGTGGCAGATGTTGCTGGCTTGGAACCGCTCCAGATACATACGTCCGGTTTGCCATCGGCATTCAGGTCATATTCCCCTTCGCCGGGGAAGTAGAGACCGATGAACGGACGTTCGAAGCGTTGTCCCTCATGCCATCTCATTATGTCCCAGTATCGGAATCCTTCCATTATCAGTTCCACGGTGCGCTCTCGTCTGATTTCGAGTATCACCCCTTTGTTGTCGCCCTTTACGTTTACATATCCGGTGAGAGGATCGCTCAGGTAGGGATCGGGAGAAGTATTAGCTTTCGAGAGGGATAGGTTCGCGACTCCCGCACGGTCGCGCAAAGGCTTGATGGCTCGGTCGATGTCTGCCTGTGTTAGCGTGCCAAGTTCGGCTTTTGCCTCAGCGAAATTGAGGTAAACCTCGGCGGCACGGAATATCGGAAGATCCACCATTGAAGCGTTGTAAGAGTCGTATTTGGCTGCCTGGAGATATTTCACCGGCTGATATCCGGTCTCGCAAACCGACAGGTTGGGAGCTGACAGCGCTGACTCTCCGATACGTTTGTACCCGGGAGTGCGGAATGTCTGCGCGAAACGTTTGTCGCGGTTCTTGCTTTGGTCAGGCAGCGACATTGTCTCGTATCCTGGGCGCGAGGTGAATGGAGTCCCGTCGGTCATCAGATACATGTCGGCTATATCCTTCAGAAGTCCGGGACGTCCCATGCTCATGGAGGTCACATACCCGTTTGCGTCGTGACGCAGCCCGATATCGCTGTTGTATGCCCTCGCCAGCACGAATTCTGTTCCGTCCGCCTTGAGGTTGGAAAAGAGCGTGAGATAAGGGGTGGAGCCGCTGTTGCTGATTGAATAGCCGGAATTTGATATGAACTCGGACGATGCCTCGGCGCATATTTTCAGGATATCCTCCCACCCGTCGATGCCGTGATATTTGCGGAATGTCCCTTCGAATAGGGCGACACGGCTCTTGAGCGCGAGAGCAGTCCATTTCGACACACGGTAGAGTTCTTTCGAGGCTCCGATATTCTTTATCGCGAAATCGAGGTCTTCGAAGATGTGTCTTATGATCTCCTTTCTTGGAGCGCGTCCCATGTAGAGCTCATCGCTTGAAGAATCGAGAGCTTTGTCGACCCATGGCACATCACCGTATCTCTTCACCTTTTCGAAATAGAAATAAGCTCGAAAAAACCTTGCAATCCCTTCATATTTGAGGCGTTGGTCTTCGTCAGTGCAGTTGTGCGAGTGCTCAAGGAAGAAATTTATGTCGCGCAGTTTCGTCCAGGTCCATGTCGAGGAGGTGGCGGGTACGGTGCGCGTTCCCATTACCTCCTGGCTGAGACTTGTCTTTGATATGATGTCCGCACCCTCTCCGTAGATGTCCGAGCCGTCGGGAAACAGGGTGTAGAAATCGCTGGTGTAAAGTTCACATTCCGCACCGGTTTTGAAGAAGGTATCGGGTGTGAGCCTGTCTTTGGGGAATCTGTCGAGTTCGGATTCGCAGCCGGCGAACATCACCGGCAGGAATGCTGCAATCAGATAATATAATGAATGTTTCATTTCTGCGTGATTTAGAATGTAAGGTTGACACCTACGGAGAATGTTTTACTCCATGGGTATACATTGGATAGTTTGTTGGATGCCGCCGATGCCTGTTCGGGATCGAGGAATTTGTTTTTAAGGGCTGTCGCCGTAAGCAGATTCTCTCCAGAAACGTATATCCTGAGATTGCTGACATATATTTTCCTCATCCACTTTTCAGGGAAAGTATAGCCGATGGTTACGTTTTTCAGACGGCAATAGGCGAGGTTCTGTAAATAACGGTCGTTTGCGTAATATACAGTCCCGTTGGTGGTGTTGAGTGAAGAATACGCTCTTGCTCTGGGAAAATAAGCGTCCGGATTTGACTCGCTCCATACATTACTCATGAAGTTGCGGGGCACGAATGTGCCGTAAGGACGGGCGTATGGACCCCAGAAACGCATGTTGTCGTTGCCCGGATACCAGTCCTGTTTCCCTATTCCCTGCACGAACACAGACAGGTCGATTCCTTTCCATGAGGCTGTCACGTTGATGCCGTAATGGTAGCGCGGCGTGGAGTTCCCGATTATGCGGCGGTCACCGGGGTCATCAAGTGTGCCTTTGCCGCTGTTGACGATGTGGTTGCCGTCAAGGTCAAGATATTTAAGGTCTCCGCCTCTGACTCCTGCTCCGTATGCGCCGGTGGCATTGTAGCATCCCGGAGCCACAAGGCTGAGGTCTACATCCTTGGCATAACGAGCTGCTTCCTCATCGTTGCGGAAGAGCCCGTCGACCTTATATCCCCATATCTCTCCCTCCTTGCGCCCTACGTATGGATCACCGATCAACCCCGAAGGATTGTCGCATTTTGTATATTTTGATGTATAGTCGGAGAATGAGAGCCCTATACTATAGTTGAAAGGGGAATTGCCGAGAATAAATGAATCGTTCCAGTTCAGCATCAGTTCGTAGCCGAGGGTCCGGAGGTCATTGGCGTTGACCTGAGGTTCATCCGCACCATATATGGAAGGCAGCGATTTGCCACGTCCGAGGATTCCCTTGACCTCACGGGTATACACTTCGCCTGTGAACGAAAGTCGGTTGTTGAGGAATCCGAGGTCGAGACCGAGATTCTTCGTGATCACTTTTTCCCAGGTTTGGTTGCCGGAAACGGGATCCGAGACCGTGGCATGGTTGCCTAAGGATGTGCCGTCGAACGAATAGTTGTTCATCTTGCCCTCTGTTGATATTGTCTGAATAAAGTCATAATAGCCGATTTGTTGGTTTCCTAAAGATCCGTATGACGCTCTGATTTTCGCATTGCTCACTATGGAACGCAATGGTTCAAAGAATTTCTCTTCGCTGATGCGGTAGCCAACGGAGAACGATGGGAAGAAGCCAAACCGTTTCCCTTTCGGAAAACGGGATGAACCATCGTACCGACCGTTCATCTCCACCAGATATCTGCCGTCGTAATTGTAAGCAACTCGATAGAAGAGTCCCATGATGGCATATTCGTTGCATCCTCCGTTGATAGAGAAATTGTTTTTGCCTGTGGCGAGATTGAAATCGGATAGATCTTCAGATAGAAGGTCAGTGTTCTTCGCTCCAAGGTCTCGATAATATTTTGCTTCGTAATTGTAACCGACTATAGCGGAGAAGTCATGCACGTCCTTCCATATATTCTTGTATGAGGCGTAGATGTCAGCCACGTAATAATTCTGGTCCCATACTGTTTCCTTCAGAGAGTTGGGGAAGCGTCCCTCAGGTTCTGTCTGTGTTTGTCCGGGATATTGGGAATATTCAACATTCACGCTGCGGTAGTCGTTGCGCAGGTTGCCGTAGGTGTAGCTGAAATCCGCCTTGATATCGAATTCCGGGGTGAATTTATACTGCGCTTCGAACAGGGTAGAGAATTCCCTCACTTTCTTGTGGCCGCCGCTTTTCCCTTTCTGCATCATGGCGTTGTAACCATCCATAAGATAGTGTGCAGCGGAGTTGGTGACTGATGTGTGCGACACTGCGGTGCCGTCGGGGTTAACAGGCACCATAGATGACAGCGCGTGGAGAGTGGGTTTGCGGAAGTTGTCTGCTTCACTTTCGAAACCGGAATATGTATATTCGGAACTGAAGAATTTCGTATTGTTGGAGATCTTGAGTTTCGGTGTAATATCTACCTGAAGCTTTACGCGGAAATTGTAGGATCTGAATTTATCCGGAGATATTCGGTTGATTCCTTTCTGTTGGTTGTATCTCCCTGACACCATGTAGGTGAATGATTTGAATCCCCCGCGGATATTGAGGTTGTGATCCCATGTGGGGCGCGAATCGTCGTAAAGATAGTTGTACCAGTCAAAATTGGCGAGGTAGAGATATTCGAGCCTGCCGTTTCTCTCTCGGGTAAGTACCCAGGGACGTTCCGGATTCTCCTTTTTGTCGTCGCGGCGTTCCCAGAGTGCCTGATAATCGTTTTCCGTGTATGAGGTGTAGGGGGTGTTCTGGGAGGAGAGCATGAAGAAGTCAGCGATTTTTGCCGAATAATATCCTCTGGTTTCGAAATCGGTGGAAGTCGTGGGTTTCGACACGGAGAAACTGCCGCTATAGCTTATCTGCGGCTTTTGCTCTGTCTTACCGTTCTTTGTTGTCACGAGTATGACCCCGAAAGCACCGCGTGCTCCGTAAATTGCTGCGGAAGATGCGTCTTTCAGCACGGATATTGATTCCACATCGTTTGAGTTGATGCGATCGAGAGAAGACTCTATGCCATCAACGAGCACAAGTGGACTTCCTCCGTTAGGCGAGGTTGTGCCGCGGATGTTGAGCGATGCGCCGGCTCCGGGTTGTCCCGAAGATATTGATACGTTGAGGTTGGGCACAAGACCTTGCAGCGCTCTGCCAAGGTTATCTATTGGGCGGTCTTTTATGGCATCCTGAGATATGGATGATACCGCACCGGTAAGATTCACCTTTTTCTGTGTTCCGTAACCCACGACAACTATCTCATTCAGCAATTCGCTGTTTTCCTCCATAGTGATGTCGTATCTGTCACTTTTACCAACCTTGAAAGATGTAGGGTTCATACCTACATAGGTTACAGTTACGGTGGTGCCGACCGGAACATCCGAAAGATTATAATTACCGTCGATATCGGTAGAGGCTCCGATACGCGTGCCTTTCACCATTACTGAAGCTCCGATTACCGGTTCTTTGTTTTTATCAAGAATTTGTCCTGAAATTCTTTTCACAGATTTCTTTTCGGGCAATGCATCTTTTTTCCCAGATGTTACCCCTTTCTTCGCCATTATAATTATTGACTTCGGTGAAATAGATTTGTAGGTTAATCCGGTATTCTTTAGTAATTTATCAAGAATATCACCGATAGGTTTCGATTTGATTGACATTGACACCATAGGCAAACCTTTCAGAATGTCTCCAGTGTATGAAAAGCGGCACGGAGTTTGACGTTCAATCTCTTTTAAGACATGCTCAATAGGCACGTCCTTAACTTCGATACTTGCCACAATGCGATCGTTGGCAAACGCATTCGCAGATAGAAAAGTGGCAAGGATTCCAAGCAACAGGTTCTTATATTTCCATTGAAGTTTCATGAAATAGTTTAGGTTAAAAATTATTCTTTACACATAAGGACACGGTTTTTTGCGTAGAGTACTCCAAAAATCAAAAAAATTGCGGTGTGTCAAATTCATGAATTTGACACACCGCCTTTAAATAACTTATTTATAGCTTTTAAGCCCTAACGCCTGATTTTTATATTATAAAGATTTTCTAATATGCACATGGCTTCCTCAAGATTGTCTGCAGGGAGAACACCAGTGAATTTTTCTGTCATAGAGTTCACCATAAGGGTGTCGAGATTTGCGTCATAGGTTTTGTTTATGCGATCTACGACATAACGCGCGTCTGCATGATCGAAATATAGTTCATTATTTTGCCAGTTTGAAGAATCTCTGCCCGGATGACTGATGGATATTTCGCCTGTTGTGTTATTAAGCAAAGCACATTCTCCGGCACTCAAAGTGATTGTTTCCGAAGTCTTTGTCGAGGTTAATATTACAACGCCTTTGTCAAGCGACAGTTCTGAATATTTTGCATTGTCGTCAGCGAAAAGGTTGAAACTTGTGCCTCGGACATTCACTTCCATATTGCATGTCCGTATGGTAAAAGGATGTTTCCCGTCTTTTGCCACGTTGAAATATGCTTCTCCACGAAAGGAAACCTTTCGATGTCGAGGTGAAAAATTATCTGAAAGGATAATTTCAGAGCCGGTTTTCATTATTACGCGTGTCCCGTCGGAAAGATCGGCAGTTATTGAGCCGTTTTTATCTGAATATAATGCGATAGAGTCTTGAGCATCTGTCTTGTTCCCGATCCATATATATGCTATGCCTGTCATCAGGACAACTGATAATATAGTTGCTGCAATGGCAATTATTTTGAACCGCTTGATTCTTTCTCCTTGCCGTTGTGTCTTGATTTCCATATCAATACCAGTTTTGATATGTTGAAGCATGCCGTCAACGTCAATATCGCCATTATCTGATTGAGTTTCCGGAAATAAGGCAGCAAGTTCTTCATCGGAAGAAGAATTGAATAGTTTCTTTAACACTTCGAATTCTTCCGCTGACAGGTTGCCGTTCTTTAGCTTGTCTATAGGATTATTCATTGAGTAAAATTCCTTAGTGATTAGATTATATCGGAGAATGTATCGAACAAAGCATATATAGAGATAAGAGAGATTCCGTTTGTCTTGTCAAGAATCTCCTTAAGCTTTTTCAAACCAATATGAAGGGCATTTTTGACAGACTGGACATTTATATGAAGTATTTCAGCAATTTCCTCATTTGTTTTCCCTTCAATTCTTGAGAGTATGATGGTTTCACGCTGTGTCTTGGGGAGAGAGGCGATATGGTTTATGACCGCCTGCTCAAACTCCCTGTATTCTATCCTTGGAGTAGATTCGTCGGAAACAGACTCCTCGTTGATATTTATGTAATCTTCGAAGAGTGGCGTATTGAACCGAGAACGATAAAAATTTATTATCCTGTTGCGCATTGACTTGAACAACAAGGGTCGCAAGGTTTCGGTATTGCGGATTTTTCCACGGCTGTTCCATAACGCAAGGAATACGTCTTGTACGAGTTCTTCAATATCCTGCGGACTCTTTACGTAGGCATGGCAGTAGACCACAAGCTGGCGGCCATACATATTGTATATGGAGTCGAGAGCTTGCTGGTCGTTCTGCTTCAGCCTGCGTATAAGATCGCTTTCCATGGATGGAATTCCTAAAGCCTAAAGCCTAATTCCTCATTCCTCATTTCTAATTCCTAATTCATTTAGAGTAGAGGCGCTCGCGGGCGGCGGCTACTTTCTCGTCGATGATATAGTCGTCATAGTCCATCATCTTGTCGATGATGCCGTTGGGGGTGAGCTCGATGATGCGGTTGCAGACGGTCTGGATGAATTCGTGGTCGTGGCTCGACATCAGGATCACACCTTTGAAATTCTGGAGAGTGTTGTTGAATGCCTGGATCGATTCGAGGTCGAGGTGGTTGGTTGGGGAGTCGAGCACGAGGGTGTTGGCATCGGTAAGCATCATGCGTGCGATCATGCAGCGTATTTTCTCACCTCCGGAGAGGACGCTTGCCTTTTTTAATACCTCTTCTCCACTGAAAAGCATCTTACCGAGGAAACCTTTAAGATAGATCTCGGATGAGTCTGAGCTGTATTGGCACAGCCAGTCTACGAGATTGAGGTCTGATTCGAAGAATGCACTATTATCAAGGGGAAGGTAGGCGTTGGTGATGGTCTGTCCCCATTCGAAGTCTCCGGCATCTGCCTTGCGGTTACCCATTATTATCTCGAAGAGGGCTGTCATGGCACGTGGGTCACGGCTCAGGAATGCTACCTTATCGCCTTTCTCTATCTGGAAGTTGACATCATCAAATAGCAATTCGCCCTCAATCGATGCCTTGAGTCCTTTGACTTCCAGAATCTTGTTGCCCACTTCGCGGTTAGGCGTAAAGATGATGCCCGGATAGCGGCGTGAAGAGGGCTGAATCTCCTCAACATTGAGCTTCTCAAGCATCTTCTTGCGGCTTGTGGTCTGTTTGCTCTTTGCCACATTGGCGCTGAAACGCTGGATAAATTCGAGAAGCTCTTTGCGCTTCTCCTCAGCTTTTTTGTTGGCAGCCTGCTGCTGACGCAAAGCGAGCTGTGAAGACTGATACCAGAAATCGTAGTTTCCGGCAAAGAGGGATATCTTGTTGTAATCGATATCGAGGGTATGAGTTGAGACAGCATTGAGGAAGTGGCGGTCATGGCTCACCACGAGGACGGTATTCTCGAAGTTGGCGAGGTAGTTTTCAAGCCAGGAGACAGTTTCGAGGTCGAGGTCGTTGGTGGGCTCATCGAGGAGGAGGTTATCGGGATTACCGAAAAGAGCTTTGGCGAGGAGCACGCGCACTTTCTCGTTGGCACTCATGTCCTTCATAAGCATATAATGGCGATCTTCCTTAATGCCCAGACCGGAAAGGAGCGTAGCCGCATCGCTTTCGGCATTCCAGCCTTCGAGTTCGGCGAATTTTTCTTCGAGCTCAGCAGCCTTGATTCCGTCTTCATCGGAGAAATCTGGCTTTGCGTATATGGCATCTTTCTGCTGCATGATATCCCAGAGCACGGTGTGACCGCGAAGCACGGTCTCGATGACGGTGCATTCATCGAAAGCGAAGTGATCCTGCTCCAGCACGGAGAGGCGCTCACCAGGTCCGAACGTCACGGATCCGTGAGTGGGTGAGAGCTCTCCCGAAAGGATTTTCATAAGAGTGGATTTGCCGGCACCGTTTGCGCCGATTATGCCGTAGCAGTTGCCACGGTTGAAAGTGAGGTTTACATCTTGAAAGAGCACGCGTTTCCCAAACTGCATGCAGAGATTGTTTGTCTGAATCATTTTAGGGTATAATATATTTTAGCCGCGAGCGGTGCTCGCTAAACTGAACCTATTTATGCTTTGGAGGAACATTGACGTTGTGGGTATCGAAGATGCGCCTGGCTCCGCGGTCGAAGAGCTGCCAGTGGGCACGCTGGGCGGCGGGTATCTTCTCAGGCATCCAGGAGGGAATCACTGTGAAGTTGGTTTTGCCGCCCGCAGGTTTCGCTGCGAAGAGGGTGTTGTAGTTGGCTTCCTTGAAGTATGCTTTCCCATCGGCATCGCGTTCGATGATGGCTCGTACGAGTGCTCCTCCACGTGTATCGGCGGTTTTCATATTGGATATGAAATTGCCGAGAGAATATACGAGCAATACATCTTTCCCCTCTTTCTCATTGCGCACCACCTTCATCGGCTGGATCACGTGGGGATGACCGCCGATTATCAGATCCACGCCTTGATCCACAAGGAAATTGGCGATGTTCTCCTGGTTTTTATTTTGCAGCAGTACGTATTCTACGCCCCAATGTATCGTGACCACCACTATCTCCGCCCCGGCTTCGCGGGTTTTACGGATCTCATGCGCCATTCGGTCGCGTTCAATCAGCGCCACTTCTACGCCATCGTTTGGCTCAATACCGTTGGTGCCGTAGGTATAATTAAGGAATCCAATTTTGAATCCGTTGATATTCTTTATGAAAGGCACGAGCTTTTCGCGCTCTGCAGCATCGTGGAATGTGCCGATATGGTCTACTCCGAGCGAGTCAAGGGCGGTGAGGGTGCGTCTTGCCGCGCGATCACGCCGGTCAAGGCAGTGATTGTTGGCTGTGAGGAAGAGATCGAAACCTGCATCCTTGAGGGCTTGGGCGTATGAGTCCGGAGCCGAGAAGCATGGGTATCCTGTGTATGATGGACCTCCGCCAAGTGGAACTTCCAGATTGCAGACAGCATAATCAGCAGATGTCACCTCCGGAGCAATATATGTGAAGCAACCGGAATAATCGTAGCTGTTTCCTCCTATCTCTTTCGCACGGTCGAGTTGTGCCTGATGCTGCATGGCATCACCGACGAACAGGAGCTCTGCACGTTGCGGCTCACCGGTAGCAACCGCGCCGGTGATGAATGAAAGAAGACTGAATAGGAGAAGGCTCAAGGGGTTAATAATTAATGGTTAATAATTAATAATTGAGTGTTGATAATTAATAATTGCAAAATGGCTAATGGCTTATAACCATTAACCATTAACTATTAATTATTAATTAAAACTATTCCATCGTCTGGCGGGAGTAGGAGAAGCAGATGATGGCTTTGTCTGTGTCGAGTTGGGTGACAGTCGGACGACCGATGTATGGCGCGCAGCGGGTTACGTAAGTGGTTGATGAGGAATAGTTGGGCACCTCCTCTGTTGATACCACTACCGGTACGAGAGAGAAGTCCATATCAGCCGGATCAACCGGTTTGCCACTGTTGATGAGGTCGAGGATGTATTCACGCATTCCAGCGAATGTGTAACATTTCTTTTCTGAGTTATATGCGGCATAGAAAGATGTCTTTCCGTCGGGAATCTTGTTCTCGCGGAAGAACGACTCTCGCTCTGATGCCTTAACCATGAGGAGATGCGGAGCTGCCTCCAGACCGTAGTCATTCTCCACTGCCTCAGCCGGTATTTCGAAAGAAAGTTTGGAAACGACTGCCACGCTGTATAGGTCGCGGTCATACTTGTCGATAATTTCCTGAGCCGGGAATTTCACGTTTACGTAATATCCGCCCGGTGTAGTTATTATAGACTTGCCTTTGTTGGCAAGGTTCTTAAGATAATCCGATACGTTATATGTTATCTTGTTTGCTGACAATACTTCAGGCTGCGAAGAGAAAAGGCATACCGAATCGCGGGCAAGTGTCGGCACATAATGATATTCACCTGAATCATCATCCTTCTTCTGATATACCTGCTTCATGTAATGCCAATAGGTGTAGAATTTCATTGCAGATATCACTCCGATGCATCCATTACCGAAATTCTGCTCTACATATACTCCTGGGAAATATTGTGCAAAGGTCTGCGGCCATTGGAAGGTCTCCGGATTGTTTTTGTAAGCTGTGAAAATATCCTGAGCAAGCTTGCGCGGCAACATAATAGGGATGCGGATACTCCCTTGTAGCTTGAAGAGAGAATCGTTCATCGAAAGGGCGGAGAGGGTATAGCTCTTCACCCCGAGAGGGTCTGAAGGATTATAATACCCTTTGGGATCGAATGTGCTGTTGATATCCGAGGGCAGTTGCTTTGTGAGCTGATACACTTTGAGCTGCTGCGGAGCAAGGGAATCGCCGGTAAGCGATCCGCGAGGCACTGTCAGAACCATCCGCATGGAGTCGACATCATTGACGGTGATTGAATCAGGTATGTTCATCTTTGTGGCGCACATCAGCTGACTCACGAAAGAACAATCGAGAGAACCGTATTCAGGCACGTTGATGCGCCCCAAGAGCTTAGTCTGGGTGCGGGAGTCGAAGTTTGGCTCCAGGATAGATGATGCGTCAAGCTTCATCTCCAGAGTGTCAACAACGATAGTTACCTCGCCATTTACGAGAGAGCCACCGATGGGGCTTGTGGAATCCTCGCAAGAAGAGAAAGCAGCGAGAGAAAAGAGAGCAGCCGCAGCCGCATATATGGATTTAATCTTCATTGGCTAAAAGCGATTGATAGAATTCGTGGTATTTATCAGTATTATCCTCTTCGGGATTAAGGAAAAGCAAGGGAAGTCCGAGCTTCTCAACGAATTCCACGAGTTCAGGATCAGGAGTGCGGTTGTTGAAAATCACTGCATCGGAGTTGGCGATGCCAACTTTGTGGAGGAGATTGGTATTTGCAGGCATATCCTTGAAGAGCTCGAGATCTTCAGGCTTGATGCCGTCTTCACTCAGTTTGTCGAGGAAATCGGGGTCGATAGTCTCCGCCGGTTTTTCATCAAGCAGAGAATATACCACCCTTGTGCCTTTGAAAGAAACTCCATCGGAGAAAACTTTCTTTGCGTAGAGCGGTACGAGTGCTGCGATCCATCCGGAGACATGCAGAATGTCCGGCTCCCAGCGGAGCTTGCGGGCGGTATCAGCTGTGCCGCGAGAGAAGAATATCACTCTCTCGTCATTATCGGGTCGGTTTGTTCCGATGCTGTCGACATCATCATCAAGTTTCTGGAAATAGTCGTCATTGTCTATGAAATAGACCTGGATGCGGGAGGGCTGCATTGATGCCACCTTTATAATCAGAGGATGATCGGCATCTCTTATAGGGATATTTATGCCGCTTAGCCGTATCACTTCATGGAGCTGATTGCGACGTTCGTTAACATTGCCGAAATTAGGCATGAATGTTCTCACTTCGTATTTTTTGCCATGCATGGCAACAGGGAGGTCGCGACCTAAGGTCGCTATCTCGGAAGCCGGGAGATAAGGAGCGATTTCGGGAGAGACATAAAGGATTCTTTGTTTTGCCATACTGTTCTGTTTGCGAGCCGGAAGCGCATGTTTGCAACAGTGCGTACCAAGCGGATGCAAAGTTAATAAAAAAAAACGAGATTTAGGTCATTTTGTGCCGATACGCCCTTTTTGAGCGTCTTAAAATATGTGAAAATGACGATATTTGGCGATAATAGCGTAAAAAATTTAGAATTTAGCAAGAATTTCGTAAATTTGCAGGCTGAAAATAACCAATCGAAAAAATGATAATAATCAGAAAGGTTGCTGAGCTCCTTGATTTTGTGGAGCTGCAGAAGGAACACGGGAACGCGATCGGACTCGTGCCCACGATGGGTGCATTGCATGCCGGTCATCTATCGCTCGTGGAGCGAGCCGTGAAGGAGAACCCGTGTGTGATCGCAAGTGTGTTTGTAAATCCGACTCAATTCAATAATCCCACCGACCTTGCCACTTATCCCCGCAAGGAGGAAGACGATTTCAAATTGCTGGCGGAGGCAGGAGTCACGGCGGTGTTTGCTCCCTCGGTAGAGGAAATGTATCCCGGCGGACCAGAGGCGCAACCGCGTCATGAGTTTGAACTTGGCACCGCAGCCGAAGTGATGGAAGGAAAGTTCCGTCCGGGACATTTCCAGGGCGTTGCTCAGGTGGTGAGTCTTCTCTTCCGTCTGTGCCGTCCGACGCGCGCATATTTTGGAGAGAAAGATTTCCAGCAGATTGCCGTGATCCGCAATATGATAAAGACGGAAGGTATTGATGTGGATATTGTGCCGTGTCCTATCAAGCGGGCTGATGACGGTCTGGCTCTCTCAAGCCGCAATGCTCTTCTTACTCCCGAGCAGCGGGAGGTTGCCCCGGAGATTCACAAAGCACTGGAATATAGCGTAGAATATTCGAAAGAGCATAGTGTGCGAGCCACTCATGATACGGTCGTAGAGCGGATTGACGCCGTGCCGCACATGAAAGTTGAATATTTTGAGATTGTAGACGCACGCACGCTTCTTCCTGTAGAAGAGTGGGAGGAGAGTCCCTGGATCGTTGGCTGCATAACGGTATATTGCGGCGATGTCCGACTCATAGATAATATTGCCTACCGAAAGTAATGTTTAATGTTGAATGTGTAATGTTTAATGATCTGACGCGATATCCCATTCTACATTCCGCATTTAAAATTACACATTAAACAAAGGCATTAAACATTTCACATTAAAAATTTAACATTAAACGGAAATGTTGATAGAAATGATGAAATCGAAGATTCACCGCGTCACAGTGACTGAGGCGAATCTCAACTATATAGGAAGTATCACGATCGACAAGCGGCTTCTCGAAGCTGCCGAGATTCTGCCGGGGCAGAGGGTTTGGATAGTGAACAATAATAATGGCGAACGATTTGACACTTATGTAATCGAAGGGGAAGCCGATAGTGGCGTGATTTGTCTCAACGGAGCCGCTGCCCGTAAGGCTCAGCCCGGAGACATAGTCATAATCATGACCTACGCTCAGATGACCCCTGAAGAGGCGAAAGAGTGGAAGCCGAAGGTTATTTTCCCGGATACGAGTACTAATAGACTTTAGAGGAATTAGGAATTAGGAATTAGGAGTGAGGAATTAGGAATTATAAACATTAAGAATTAGAAATTGGGAATTATTTGAGGCGAAGGATTTAACTCCTAATTCCTCATTCCTAATTCCTAATTTAAATAAACATTAACAAGAAGTGTTTGAGAATCTATCGGAACGCCTTGAGCGTTCGTTCAAGATATTGAAGGGAGAGGGCAAGATCACCGAGATCAATGTTGCCGAGACCTTGAAGGATGTAAGGCGCGCGTTGCTGGATGCCGATGTCAACTATAAGGTGGCAAAGACTTTCACCGACACGGTTAAGAAAAAAGCATTGGGTCAGAATGTGATCAATGCTCTGAAGCCGAAAGAGCTTATGGTCAAGATCGTGCATGACGAGCTGACTGAAATGATGGGTGGAGAGGAAGCACCTCTTCGTCTCGATGCTAATCCTTCCGTGATATTGATGGCAGGTTTGCAGGGTGCCGGTAAGACCACGTTCACCGGAAAGCTTGCCCGCAAGTTGAAATCAACGAAAGGGAAGCGTCCGTTGCTCGTTGGAGCCGATGTATATCGCCCCGCAGCCCGCGAACAGTTGCGCGTGCTTGCTGAGAGTATCGATGTTCCTGTTTATACAGAGGAAGACAGCAAGGATCCGGTGCAGATCGCGCTTAATGCCATTGCTCATGCCAAAGCCAATCATCTTGATCTCGTGATTGTCGATACTGCCGGTCGTCTGGCTGTCGATGAGGAGATGATGGATGAGATCGAACGTATCAAGAAAGCTATCAATCCGCAGGAAACACTCTTCGTGGTTGATGCGATGACCGGTCAGGATGCCGTCAACACTGCCAAGACCTTCAACGATCGTCTTGATTTCGAAGGTGTGGTTCTTACCAAACTCGATGGTGACACCCGCGGAGGTGCTGCCCTTTCCATACGTGCGGTTGTAGACAAGCCGATCAAGTATGTCGGTGTTGGCGAGAAGCTCGAAGATATCCAGGAATTCAATCCTGAGGGTATGGCAAACCGTATTCTCGGCATGGGGGATATCGTTGAGCTTGCCAAGCGCGCACAGGAGATCTACGACCAGAAAGAGGCTGAACGCATTCAGGAGAAGATCAAGAAAAACAAATTTGATTTCGACGACTTCCTCAAACAGATAGAAAATATCAAGAAGATGGGTAACATCAAGGATCTTGCCGCGATGATCCCCGGTGTGGGAAAAGCCATCAAGGATGTCGATATAGATAACAACGCGTTCAAGGGAATTGAAGCCATCATACATTCCATGACGCCCTATGAACGTCAGAATCCTGATGTGATCAAGGGCACGCGCCGTCAGCGCATAGCCAAGGGTTCAGGCACATCATTGCAGGATGTGAACAAACTTCTGAAACAGTTTGAAGACACTCGCAAGATGATGAAAATGGCAACATCTATAAAGAATCCGATGAAGATGATGCGCCAGATGAAACAGCAGGGAGGAAGACGCTTCTAAAGCGAAGCTTGAGAAGCGATAATATAATAAAAAAGGAATGCTCAATTGAGCATTCCTTTTTTATTTTACGGCATACGGAGCACCAAGGTGCTTTCACTCAACCGGCTTCGCCAGCTAATCTATTATACCATTGCTTTGTTCAAGCCGGAATCAGAAAGGGAAGTTGAGACCGAAGTTGAATGAAGCGTTGGAGTTGAGGGGAATGAACTGCTTGCTGAGTGTTCCCAGGGTGTGGTCCATGCCAAGGAAGAGGTTGATGCCAGGAGCGTGGAGGTTGAGCATCCATCCAAATCCAACACCATATGTTCCGGCTGCAACGTTTACATCAGCGGAGAATACTTTTACAGGGGCAACGTTTGCGGAGAGACGGAACTGCGTCCAGGTGTAGGGACCGTTGATGCGAGTGGAGTTGAGTAAACCGAAATGTAGATTACGGTAAACGGGAAGTTCATAGTCTACACCAAAATTCAGCGTAGCAGCCAATGCGCGTGTACGAGAATTCAGTTCACCCATATCCTTGAGCTGATAAAGCTTTGAGAGATCATCTTTCATGTTGTCGAGCTCATTGTCGAAAGAGTTGTCAGCATCGCCATTGCTGCTGAATGTATAGGCGTCGGTGGTGAAAGTTTGAGTGCCATCGGTCGATGCCCACTGTGTCTTTCCCCAGTTCATGAATCCGAGGTCAAGAACGGCAGCTGAGAATCGGAAGTCTCTCCATTTATATTCTGCACCGAGGTCGAATCCGAGACCGAAACCGTTGATGCCGAAACCATCGTCAAGGTTGGCTCCGGACACATACTCGCGTGGACGACCACCATTCGGACCTTCCGGAGTGTACGTGTCCATTTCAAAGCGCATTCCGGTTACTGAAGCATATATGTCGGCATTTGTGCGTGCGGTCCAGGCGTTCTCTCCGAGGGTAAGGTCCGCTTCATTGAAACGCACGTCAATGTTGCCTACGCCCACGAGGAATTTAAGAGATGCTCCGATTCTCAGTCCCGGCACTTGCTTGATATCGTGGGAGTGATTCAAGGCGATTGTGGCATAGGCGTTGGCATTCGCGAACATATCCTTGATATCGTAGGTCGTATTGGTGATTCCCTCTTTGGCAAGGGAGAAGAAAGCTTTAGGCAGGGATGCCTCAAGGTTGGCGGAGGCAGAGATGGTTATTGTGTTGAAACCTTTGAATGCCTTGAAACCGACGGAAAGGATATTGATTTTATTGTTGGTTCCGATTTTGTTGCGATTTCCGAATTTGCTCATTGCTTCCGCCGCAGATATGCTCGGATTGGTGAAGAGCATGGTCTTGCCGCCATCGGGAGATTTGTAGAAGATATCGGAGAGGTGAAGATTTCCACGGATTGCTGTGTTGAAGTTGCCAATAGCAGGCATTGAAACAAAACCACGGCAGTTGCCGAAAGCGGGGTTCATCTCATAGCGGTAGGTATAGTTGTCGAGGAAATAGCCTGAATAGGTATGTTGCGCATCGGCAGTGAAGCAACCTGCAACCACCGAAGCTATGATAAGGAATTTCTTTAAAGATTTCATTTGTTTGTCGAATTTGGATGGTTGAAGGTGTTAGAATTCAGTTGTATAGGCACCTGAAACGCGGGCGCGAAGGTTCTCAAGACGAATTGTCTGTGTCGGTGCGAGTGCATTCTCAGAACCGGGATGAACTGTTGCCTCAAACGTAATGCCGTCGAGATGTTCTATGGTTCCTTCCATCTTGAAGATAATATGTTCCCTCTTGGCGTTTGCCGGGATTGATCCGGTAGCTTTCACTCCAGGAATGCGGTTGCCGCCTACTGCCAGAGGATATGCCACAAGCGAAGCTTCAAGAGGAATGGTGCTGGTGACATCAGCCTCGATTTCAAGAGTTGTGATCTTTATCTTGTCGATATCTTCATCGTTCCATCCATCTTTGGAGTCGCTGTAAACGATTGTAGAACCGTTTTTAAGAGCGATTGGTGCGATGAAATCATATGAGCCTGAGATTCCGTCGATAGGATTGCCAAGTTCGAAACGGACCACTTTCTGGAATGGGAGTCCCGGATTCAGGAGGTTGATTTCGATTTGTTCCGGTAACCCGTCACCACTGAGCACGTCTGACAAGCCGGTGAATGGGATATGCTGGAGACGAGAGGCATAATCCTCAAGAGGGCTTGTTGGCTCCTTCGGTGAGAGCACGAAATTATAAGGGCCAGGGTTGTAAACTTCTGTTGCTATAAGCTTCCCGTTGTCGGGAGAATATGGAGTCTTGTTCTCTCCTCGCACTGAAACGAGCTCGAGTCCTGTCTGATAATACAGATTATAGTTGGCTACGGGATTGTTGAGGTTCAGGTATATCTGCGGATTGGCAAGTTTGAGGTCAGTTCCCGGCTGATTGAGGAAATCAGGGATATCGTTGAGGGTAACAGGTGCGATATCAAGTCCGTTTCCAGTAAGATGATATTCCACATTACCTGTGAAATGAGTAGCCTCGAAAGGATCCACAACGGTTTTGACATTGAAATTGACTTGTGCGGAAGGTGTGAAGGTTTCAACCTGAGAGAGGTTGATCACGGTTTTCAATATTCCTGAAATCAGGCGCACCTCGCCGGTGAAATCGAACTTGCCGTTCTGCACTTTGGTATCATTCTTGGTGAAATCGATACCTGTGGCGGTAAGGGCGATTGTCGCGGTTTTGTCGGGACACGCAATATCGGTAAGTGTCAAGACCCCAGAAGTAGGATTATATGAATAGTTGGAGGGGAGCGATGTGAATTGCAAACCCTTCAGGATCTCAAGCTCAAGTTTTTCGAAATAGAGATCAATGAAAGAAGGAAGCTCTGTTTCATGGAATGTCACCTTGAAAGTCATAGGTTTTGATTCAAGCATAAGGATGTCCTTTACGGCTTCATCTATGTCCTCAGCCTTTATGCTGACAGGCTGAGGATCAAAACCTTTCAGATTATACCGATATTCCAAAGAGGGGAGATCTGCACGAGTATTGATATCCGGAAGCTGAAGCTCGAAAGTGGCGTTCGTCTCTGCGATTGTAGGGGAGAAAGTTGTGAATGCAGGGATGTCGATGGATTGGGAGCTGATGTCACCATGCTGTGTTACGGCATAAAACTCTTGTCCATTGACGGTAACGGTTTGTATTTTGCTGCCTTCCTCAATATCAAAGATATCATTGAGGGTGATAGCGTCCATTTTGACCGGCAAAGTCAGGTTGTTTACTTTAATTTCCGAGGTTGTGTCAATATTCGAAAGATCGTAATCATTGTCGACACACCCCGTCAGAATAACGGCAAGCCCGGCAAGGGATCCGAAACTGATTAAACGGGATTTCATAATGTCAAAAAATATCTATATTTTGAAAAGAAAATTGTGAAAATGCGAACAATTTACCAATTTTAGCGCAAATTTAACAAAAATTATTGATATGTGGAAATAATGTTAAATATTATTCGACCTCTTCGAGGCCGCTTTAGATACAACAAGGAACCCCATGCTTTCCAACCGGATCCCCGGTTGGAAAGCATGGGGTTATAACTATATGCCCTCTTCAAGGGCAGACGTGATAACAATTCTACCTCTTTTTAAGGGCAGGAGGGGAAATAACTCTATCTCCTCTTCAATGGCGGGGGAGAGAATTACTTCTGAGTGACTTTGCACTGCCAAGCCCAGGCATTCTTCATTGTCTCGTCGATGGGCACACCTGCGGTCCATCCGAGCACTTCATTCGCTTTCTTGGGATCAGCCCAGATCTTCTCGATATCTCCGGCGCGACGTTCTCCGATCTTGTGGGGAACTTTAACACCTGTTGCACGCTCGAAGGAGTCTATAAGTTCGAGCACTGAAAGTCCGCGACCGGTTCCGAGGTTGAAGATCTCAACAGCATCGGTGTCTTCTTTGTCGAGAATGCGCTTGATGGCGATCACGTGAGCTTTTGCAAGGTCAACGACATCGATATAGTCGCGGATGCAGGAACCGTCGGGAGTGTTGTAGTCATTGCCGAATACTGTCAGCTCCTTGCGGATTCCGGCAGCAGCCTGAGTGAGGTAAGGCACGAGGTTCTGGGGAACACCCAAGGGGAGCTCGCCGATCTCAGCCGATGGATGAGCACCGATCGGGTTGAAGTAACGGAGAAGGATGCTCTTGATGGGAGCACCGCTCTTGATGTAATCCTCGATGATCTCTTCACTGATTTGCTTTGTGTTGCCGTAGGGAGATGTGGCAGGCTTGATGGGAGCTGTCTCATCGATTGGGTTCATGTCTGGCTCACCGTATACAGTGCATGAGGATGAGAATACGATTCCCTTCACTCCAAATTCAGGCATGAGGTCAAGAAGGTTGATGAGTGTGTTGAGGTTGTTGCGGTAATAGAGCAACGGTTTCTGAACAGATTCTCCAACCGCCTTGGATGCGGCGAAGTTGATTATACCCTTGATGCCGGGATTGGCTTCAAAGAGCTTGCGGAGAACATCAATATTTGTGCAGTCGCCTTCAACGAAGACCGGGCGAATGCCTGTGATTGCCTCGATTCCGTCGAGCACTTTTACATTTGAGTTGGAGAGGTTGTCGATGATGACAACATCATAGCCGGCGTTCTGAAGCTCCACCACTGTGTGGCTTCCAATGTAGCCGGTTCCTCCGGTAACTAATATTTTGTCTTTCATTTCTTTTATGTAATGGGGCTATATAGGGCTGAATGGGGCTATATAGGGTTTGACAATCACCTTTATTTAAATAATCGGTTTAAACCGATTATTTAAATAAAGGAGTAGGGTAAGTGCCGTCTTCTACGAGTTTTGCGAACTGTGCTACAGTTGCGGGACGGTCGGCTGCATATGTCACGCCAAACCATTTCGAGGGTGTGCCGAGAACTTTAAGCTCGATTGTGCCGTCGTTGATGAGATCGTTGACAACTGTCGGGATGTAGAATTCAGCTTTAAGCTCGTTCTGATTTTCGTTGAGGAATTTCACGAAAGCTTTTTCAGAATAGTCGAAATAGTCGGGAGTGAAACCCCACATGTTCATTGATACATTGGCATCTTCGGGGAAGGGAATTTCTTCACCTTCTACAACCTGAATGAGTTTGCCCTCTTTGCGCTCAATGCCGTGGCATTCAGTCACGCCTGTAAGATTGCCGTTGGCATCAACTTCGCAGAGACCGCGGCTAACGCCACCGTTCTCGCTGAGCGTGTTTTCGATGTTGAAGCCGATCATGCAATAGCAGTTTTTCTTGCCTTCCACTGAGCGCAGGAAGTCACCAAGAAGCTGGAAGCTTTCAGCTCCGTAATAGTCGTCAGCATTGATAACACCGAAAGGCTCTTTGATCACGTCCTTACCCATGAGAACAGCGTGGTTTGTACCCCAGGGTTTTGAACGGTCGGGATTTGGAGTGTAGCCTTCGGGAAGTTTGTCGATCGACTGGAAAACGACCTCTACGGGCACGTGACCTTCATATTTGGAAATGATTTTCTCGCGGAATTCCTGCTCGAAATCTTTGCGGATAACGAATACGATCTTGCCGAAACCGGCGCGAAGAGCGTCGTAAACGGAATAGTCCATGATGGTTTCGCCTGAAGGGCCAAGACCATCAAGCTGTTTGAGGCCGCCGTAACGGCTGCCCATACCTGCTGCGAGAATAAACAAAGTTGGTTTCATTTTTATTAATGTTAAATGTTAAATTGTATTGAAATTTTCTTTTCTGTAATGGGGATGTATGGGGCGGAATAGGGTTATATGGGGATGGGGAGGAGGGGGTGAAAAGCTAAGTCGCTTTTCTGTGGAGGAGGGGGATGATGTAGAGGAAGAGGGAGAAGAGGATGAGCTTGGAGTTGCCGTTACGCTCGATGTGGGTGGAGGCTTCTTCGATGCGGTTTACTATCTCTTCTACATTGCCGTGGTGGATGAAGGGAGAGAAGCGTTGCGAGAAGGCTTCCTCTTCCCGCGTCATGGAGGAAAGATCGGGAATGCGGATATTGTAGATGAAGTTCTCACGCGCCATCTGGGTCATGTAGCTCAGGAACCTGCGTAGCTTTTCGCGTCCCATGCCGGAGGCGGAATCTCCGATTTCGCGGAGTTTTGCCGGTTTCTTGGCATATGCCGCACGCATTATGTCTTGAAATAATATGCTGAATTCTTCCCTCTCGCCGGAATGCGATGCAAGTTCATCGGCTTTCGATATTCTCCCTCCCGAGAGACGCGCCACAGTTTCAGCTGTTTGCGCGTCGAGTTGATATTTCTCTGTCACATATTGCGAAATCAAGGATTGATCCACAGGCTGCATGTTGAATCTGCGGGTGCGCGAAGAGATGGTGGGAAGCACTTCCGATTCATTGTTGGAAACAAGCACGAAAACCGTGCCTTCCGTAGGCTCTTCTATCACTTTGAGTAGCTTGTTTGCCGCCGCGGGTTGTAGCTTCTCGGGAAGCCATATCACGAAGAATTTGTATTTGGAAGTGAAGGAGGAATAAGCATCGGCGCGAACGATATTGTCAGCGTCGTTGACATATATTAGAGGCTGCGAATTGCCGGAATCAATTATCTCCTGCCATTTCTCCTGCGGCATCCAAGGATATTCTGATAGCATACGTTTCCAGGATTCTATCCGGTCTTCGGATGATTCTATCTTCTGAGCCTTGTTCTTTACAATGGGATATATGAAATGGACATCGGGATGATTGAAAGAGAGATGCTGGCGGCAGGAGGGACATTCTCCGCATGGTTCGCCGTTGCGGGGTGACAGGCAATGTGCATACTGCATGAATGCGCGGGCAATGCACATTTTCCCTATTCCCGATACGCCACAGAGCATGATGGCATGCGGCATATTGCTGCTGTCAACAAGATTGCGTAAGCTTGTTTTGATGTTTGAATGTCCGGGTATATCAGAGAATTTCATGCTGTAATAGTTACCTTGGCTCCGGATAGCCGGAAGCCCCTCTCAATTAATTTCTACAAAGTTAATAAAAATATTTCAGCTTTATAGGGTAAAATTTCATAAATAAGGGGTAATATTCTGCAATCAGGGCATAATGAAGCAAGATTACGATTTTTTGATTTGATTGAATCAGATTTTGATTAGACAGGTAAATTCACTACATTTGCAATGGGAAATAAGTAAGAAGTAAAAAGTAAGAAGGGAGAAGGAGAAAGAGGAGGAAAAACGAGAATTATGGCGGAAAAATTTCTGGATTCTGTGGCGCGGGCGTATGTGGAGAATTTCGAGGATATATCGGAGTTTTGTTTTGTGTTTCCCAATAAACGGTCGGGCACTTTCTTTCTACGCAGTCTGTCGCAGCAGTTGGGAAGCCGGTTTTCCATGGCTCCAGAGGTGCTGTCGATTGCTGATTTTGTGGAGACATTGTCCGGACGGGAGGTTGCTTCACGTATCGACATGCTGTTCCGTCTTTTCAATATTTATAAAAGTAACAAATCACTTGTGCCCGGAAATGCTCAGGCTAATGGAATTCTTGAGTTTGATGCATTCCGCGGCTGGGGTGAGATCCTGCTTTCCGATTTCAGCGAGGTAGACCAATATGATGTGGATCCTGATGCCTTGTTCGGGAATGTGAGTGATTATCGCGAGATTGCTTCCAATTTCCTTACTGAAGAACAGATGGAGATACTGGAACGCTATTTCGGTTATTCTCCCAATCGCAAGGATGTGGAAAGGTTCTGGAAGAATCTTGTTCCTCCCGACCATAATTCAGCCATAAAGGAGCGGTTCATGTATCTTTGGCAGGCTATGGGTCCTCTCTATCACGCTCTTGACGATGCTCTTGCTGCCGAGGGACTTGCCACACCGGGTGGCGCATACCGTATAGCACTTGAGCGCGTGCGCGAATCGGGGAAGGATCTTTTCGATTATAAGAAAATCATATTCGTAGGTTTTAACGCTCTTTCCACCACGGAAGCCCTCCTTTTTGAGGAGATCTCAAAATGCGGAGGTTTCCATGAAGATGAGAAAGATGCATTCGCGGATTTCTATTGGGATGCCACAGGACCCGTGTTGGAATCTAACGACAGTGATGCCGCAGTTTTCCTGCGGCTAAACAAACGTAATTTCCCCTCCCCGGCTTGGGCTATGGAATATATAGAGCGTAATCGGGTTGAAACCATGCCTGCCGATATGCGCGTGATTGCATCTCCATCGAATTCTGCGCAGGCCAAGATTGCGGCTGCCAGGGTTGAGGATATTGTGAATCAAGTAGGTGCTGATTCGGTTAAAGACGCAAGAGTGGCAGTGGTGCTTCCTGATGAGAATCTTCTTTTGCCACTGCTCTATGCGCTGCCGGAATCCTTGTCGGAAGTCAACCTCACGATGGGATATTCACTAAAGCTTACATCCGTGGCGTCGTTCCTGCATCATCTGAGACAATTCCATTCGCGCGCAAGAAAACGCAACGGAGAGACCGCTTATTTTCATGAGGATGTGAAGATGCTTCTTTCGCATCCTTTCACACATGCTCTTCTCGGAAGCCGGAATGTGTCCGCTCTGAATACGGATATCCTTCGACACCATCGGCTCACCGTCAGTATCTCGGAAATGAAAGCAGTGACAGGGGATTCCACACCCGAGGTGCTTGATATCTCGGGTTTTGGAGAGGGAACCGCCGCAGGAATCCAATATATAGACAATGTGCTGGTGCATATCGATGCCGCTCTTGCCGACGAAAGTGGCGGTGTGGTGAAATCACGTATCGACCGCTCTCATATTGCTCTCTATCGTGATGCGCTCAAACGGCTCGAATGGGCTGCTGAAGAACACGGCATAGAGATGGGGTTACAGGACGTTTTCTATATGGTTGACAAACTTCTTGCCGGGGAGCATGTCACCTTTGAAGGTGAACCACTTGAAGGATTGCAGGTGATGGGTCTTCTTGAAACACGAGCTCTTGATTTCGAACATCTTGTGATTCTTTCGCTCAACGATCGGGTGATGCCGCGAAAGGCACGACACGCTACTTTTATTCCAGATTCATTGCGTCATGGTTACGGGCTTCCTTATTCAAACTATCAGGAGCGTCTTTTCTCCTATTATTTTTATAGGATGATATCGCGAGCCAAATCCGTAACGCTCATTTACGATGCCCGCAGTGGAGAGGGGATGCGTAGTGGCGGTGAGTCGAGATACCTGATGCAATTGCGGTATCTTTATGCACGCGCTGGTATAAAATATGAGAATTACCGTTTCCTCCTTTCTGAAGCCTCTTCGAATATGCGTCCTGTTGAAAAGACCTCGAAAGTGATGACATTAATAGAGGAGTTTGCCCGTAAAGGATCGGGACGTAACTTCTCAGCCTCCGCATTGCGCAAATATGGGGAATGTCAGGTGAAATTCTTCTATGAGGTGATTGCAAATCTAAATACCGATCCAGCCCAAAGCGATTTCATAGATCCGATCACGCAAGGAAACATCGTGCACGACACAATGCTGCATCTGTATTTCCCTAAGAATGACCGCAGGGTATTCCTTGACAAGAGGATTGTGGTGAGTAAGGAGTTTATTGCCTCTATGCTTGAGGAGAGGGAGAAGATAAGGATTGAATTGCGTCGGGCAATCAACAGGCATCATTTCAACCGCAAGGGAGAGGATGCGGATATGGCGGTTGAAGGCGCGGCGGCAATGGTTGCTCGTCAGTTG
This sequence comes from uncultured Muribaculaceae bacterium, assembly GCA_910585285.1. Taxonomy (GTDB): domain Bacteria; phylum Bacteroidota; class Bacteroidia; order Bacteroidales; family Muribaculaceae; genus Lepagella. Next base: position 82,721 of record CAJUDL010000007.1, read on the forward strand.
GAAAGGCAGATAAGGGATATCTTACGTTATGACATGTCGCTTGCTCCTTTTGAACTTGCGGGAGGTGAGATGTCGGGACTCTATGAATGGGAGTTTATGCCCGGAAGAAAAGTGAATATGAAATATGCCATCGACCGTCTCGACATAATGAATCCCGGCACATCCTCCGAACGCTGGAGGATCGTGGATTACAAGACGGGAGGTGCCCTGGTGACGGCAGATGAGTTTGAGGATATTTTCAACGGAAAATACACAGCGAAAAATCTTTTCCAATTACTCCTTTATGCCAACCTTCTCAATCTTGATCAGAAGATGGATGAAGATGTGAAGGTTGCCATATATGAAGTGGGGCGTATTGCTGCAGAAGGAGAGATAATACCTAAAATAGGGAAAGACCGACTGGAGGGACACAAGCAGATAAATGAAGAATTTCTTGATCGTGTCAACACCATCATTGCCGACATTTTTGATCCGATGAAGCCATTCGTACCCGCAGAAGATGACGAGCATTGCCGCTTCTGCAGCCTCCACGATTTATGCGGGAGGAGAATGTAATTTGCATATTTCGAGAAAAAAAGTTAACTTTGCGGCGCTTTTGAGCAAAAACGTGTGATGGGAAATTTGCAGGTGCTGTAAGCGCCGCTCCCTAAGGCGATTCAATGCCGGAGCAGACTTATTTTGAGTAACACATTAAAGAAAAGAAATGAAGACATTTGAATTGAATGCCGAGCCCCGTATCGAATTGGGCAAGAAATCGGTGAAAGCTCTCCGTAAAGAGGGTAAGATCCCCGCTGTGATCAATGGCGGTGCAGTTGTTGAACTTCCCTTCACGGGCACTCTCAAACCGGGTGAGAAACTCGTTGAGATTGACGACAAGCGTGGTTTGATCACAACTGACATCGTTGTGAAGAATGAGGATGTTCGTAAGCTTATCTACACTCCTGATATCTTTGAGGTTAACCTCAATGTAAACGGTGAGACAAAGAAAGCTGTGATGAAAGAGCTTCAGTTCCAGCCCGTTAAAGACACAGTGCTTCACATCGATTTCCTTGAGGTTTATCCCGACAAACCCATCGTTATGGAGGTTCCTGTTCAGATCGAGGGTCATGCAGAGGGTGTTAAAGCCGGTGGTAAGCTCGTTATGTCAATGCGTAAACTTAAGGTTAAAGCAGTTTACACAGAGATTCCCGAGCGTCTTGTGATCAATGTTGACAATCTTGGTCTTGGCAAATCACTCGCAGTAGGCGACCTCCACTATGAAGGTCTTGAGCTTATGAACGCTAAGAACGCAGTTGTCTGCGCCGTTCAGCTCACACGTGCCGCACGTGGTGCAGCCGCAAAAGCAGAGGCTTAATAAGGCATTCCGAGAATTAAAAAACACCCTTCTTCCTTGCTTTGGAAAGGGGTGTTTTTTAATGTTTAATTTTTAATGTGTAATGTTTAATTGGGAGGAGGAATGAAGAATTTGGAGACAGATAAACCCTCGGCTGACGCCTCGGCACAAGGCTTAAGATTTCACACGGCGCAGGGCTTTGGATTTCACACGGCACGGGGATTAGGATTAAAAAGGATATTCGGATTCTGGAAGAAAAAGGCTGGATATGCAGAGAAGAAGGATGGAGATTCGAAGGGTAAGGGTAGGGATGCGAAGGGAAAGGATGGAGATTCATATAATAAGGAGGATAAGAATATGAAGAAGTTTTTGATTACATGCTTGGGAAATATAGGTCCGGAATATGTAGGAACGCGCCATAATGCCGGATTCATGCTTGGCGATTATATGGCTGAGGAAGCAGGGGTGCCTTTCACGTCGTGTAGATACGGCGATATGGCTAAGATACGCGTTAAGAATTGTGAGCTGATGCTTTTGAAACCTTCCACTTTCATGAACCTTAGCGGTGTTGCCGTGCGTTATTGGATGAACAAGGAGAAATTGCCATTGGAGAATCTTCTGGTGATAGTAGATGATATTGCTCTCCCTTTCGGTGCAATACGTATGCGTAAGCAGGGATCAGATGCCGGGCATAACGGGTTGAAGAACATAGCTTCAGAACTTGGCACACAGAATTATGCCCGTCTCCGTTTCGGCGTGGGTAATGATTTCCCGAAGGGAGGTCAGATTGACTATGTGCTTGGCAAATTTCCGAAGGAGGAGATGGAGAAGATGCCGGAGATATTGAAGAAGGCATCGGAGGCGGTAAAGGCATTCTGCCTTTCAGGTGCGGATTTCGCAATGACACACTTTAATGGATAATAATGTTAATTTTTAATGTGAAATGTGAAATGTTTAATGATTAGAGGCGAGCCAATTCATTAAACATTAAACATTGAAAATTTTACATTAATTGAAGATTACACATTAAACATTAATAGAAGATGGAAGAACGAATAGATAAATGGTTGTGGGCGATGAGGGTGTTCAAGACCAGGACTATAGCCACGGAGGCTTGCAAAAAGGGGAGAGTAATGATGGGAGGAGTGGCTGTGAAGCCTTCACGCTCGATCAAGGAGGGTGATGTGATAGATGTTAGAAAACCGCCTATCACATATACTTTCCGTGTGTTGAAAGTGACGGGTAATCGCCTGGGCGCAAAACTCGTGCCTGAATATCTGGAGAATATAACCTCCCCGAATCAGTATGAACTGTTGGAGATGACTAAGATCTCCGGATTCGTGGATCGTCGCAAAGGTCTGGGTCGTCCCACAAAAAGAGACAGCCGCGAGCTTTCCAAATTTAAAGAAGAAAGCTACACGGCTGATGACTTTTATCTTGACTGGGAAGAAGACTGACGGGTGAGTCGAAGCACCTGTTTTCCTTGGCTGTCGAGGAGGATGACTTCGGTCGGGCTTATCGGTTTGGCTGTTGATGCCTCTTCGAGGGCTACCAGAAATTCTGTCTCATTGTTTTCCGGAGGGCAAGCCATGCGGGTAGTTGCCAATGCGCTGAAAGAAATGGAGTTTGCAGCGTCCATGTCGGTCTCGAATGCTCCGTTGAGGATATTGCATCCAGTGTTGCCATGAACTTTTCCCTCGGGAACATCAATGACTAATTGGACATCGGGATTGTTAATCTTTTTATCATTTATTGCGGTCACCGTCCAACTGCCGTTGAGGAAATCAAAGTTCTGATGCATCAGGCTCATCACTTCACGTTTGCCAGCGTCAAGGAGGTAGAGGTAATAATCGGAACCCTTTATTTTCCAAGTATAGTATCTCACAGCTTCGAGAGCGATGTTTATTTCATAGTCGGTGATGCCCTCTTTTGCGCACATCATCATTGTGGATGCCATCTGGGAGAATCTGATTGTGCTGTCGGCGGAATTATACTCGTATGATCCGTTCAATACGTTGCAGCCGTTGTTGCCGTAGACTCTCTTTTCCGAAGGAACAAATTTAAGGAACGGAGCTTTTTCGCCAACTGCATTCTTGCCATTGACAGTCTCGATTGCCCAATCTCCTTTCACGACCCCTTTCCCTAATTCTTCGGGAGTATATGTCTTCAATTCCTTTTTTACGGCAATATGCTGTCGATCGTGCGGAAGCACAGCCTCCTGACTGACATCTTTGTCATTACCTACACCGGAAGAGTCTGTCTTCCCCGTAACTTTGTTGAATAGGCTGCAGCTGCCAAGAGATGTTACGATGCCTGCTGCGAGCATCAATGTCAATATGTTTTTTTTCATAACTATCATTATTTATTGATTGTTTGATTTATTACTTGTTTATTCTGAAGTTGTTTAAACAACTTCACTAAACCTTAGACTGCAAAACTGTCAAAAGGTTTATGTGGTATTCTGGCTCAGTCTCCCCAGTGCCTGCGTAGAGGATATTTTGTGGGACGAAGAAGGAGGCGGAGTGAAGTGGAATAGAAAAGGTAATTCCAGAACCAGTTGACCATCACACTCAGTTTGTTTCTCATTCCAAGTATGGATATCAGATGGATGAACAGCCATGTCAGCCATGCGAAAAATCCCGAGAAGGAAAATCCCTTGAGATCTGCCACCGCTCTGTTCTTGCCTATTGTAGCCATTGATCCTTTGTCGAGATATTTGAACTTGCTGGAGAACTCCCCTGCATTAAGGTTCTTTGCAAGATTACGAGCTTGCTGGATTGCGGGCTGAGCCATCTGCGGATGTCCGTTGGGATAGTCTTCGCTCTGCATCATCGCTATGTCGCCGACTGCCATAACGTTATCTTCATAACCTTTTACGCGGTTATATTCGTCAACGATTATCCGGTTTCCTCGCCCTATGGTTTCTTTGGGGAGTCCGGGAATTGGTTCTCCCTTTACTCCAGCTGTCCATATGAGGGTTTCGTAATACTCCTTGTGTCCGTCAGCAAATGTCACATATTTATTCTCATAGCTTTTCAACGCCGTGTTGAGCCTGACATTGACCATCAGGCTTTCGAGATCACGCAGTGCTCGTTCACGCGACTTCTGTTTCATTGCTCCCAAAAGCTGCGGACTTCCTTCGATCAGAGTGACCGTGACATCTTCTGGCTGCAATTCCGGATATTCCTTTGCGAGGATGTATTTCTTCATTTCTCCGATCGCGCCGGCGATTTCTACACCCGACGGACCGCCCCCAACCACAAGAAAAGAGAGGAGCTGACGTCTGCGTTCCGTGTCTTTGCACATCGCGCCTCGTTCGAGGCGATCAAGAATCTCATCCCGGGTATGGGCGGCTTCCGCTACAGTCTTGATGCCGAAAGTCTCTTCCGCCAGATTGTCCATGCCGAAATAGTTGTTGGTGGAGCCTGCTGCTATGATCAGTTTGTCGTAAGGCAAGGTCTCATAGCTGGTTGTTACGATCTTTGCTGTGAGATCGATATCCTTCACATGTCCCATGTGGTAGGATGTATTCCTCATTTTCTTGAATTCCCTGCGGAATGGGAAGCATATGTTTGCGCTCACCAGTCCGGAAGATGCGATCTGGTAGAAAAGGGGAGGAAAGCAATGAAAATTATTGCGATCCACAAGGGCTATGCAGTATTTATCTTTATCAAGGCGTTTTGCCAGATTCAATCCTGCAAAACCACCTCCTATTATCACTATTTTTTCCATAATGGCAATTATACATAAAGGAGCGGGCTGCCGCCTTCTCCGTTTCTTCATAATTTTTAACGAACAATTAGCTGTTAATGTTTCAAATAATTTAGTAAATTTGCAGTGTGAAGAAATCTATAAAGATAAATATAAAGATTAAAAGTGGGCTCGGGAAGCTGCGCGCTTTCGCACTCAGCACGGTGTCGAGGGCAATCGCGCTCGTGGCGGCTGCGGCTATTGCGATGTCGGGAATGTCGGCGAGTGCGCAGGTCAATGCCGAGCAGGTGCTTAATATCGGACGCAATGTCCTCTCAATGGAGGATTATATGCTGTCTATTCAATATTTCAACCAGGCAATAAAGGCGAAGCCATATCTGTCGGATCCATATTTTTTCAGGGCTCTTGCCAAGCTCTATCTTGAGGATTACAAAGGGGCGGAGGAAGATTGCACGCTTGCCTTGGAAAGAAACAAATTCAAAACCGAATCTTATAAGGTGAGAGGATTTGCCCGTCAGAACATGGGTAAGGATTCGCTTGCCGTCATTGATTATGATTCAGGACTGAAATATAATCCGGAAGACAAGTATTTCCTCTTTTATAAGGCAGTGGCGCAGACGGAGATGAAGAAAAGGAAGGAGGCGGAAGCCACTTTCGACCGCTTGCTGCGCATATATCCTCAGTTTGAAGATGGCTATGCCGCCCGAGGGCGTCTGCGTGCTCTTGATGGAGATACTGTAGGTGCGCTTGCCGATCTTGACAAAGCTATTTCCATCTCCAAAAATCTAATAAATGCTTTCTTGATGCGAGCTCAGATAGAAGCCGATCAGAAAAAATGGGATGCTGCGCTTGCCGATATGGATGCTGCCATACGTCTCCAACCTCAGGAAGCCGACCTTTATGTGAACCGGGCATATCTCCGTTATAATCTTGATGATTATTTCGGTGCCATGTCGGATTATAACTATACTTTGGAGCTTGAACCGTATAATTCGGCGGCTCTTTTTAACCGCGCTCTTCTCCGTTATGAGGTAAAGGATCTGAATCGGGCGGCGGAAGATTTCAGCAAAGTGCTGGGATATGATCCAGACAATTTCCATGCTCGATATAATCTCGGACTCGTGAACATGGAGCGAGGACATCATAAAGAGGCTTTGGCTGATTTCGAGAAAATTACAAAGAAATATCCACGCTTTTATCCTGCCTATTATGCGAAAGCGGAGGTTTACAGAAATATGGGAGACATGCGCACTGCCATGCAGAATGCTTATGTCGGTGATGATCTCGTGAAGCGATATGTAAGCAATCCGGAGAAGAATCCTCTCGATCGTCCCACAATTGCTCCAGGAAAAACACGCACAACCCGGAGTGTGGAGGATGATGACGAGAGCGAGATAGAGGTAATGAACCGCTTTAACCAGCTTGTTACTGTAGGCGCCGCTGCCGAACAACAGCAACTTACGTATAATGAGAAAATAAAGGGACGTGTGCAGGATCGCGACATACGCGTGGAAGCGGAACCCGCTTATATGCTTTCCCTCCAAGATTCACCATTGTCGCTGCGTTCTACTTCAAACTATTTCCGCGAACTGGATGATTTCAACCAACGTGGCTATATTTCTGATAAAATATATCTCTCTACGGGAGTTGACACCGCTGAGGAGAGTGTGATAAAGCGCCTGTTTGATCGGGCGGATTTTTATGAAGGAGTTGTAGCTGACGGGAAGGCGCGTCCGGCAGACAGGTTTGTGTTAGGTGTGATACGCTCTATGCTAAAGAATTATCCAGCCGCAATAGAGTCGCTTAATGTGGCGATTGATGGTGATCCCGGCTTCACGATGGCATATATGGCAAGAGCATATGCCCGCTATGCCAATATCAAGGCTCAGCAGGGATCGGCAACCGACGATGACGTGGCAGCCTCAGCTTTGCGCCAGCGTCAGGCGCAGCGGGAGCTGGCAGATGTCATGGCTGATTACGATGCCGCCTTGAAGTTGAATCCAAGGCTCGTGTTTGCATGGTTCAATAAGGGTAACATCTATTATGAGATGGGTGATCACACTTCGGCTCTTCAATGTTATTCGGAGGCAATACGTCTCGATCCGACGTTTGGCTCGGCATATTTCAACAGAGGAATCACTTATCTACAGATAGGCAACAAGCGTCTGGCATTCTCAGATCTGAGCAAAGCCGGCGAACTCGGTGTCCTCCCGAGCTATAATCTTTTGAAACGAATGAAATGAGTTTTAAACAGCTTCTTAAATTCCGATTTCTCGAATGCCGTTCGAGAAAAGGTTAAAGGTAATAGGGTACAGGAGAATTGGCACGCCTCAAATATGGTGTGCCAATTTTATTTTTTTGCGTTTTACATATCTTTTTTCTATTTATTGAGTTTAATCTGTAACACTATGCAAAATTAATAAAATTTGCATATTTAACGTTTTTTAACAATCGAATGGGGTAATTTAATTTTTTTGTTATTAACTTTACAGCGGAATCAAATCATGACACAATGAAAAAGAACTAACGCTAACTTTTGCCAATCTGAAAGGAAAATCTTTTGAGGTTGAATCTTGATGATACGATTAGGTCGTGAACATCATTCAGAATGAAAATAATTATACACAACTTTCTTTAACAAAAATTTTATGGGTATTTTTACTAAATAGGGTGTTCAGTTTGATGTTCCGAAAACATCATTCAAAACACCTGAAATTTTAA
>CAJUDL010000008.1 GCA_910585285.1 uncultured Muribaculaceae bacterium
CAAGGAAGGGTGGGTGAGTGGCTGAAACCACCAGTTTGCTAAACTGACGTAGGAGCAATCCTACCACGAGTTCGAATCTCGTCCCTTCCGCCACAATTAACCCGGACAGCACAAATGCACGTCCGGGTTTTGTTTTAATCAACCATATTCTTGCCTCTAACTTAGCGTCAGAATGAAATCTTTTAGATCAAAATATTTATCGATATTGTCGGCTGTTGTCGGCATTATGACATTCGTTTTTTCTGTAAATGCAGAAGAATGGAAGCTGCACCCATCTTTTGACAGGACACCTTTAAGGATCATTGATACTCCGGAAGATACATATTTCCTTGTGCATCAACAGATATATGACAAATCAAAGGTCGGATATGATTTCCCATCTCTGACGTTGTTTAGATATAATAAAAATGCTACAGATAAGGGCATAACTCCGTTGGTTCATGATGTGCAGTTGACATCTGCTGATATTCGTATGGCGGATTATTCTCCTAAAGGCGAATACTTGATCATTGTTTACAATGATGGAGGAATCGATCTTATCGACAAGGACAAACATCTTACGCATATTGATAAACTTAAAAGATATACGATTCCCGGCATGGCGAAAGTCGCATCGGTGTCTTTCGAACCATCGACAGGAGACGCCTGGATTGGCACGGATGCTGGCTATATGCATGTTGATGCAGTAAGTTTTACTATACAGGATGTTAAAGTTTTTGATAGAGGCATAGATCGAATTTGTAAGTTTGGAGATAAATTAGTGGCTTTATCTGGAAATGCCGCATGGCAATCGGATGTTGTAAATCCTTTGACATTTAATGAATTCAAAAAAATTTCATCCGTCGGTTCTCCATCTATAATGTTGCCGCTGGGTGAAAACGAGTTCGCATATGTTTATGGCGCTCCGGGAGTAACACGTGCTTTAATGCTCGCAAAATTTGATGGCACAAATTGGAGTGTGTCAAATTTAGGGTCAGATAATTTCTATTCGATTTCAGCTAATGAAGCAACTGTTAACCGCTATGAGGCGAACTTTATTCCCAATAGAGATGGATATCTCCTATACTCTACATCAAAAGCGTGGCAGATCTATGCTCCTAAGAATGGCGAATCAACGAGACTTGTTTCTATATCTCTTGATTCAAATCCTGTATCATTAGGTTCCTGGGATTTCAGTGATTTCTGGTGTTATCGCGATCGAGGCACATTTGTACCACGACACGTGGATTTTACGATGGATTCTAATGCAACTTCTGCCGCTGCAACCTGGACAGACATGCAGGATCCTATTCGTCCTAATGCGCCTGCTGCCTTCATCTGCACTTACATGGATTATTCCCCGAAGTATGGAATGCTAGTGATGAATCATGGACAAGAATGGCATTTTAGAAACGATTCTCCAATGAATCCATCTTTATTATCAGGATGTATAAATAACAGTTGGAATGTATATTCCCATGCTTTTGTTACTCCTGCGTCAGTTGATTCTAACGATGAGCTAAGGAGCATTTATAATAAATACATCAATAGATTTCCCATTCATGATCCACATGGAATCATCGTTGATCCAATCAACAATGATTGGATTGTATCTGGCTCTATGTTCGGTGGGCTCATGTTGCAAGATATGTCTGATATAAAGAAGAATGTGATTAAATTTGCAGCGGAGAATGACTTGTTTTTAGATTTTCCTGGCGTTATTCCAGCAACACCTCAAAAATCATGGGGAACATTAAGTTGTTTCTCTCCAGCCTCTATTGATAATGATGGAACTATATGGGCTGTTTATGTGAATGCTTTTACCACTAATAGACTCCAATTAAAGTATCTTCTTGCATCCGATAGAGAGTTTCTTTACAAGACCAATTCCTTGTCAAAGCTCTCTCCTTCTATATTAAAGACAATAGATTTTCCATACACAGAAAGTGTGATGTGGTGTTGCAAGGGATTGGCACTTAGACATAAAGATAATGCTAATAAAGTATTAGTGTGTCCCAATACCAGTACATCTCCAATTATAGTGTTTGATCATAAAGGGACTTTAGATGATACTTCGGATGATTCTTTTATTCAAATCTCAGGTGTAATCAATAGATTTGGTGATCAATCAAGTTTTGTGGCAACAAGTGATATTGTGGAGGATCCGACATCCGGGAATATACTTTTGGCTGCTACCTCTACGCTTTTTGTATTTAATCTTAATTCCAGTGTTACACATGAATATATATATGGTGATGTTATAAATTTTTTGGATGTTTTACAAAAGGAAAACTTTCCAGAAGCTTGTCAGATAAATAAAGTTATTTTTGATGAAAATGGCAATATGTGGGTTGGAACAGATACTCACGGAGTTATTGGCATATCAAAAGATATGAAAACTGTGATTGGGAAATATAACATGTCTAATTCTTCATTACCATCCAATACTATATATGGATTATTATGGAATCCAGTTAATAAATCTTTAATGATTTCAACCAAGGTTGGGCTTGCGGAAGTTTTTCCCGATATTAATACGAGTTCTGATAGGGTCTCGTTTCCCCGACTTAATATAAGTAAAGTTTTGCCAGATTACTCAGGTAATATTGAAATTCGGAATTTAATGCCGCAACAATGTATTGTAATAAAAAATAATGCGGGTATGGAAATTAATCGAATTTTAAATTCAAATTCCAAAGTTATTGAATGGGATTTGAAGGATAAAAATGGTAAAAGAATACCGTCAGGAACCTATTTCATACAAATTGATAATAATCTGTTAGAGTTAGTTGTTATGTCAGAATATAAATAGTTACGTGCTATATGTCTGGTCAAATCATGATAATTGAGCTTTTATAGGAATTATTTAAATGTTTGTCCTAAATATTTACAGCAGAATAACCTGATTCTGCTGTTTTTATGTGCAAGCATATATTTATAAAATAAATAAGGGATATAAATTCCGGATATAAGCGAAAGAATAGTATATACCCACCAAGGGAAAGAGGAGAAATGGTGCAATAGTTGCTGAGAGGCAATATTGAAATACCAGGACAGTAGAAAAATAATGTAATTTGCACCTATTAAATGATCCAATATTTTAACATTATAGCGAATTAGAATTTTGGACAAAGAGATGCACATCATTATTCCGGCAATGGAGCATATTTGGATAAGTGGAGTGTTTTCAGAAATAAAAAACATCACACTCCATATTATGCTACAAATAATGAAAGTCCACCAAGAATTCCAATTGATAATATTGTCAATAATCTGATTATATTGACAGTAAGTACACCCTAATATAAAATATACTCCTAAATTGATAGTTTTATTTAAAGAAAAAAATGAGGTGAATTCAAATGGAAGACGAGGTAGAAGAGCAAATAATATTATTAAGCCTACATATATATGTATATTACGCCATTCTAACTTTTTTGTGAATGTGAGAATTAGAAAAGTAAAGGTCAAAAGAGTAAAACTTGATTGTAAAAACCAAAAATATGGTATAACCATATTTTCTGGGAATAATAAAGATTTCGTAAGAGACTCTATGCTGAATTCGATAGGGTCATCAGCATATGCTGACATTATTGATCTTGGAATAAACGTAACTGTTGATAGCACAAAGAACGGAAGTATTAATCTTTTTAGTTTATTTTGTGTGAATTTCTTCCAGCTCTTTTGTTTCTTTAGCAAAGACGTATAAATCATCAGAAATCCTGAAACAAACATAAATAAAGGCATGCGAAAACTATGCATCATTCTGTAAATAAGCAGATCCATGCCGTAGTTAGAATTGGGATATTCATGAAAGGAATGTCCTAAAACTACTAATATTATACCTATTATCTGTAAATAGGCGATGAATGTAAGGAAGTTTGGCGATTTCTGATTTTTTGTATTTTTGTCAGGTCGCATTTATCTATAGCTATATTATTCGCGGAGGAGGGTGAAGTAGCGGCGGAGGACGTCGTGGGCGGCGGTGAAGGAGCTCTGCTCGTTGTTGAGGACGCGGAGTTCTTTCTGTTCGAGGAGGGCGCGGATTTCGGGTTGACGGTAGAAGTTGTGGCGCAGCTCTTCGTTGATGGTCTCAAACATCCAGTATTTCGCTTGTTCGTTGCGCTTGCGTTCGAAATAGCCGGTCTCTTTTACATAGGCGAAGTAACGGTCGATCATGTCCCACACTTTGTCAATGTTGAGTTCATAATATCCGCTGTAGGTCACTACCTCCGGCACCCATTTGCTGGGTGTTGGCGGGAACAGATGCAATGCGTTGCGGAATTGTGCCGCCGCAAGATTGGCACGTTCTACGTTGTCGCCATCAGCTTTGTTGATTACGATTCCATCTGCCATCTCCATGATTCCGCGTTTGATGCCTTGCAGCTCATCTCCGGTGCCTGCGAGTTGTATCAAAAGGAAGAAATCTACCATGGAGTGTACCGCTGTCTCGCTTTGTCCCACACCTACGGTCTCTACGAAGATGTTATTGTAACCTGCAGCCTCACACAGCACTATGGTTTCCCTTGTTTTACGAGCCACTCCTCCAAGTGATCCTGCCGATGGACTGGGACGAATGAATGCGTCGGGATGCTGCGACAGTTTTTCCATTCTGGTTTTGTCTCCCAAGATACTTCCCTGGGTTCTTTCAGAACTTGGATCAATGGCAAGAACAGCCAATTTCCCACCATCCTTGAGCACATGTAGTCCGAAAACATCGATTGATGTGGATTTGCCCGCTCCGGGCACCCCCGTAATTCCGATGCGTCGTGAATTCCCGGAATAGGGGAGACATTTCTCAATCACTTCCTGGGCGAGTGCTTGGTGATGTTCCGCCGTACTCTCTACAAGGGTCACAGCCTGGCCGAGAATACTCACATTCCCTTTCAAGATACCTTCTACATATTCAGAGGCAGAGAGCTGCTGGCGACGTCTTGCAGGACGGCGATACGGATTGGTGATAGGTTGCGAGGTTACTCCGGAGTTTACCTGGAGACCTTTGTATTCGGAATTATTTTCGGGATGTGTCATGATGCTTATTCTTTCACGGTATTTATTCTTTTATGCCGACTATGGAAATGGTTCTTGCCGGATGAAGAGGATCGTTTGTGAGAACCTCTATCTTTATATTAAACGGACCGGAAGGTAGTTTATTGATATTCAGAGAGCCTTCCGAGTCTGCTGATTTTTCGGGTTTTATGGTAGCGGGATAACGGGATATCCTAATTGCTTGGGATTGTGAGAATACTCTCATTACCCGCATTTCTGTCTTCCCTTCGTTTCTTATGGCAAATTTGAATTTAACCGGATTCTTTGTGGAAGATGTCAGGTTGCCTAAGTCTATTGTCTGGGGAACGAGGTAACACCTCGGAGCATCCTTTACTTCTTCTGGTGTCATTCGCGAGAAATCAGGTATGACCTTGGCTGTGAATACCACCTCCGTTTCCGGTGAATCTTTTTTGTTGTCAGAAGAGATTGTCACAGGAATCTCCACGGGTCCCATTTCTGTTTTCTCTCGTGAATTGAAATAGAAACTGAATGTAACTATATCTCCGGGACCAATCTCCTCCGAAGATGCTGAAACGCTTAAGGCAGGATCTGAACATTCCCATCGCGGTCGGATGGTATCAGCGGTCTGGTTATATCCGTTTATAAAGAAATGCCGTGTCGAACCATATGTTACGTCGCCTGCGGGCAACAATCTCTCTGAGAGTCTTAACGGTCCGGCTTCAATGGGATATAAAGATGACAGCGATTCAGGAGTTCCAAGCACATTGCCCCGGATTTTGATTGTAGCCATATCAAAATCGCCGATATATACCCGAATTGATTTTTCGAATCGTCCCGGTCTGCCAAGAGGATCATATGTAAAAGAAAATTTTACAGTATCACCGGGAGCGATAGGATCTTCATTGTATGCAACCCCTGTGCAACCGCAGCTTGGACGGGCACCGGTTATGACTGCTTCATCCGGACCGGTATTGACAAGTCGCACATACCCTGTCTTGGGTCCCGCTTCTTCCTTCATCAGTCCGAAATCATACTCCTTTTCAAGCCATACGATTTCGCTCCGCCCCACAAGCGGGAACAGAGAGAACATGAAAGAGATAAAAACAAAGACCAATATTCTCATATCAAATTTTACCTTGCCGCTTTTCACTTATTCGGATTTACAACTCCGGTAATTTTTAATACTTTCAATTTTTTCGACCCATTGCTTTTTACTTTCACATTCTTGGTGAAGCTGCCTATATAACCCTTAGGGATAAAATTGACTTTTATTTTACCCTTCTTTCCCGGAGCGATCGGATTCTTGGGGAATTCAGGACGTGTGCAGCCGCAATCTGCAGTAGCGCTGATTATAACCAACGGTGCGTTTCCCTGATTTATGAATTCAAATTCTGTAGATACGAAACCTTTGTCGTCGTTGATGATTCCGAAATCATGAGATTCTTTGGTGAATGCGATTAACGCGTTTCCATCGGAATTCTTATTCTTCTTGGCTTCTACCGGCACAGCTGCTATCAAGAGCGCAACCATAAATATGGATAGTAACTTTTTCATATCGTCTAAAATTTATGAATTGGTTCGAGAGAGATTCTTTTCACAAAATTAATAAATTATCTTGATATTTTTAACCGCAAATCGGGCGGTAATGTTCGATAATATTTTTTCCACTCCTCCTTGAAGAGACTGTCTTGTAGAGAAAAATAAACAGCCCTGTCAGATATCATCATTGCTTTGGCTTTTAGGGAAGAGTCATTTGATGTTGCCAACGAATCTGAAAGATCCTTAAAGATCAGAGAGATCTCTTCTCGTGTTTTAAAAACCGAATCGAGGGTATTGATTGAGGCATATGTGTTTCTATCTATGCCCATCAAGGAATCCGCGGCATTTGCAAGAAGAAGTGCGGAATGAAGTTTTCCATTTCGCAGCATATCTTTCGCTGCCATCAGCAATCCGGCGCGGTGATAGCTTATCTGAGCAGCTGGCGTACCATCGAGATAAACTTCCGTGTCCAAATCATTGGGCGCTTTCAATTTCTTAAATCCTTTAAGATAGTCCATCTCTCTTTCTGCGGCGTTGCGTGATCCAAACTTTCGTGAGAACAGACATTCAGAGGTATGGGTTTCCAAGCCCAAGTAATGGCGTTTTGCAAGACTCCTGTGCCAGTAAAGCGGTCTTGGGCTCTTTGAAGCCGCATTGGTTGATATAATATCAAACATTATCAGCTTCCGAAAATCCAAAGCTTTTCCACCTGCAACGCGAGACAGATTCTGGAGGGGATAAGCTATTGAATCTCCGCTTCCCGTTTTAAGCCAGACATATTTATATGGAATCTCTTTTTTCTCCCAATTTGCAAGATCACGAAACATTGTGTCTGCTGATACTATAGAATCAGAAGCATTGAACGCGATTTTGGGAAATTGCAATGATCCGTATATCACATCCTCTCTTGTCAGGGTAGTTTTGATTCCGGAAGACCCATCCCAGTCTTGCATCAAAGAGGTAAAGTATTTGGGCATGGATAGATATGCGAGATTGATCACGCGCACATCCTTTCTTATGCCTTCCACCTCTTGTGAGTACCAAAGAGGAAAAGTGGCATTGTCGCCATCCACAAATATTATTGCGTTTGGCTCCAACGAATTCAGCACATTGGCAGTAATGTGCGAAGCTGCATAGCGTCCGGAACGATCATGGTCATCGTAATTTTCAACCAGCATCCACACTACGGTGAATAGCGGTATCACAGAGGCCATTGGAGCATATTTCCCGGCAAGTCTCAGCAACCCCAACGCTCCGAAACCGATCCAGATGGAGAATGCAAGATATGAACCTAAGAAAGAGTAGTCGCGTTCACGGGGCTCTCCCGGAGCCTGGTTAAGATATACCACGATTGCCAGTCCGGTCATTATGAAAAGCATAGCCGTGGCAAGACATGTCTTTCTGCCTCTTTTCCCCCATACAATCAGGAAGATTATACCTCCGATGCTTAATAGGAAAGGGAGTAGGAAATAACTGTTTCTCCCCTTGTTCTCTTTCCCCAGCCATGAAGGAAGAGCATCTTCCGCGCCAAGCATGGCGTTATCGAGTGGGGTAATACCGGTTATAAAATTGCCGTGTTCTACCTCTCCTGTGGAATGAACATCGTTCTGACGTCCAAGAAAATTCCATAGCAGATAGCGGAAATACATATATCCTGTCTGATATGTCAGCAGCATTTTAAGCGACTGCATATATGTCGGTCGGTATGATGTTACGGGAATCCGTTTGCCCTCTGCATTGATTTTATTCACGAAATTTCCGGCTGAATCCGCAGCCTCGCTTATCGGAACTTTTGTCATGGTGTTTTCGTCCATTCCCGTCCAATCATAAAAACATGGTAAGTCTGACGGATCCTGACTGGTGATGCGGGGAAACCACATATTAAGCTCAGGGGTGGTCACCGGTTTCACGGCATAACTCCTCACCACATATGCATCCCCGTTTTTTGCCATTGCTTTTGAATTGAAAACAGAATCCTCATGTGTCAGCATATTGTAAGGATCCGATATGCGTGCATTCCGTTCTCTTTTTGCGACAATGGGATGGCGTTTCTCAAGTACGATACGCTTGTAGATCGGTTTACCTCCATCAGCAGGATACTCTTCCCTCAAAATGCTTTTGCTATATGGAGTGTGCCCGTAAATTAAAGGTGCTCCACCATATTGTTCGCGAGCCTGATATGATGCAAAGGAAAAAGGATCTCCTGGCAAACTCGAATTAGCGGGAGAAGGAATGTCACCCCTTATGGGAATCAGAGCATACGAGGCATAACCTGTTAGTAGCATTGAAAGTAGCCATATGCATATGTTAAGCCGTCTTACGGAGAAATTGTGACCTTTCACCAGCAAGAGCGAAGCTATCGCGCTGAGAGCTGCGCCCACAGCGAAATTATCTGAAAATATGAAGATTCCGGAAAGAAATATTGCCGGAAATACAGCTGCTGCGAGAAGTCCGCGGTTTGTGGAGCGCGATGTTGCCGTAAGTGCTGTCAGTAGGCTGACTCCGAGTAATATCACGTATGCAACTACTCCGCTAAGGTAGGGCAATCCCAGGGTGTTGACACCGATTAATTCACATTCTGCTGCCAATGCAATAGTGGAAGGCATCATGCCGACAAGAATACATCCAACCACAATAAGCGACAACAGGAACATAATTGCGACTTTCCACCATTTTCGGATGCCTCTCTTGATACCCCAGATGATGGCTAAAGCCGGAATGCAAAGCAGGTTGAGTTGATGCACGCCAAGCGACAATCCGAAGAGATATGCAAGCAGTATGAGATAACGCGTAGACATAATCCGATCATGACAGAATGCCCACTTGACCATGATCCATACGCATAGCGATGTCATGAATATTGACATCGCATACACTTCAGCCTCAACGGCTGAATACCAAGTAGAATCGCACCATCCGAACGCCAGAGCTCCGGTAGCGGCTGCAACGGAACATTGCAACGTTTGCCAGCGATTCGGTTTGAGGGCATCAATTACCCATCTTGCTGCTGCAAATATTGTTTTGGCAAGAAAGAAACCGGCAAAGGCGGTGAAAAGCCCGCTTGATAGGTTCACCAGCAATGCTGCCCATTTTCCGGAGGGAGCGAGCATCGTTATCACCCTCTCCACGAGCATCCATGTTGGATTGCCCGGAGGGTGACCCACTTCAAGTTTCCATGCCGCTGCCACATATTCCGGACAATCCCAGTAAGAGACAGTCGGAGCTGCCGTGAGCCAATAAGTAACGAGGAGGATAAAGAATACCCCCCACGACACTGTGCGCTCTACCTTAATGATCATCTTTCTGCTCTCATCGGATTATTGAGGAAATCTTCATAAGCCAGTGCGATTCCCTCCCTTAATTCTGTGCTGTAAGTCCAGCCTAAAGCTGTAGCTTTTGATACATCCAGAAGTTTACGGGGTGTTCCGTTGGGTTTGGTGGAATCCCATTCTATTTTGCCCTTAAAACCGATCACGTCTGCTACAAGTTCCGTAAGTTCACGAATAGAGAGCTCTTTGCCTGTTCCGGCATTGACAGTTTCGTTTCCTGAATAATTGTTCATAAGGAATACGCAAAGGTTCGCCAGGTCATCTACGTATAAAAACTCCCGAAGCGGTGATCCATCGCCCCAGCATGTCACGCTCTCTGCCCGGCTTTCTTTTGCCTCATGGAAGCGACGGATAAGAGCCGGAAGCACGTGGGAATGTGTAGGATGATAGTTGTCGTTCGGTCCATACAGGTTTGTTGGCATTACGGAGATGTAGTCTGTGCCATACTGGCGATTGAGGTATTCGCAATATTTCATTCCTGAAATTTTTGCCAGAGCGTATGCTTCATTTGTCTTCTCGAGTGCTGATGTGAGAAGACACGATTCAGGCATTGGCTGTGGTGCCATGCGGGGATATATGCATGACGATCCCAGGAATTCGAGTTTTTTGCAGCCGTTACGCCAGGCAGCGTTTATTACATTCATTTCAAGCATCATATTCTGATACATGAAATCTGCCGGAGCTTTGTCGTTGGCTTCGATGCCACCAACTTTAGCGGCAGCAAGGAAAACATATTCCGGTTTTTCGGCGGCAAAAAAATCATTAACAGCTTTCTGGTCTGTCAGATCCAGTTCGGCATGAGTACGTGTTATGATGTTTTCGTATCCCTGTTTTTTAAGTTCTCTGACAATAGCAGAGCCCACCATTCCACGATGACCTGCTACGTATATTTTTGAAATTTTATCCATAAGATTTAAATCGGTTTAAAACGTTGTTAACTGCTTCTTGATTTTATTTTACAATGCCCTTTTCAAGATATTCCTCCAAGTTCATTTTAATGTGTTCTGAGACACGTTCAGCTGCTACCTTTTTCATGTCCGAGTCTACCATGCGGTTGACAAGTTCTTCAAAAGATGTTTTTGTCGGATTCCATCCAAGCAGAGCCTTGGCTTTTGTAGGATCGCCCCAAAGGTTTACGACATCTGTTGGCCGATAGAAATCGGGAGATACCTCAACCAATATGCGTCCTGTTTTTTCATCGATGCCTTTTTCATCGGCGCCTTCTCCTTCCCAGCGCAGATTGATACCGACGCGGGCGAAAGCAAGTGTGGCGAATTCCCGTACGGAATGCTGTTTACCTGTGGCAATTACAAAATCTTCCGGTTTTTCCTGTTGAAGCATCAGCCACATGCACTCAACATAATCCGGTGCATATCCCCAGTCGCGCAAAGAAGAGAGATTTCCGAGATAAAGCTTTTCTTGTTTACCTTGTGCTATGCGCGCAGCAGCAAGTGTGATCTTTCGTGTTACGAAAGTTTCGCCACGTCGTTCTGACTCATGGTTGAAAAGTATACCTGAGCAGCAATACATGTTGTATGCATCCCTGTATTCCTTTATAATCCAATATCCGTAAAGCTTGGCAACGGCATATGGACTGTAAGGATGAAAAGGTGTATTTTCATTCTGAGGCACTTCTTCAACTTTGCCATATAGCTCAGATGTTGACGCCTGATATATGCGGCAAGTGTCGGCGAGTCCTACCTGACGCACAGCTTCAAGAACACGTAGCACTCCAGTCGCATCCGTATTGGCGGTATACTCCGGCACATCGAATGACACCTGCACGTGGCTTTGTGCTGCAAGATTATATATCTCGTCAGGTTTTACAGCCATGATTACCTTCATCAGACTCATGGAATCTGCCATATCAGCGTAATGCAGGTGAAAACATGGATTCCCTTCGAGATGAGAGATTCTTTCACGGAAATCTGTTGAGCTTCGGCGAATGGTGCCGTGCACGTCATATCCTTTGGATATAAGTAATTCTGCGAGATAAGATCCGTCCTGCCCGGTGACTCCGGTTATAAGAGCTTTTTTCATGTAGTGTATATTATATTGAGAGAGTTAATAAAATGTTCCCACGATAGGTAGTTTGAAAAATTTTTATAAGCTGCGCTTCCCATGGTAAAACGAAGTTCAGGATCCCTTACAAGCCGGAGCATTGTGTCAGCGAGTTCTTCGGCACTGTCAGGTTTGATAAGGAATGCAGTGACACCATCTTCCAGATATTCGCATTGCGCTCCATTGTCGGTGGTTATCTGTGGTCTCGCGGCAGCCATAAAACGCAGGCTTTCGAGGTTAAACGCCTCCTGCACCGATGATGGAACAACCCCGAAATGGGCTTCCGTGCAAGTTTCAACAGAAGGAGTCGTTTTGATGTTCCAATCAATATTGTCCATTACTTCTCTTTGCATTGCCCTCCGTCTCAACAAGTCGAGATAATCCGGATCGCCCATGCCTGAGATGCGGAGGCGCATTTTTGATCCTTTTATCAGAGCCATGGCATCAATAAGAGTCTCAAGACCCTTACCCTTTACAATAGCTCCTTGATAAAGGGCGATGACAGGACCATGTGCCGGTTCCGGCAATCGTTCTGCCGCGGTGGTGTATATGCTGTTGTGAAGGATATGGATTTTACTTTCAGGCAAGTTGATTTTTCCTTTGATTGAATTTTCAAAACCCCGATACGCCATCTCCGAAACGAATATATGGGCATCCACACCGGAATATATTTTTCGGAAGATAAAAGTGTTGCGACCGCGTCTCACTGTATGGCGCGTGGTCACAACCTTCACATCCTGACGTTTTGCAATCTTTCTTGCCATCAAGGCGGTGAAAGCGTCGCGATATCTATGTGCGTGTATCACTATCCCTCCTTGTGGCGTTGCTTTCAGTTTTCGGGCGAGTGTCATTGCTGAGCCCAGATCGAAGAAGCCTCCGAGAGGGGCATGAAGCAATTCTATGCCAGCTTCCGCGAATGGAGCATCTACCCCCACGGCATTGCGTGTCAGGGCTGTCACATTCCATCCCGCCGCCATATAATGACGGCATATGTCGAGGGCATACGTCTGTGCTCCTCCCCATTTGTTGGAAGGGATTATATGAATGAGGCTTCTCCTCTCTTTCATTCAAAGATATTCGTCAGTTGGCAGCCGAAAGCATGACGTTGATGTCAACGCTTGGCATGCCCAGATAACTGCCTATCAGTTTATCTACAAGTTTTCCTTCATATGTCACAATGCCGAACTGCACGCCGGGCGTGGTTGCCACCATGCCATGAAAACCGTTTTTGATTGCCATTTCATCGAAGAAGTTGACAAGTGCGCTCGAAAGAGCCATTGCTACAGTACGCGGCACGCTTACAGATGGGTGTGTCTCGTTCATGTCGAGCACATAAGCACTCTCCTTCATCGCTGCCTTGAGATTCTTCGGAAACTCAAAGGGGCGCGTTGTGTTGCCAAGAATGATGACATCCGCTGTCTTCACACGGTTGTACAGCACGCGTGGATGCACCGCTATTGCATCTACAAGAGGTCCTATGAGATCTTTGGCAACCTGGAGTGTTGAAGTGTCATTGTCCATGAGGGTGACTCTTGCGCCTGTAGCGGCGGCGGCCTTGGATGCCGCGATCATGTCATTTCCCATTCCGATTATGAGCACTTCGCAGG
The DNA here is from genome assembly GCA_910585285.1 of uncultured Muribaculaceae bacterium. Taxonomy (GTDB): domain Bacteria; phylum Bacteroidota; class Bacteroidia; order Bacteroidales; family Muribaculaceae; genus Lepagella. The sequence goes on from CAJUDL010000008.1 coordinate 13,526, forward strand.
GGTTGATTCCGGCAACGCCTGCGAGAAGCACACCCTTGCCGCCTCCGAGATATGACAATGCTTCTTCTGCATACATTATAGCTGCGCGTCCGTCGATCTCGTCAATAATATTGGCGAATACGGGTTCATCATTATGGCTATACATATTGTCGAAGCAGCCGGTGGAGATCCTGTTGTCGAGCAATGCCTTTATGGTTGCTTTTTCAAAAAGGATGTTGTCCATCATGCATAGCAGGGCTGCACCTTTTTGCATTTTTTTTACATCTTTAGCCCTCAAAGGAGTGTAGCAAAGCACAACCGGTGATTTTAAAGCTTCATCACGGGTCACGATCTTTACGCCATATTCAGCATATGTTTCGTCAGGGAAACTGATGTCGCTGCCTGCCCCGCTTTCCATGCACACTTTTATGCCGCCGGAGGTAAGCATGCCACAAGCTTCCGGTGTCAGCAGCATTCGTGTTTCATAACCATCAGAGTAATTGGCGACAATGCCTATTCTGATTGCCGGGTTCTCGTTTTCAAGGATCTCAACCATCTCCTGAGGTTCATGATCCATATGTTCCATGTTATCTTTCATCGTATTGGACGCGACCCAGACTTAACAATTAATGTGAGAAGGGGGTCTATGTTAAAATTTATCCTCTAAATTAACATTATTATTTATCTCCACAAAATTTTAGGTGCTTAAAATTTATAATGGTGTTTTTCAAGAAATGAGTTTACAGTCCGGTCTATCTGACGGCGGTCCTCCAGTTGCTCGCCATTGAAGCGGATATTGGCTTTGGAATAAAAGGGAGTTCGTTTTGAGATCCCTTCTTCAACTGTGATGCGTATCTCTTCAGGCGTTTTGCCACGCATAAGCGGACGGCGCGCACTGTTTATTATCAGGCGTTCGGTTATGCGTTCGGGAGAAGCTTCAAGCCACACGACATCCCCTCTGGAAAGCATGTAATCCATATTGTTGTGAAAACAAGGGGTGCCCCCACCACACGAAATAACCACTCCTTCGAATTCACCGATTTCACGGAGCATTGCCGCCTCCATTCTGCGGAATTCTTCTTCTCCTTTTTCAGAAAAGATCTCAGTGATTGATTTGCGGAAGCGCTGTTCTATATAGAAATCAAGATCTATGAATTGCATTCCGGTGCGTCGGGCGAGAGCTCGTCCGAAAGTGGTCTTGCCACTTGCCATATATCCGATAATAAACACCTCTATTTTAATGTTTAATGTGAAATGTTAAATGTGTAATGAATGGGATAATATTTTTAATGTGAAATGTTTAATGTTTAATGTGAAATTAATGCCCTATGCTGTCAAATAATTAAACATTACACATTCAACATTAAACATTCCTGAAAACCCACCACAGCAATATTACTGTCACTGCGGTGAGAACAACAGGGATCGAATGAACGCGCATATATACTTTGGGATATCGCTTGCGATTTATTTCAAGCCATGCCATGGGAATAAGCATTGGAAGTAAAATAAGCAACAATGCATTGTGATGCCATGCTTCTTTCAGATTTCCGTGCAAAAGGGCATGAAGCATTCTCTGGCTCCCGCATCCCGGGCACTGCCATCCTGTGAGTTCATGGAAGATGCATTTCGGCATAAACCGGTTCGACATCGGATCCAGTGCAAAATATATAATGCCGACAATAACCACGATGCCGACTGCTATAATGTATTTGGTCCGTCTTTTCAAGCAAATAGAGAAAGAGGTAGATAAACAGCAGCAGTGATGACTCCAAGCACGACAGAGGCAATGATCCAGTATTGTGCTTTTTCTGATGCGCGGCGCGCGCCATCATAATCTTTGGCATAATACTTTGAGCTGACCATGGTGCTGTATACGATCGCTACGATACCGGGAATCAGGCAGCATAACACTGTTGCCAGAACCGACCATACGAGATACGTGTCTGGCATTGGCTCCTGATTGTTGAAGTCGGAAGCAGGGGGCATCGGAGGCTGTTGGTTGAAAGGGTAAGGTGCCGGTGCTGGATTCTGCACCGGGTTGGGTATTGGAGCCGGAGGGGGAGTAACAGGTCCTGCAGCCTTCTCAGCTCTGCGGCGAGCCTCTTCCGGATCATATTCAAGATGAAGAGCATCTGCCCATTCTGCAAATATCTCTTCAGATTCAGAATTCTTTTCGTAAGTCCTTTCCTTCTCCCCGCTTTCGTGTTTTTCATCGAAAACCATTTTCCCCTCTTTCCCTATCTCTTTATCTTTGTCCATATCTGTCTCCATCGCTCATTAAACATTACACATTAAACATTAAACATTAATTCAGACCTGCTGCATCTCCACAAGTTTATGGTAGATACCGCCAAATTCAATAAGTTCCGCATGTGTGCCGGTTTCTGCTATTTTGCCATCGTGAAGCACATATATGCGGTCGGCATTCACTATTGTTGATAGCCTGTGGGCTATTACAATTGTGGTGCGGTCCTTCATCAGTTTTTCAAGGGCATCCTGCACAAGACGCTCGCTTTCAGTGTCGAGGGCAGATGTTGCCTCGTCAAGGATAAGTATGGCGGGATTCTTTAGGATGGCTCTCGCGATGCTTATTCGCTGTCGCTGTCCTCCCGACAGTCTGCATCCTCGGTCTCCGATTCTTGTCTGGTAACCTTCTTCAGTGTGCATAATGAAGTCGTGAGCGTTGGCGATGCGGGCTGCTGCTTCGACTTGTTCCTGCGTGGCGTTTTTATCGCCGAACGCTATATTGTTGAATATAGTGTCGTTGAAAAGGATAGCCTCCTGATTCACATTCCCCATCAGTGAACGTAGATCCTTCACTCGCAAATCCTTGACATTTATGTCATCAACAAGAATTTCTCCCCTCTCCACATCCCAGAAACGTGGAATAAGATCTACAAGAGTTGATTTTCCTGAACCTGACTGTCCTACAATTGCCACGGTTTCTCCCGGATTTACATCCAGGTCAATATGTTTGAGCACATCACGTTCTCCATCGTAGCTGAAACTAACATTGCGGAATCTTACCGAACTTTTTGAGGTATCAGTCGGGAGATTCTTTGGATGTGGAGGATCCTGAATCGGATTTTTTGCGTCAAGGATCATATCGATACGCTCCATTGCCGCCATACCTTTCTGGATGGTGTAGGAAGTCTTCGAAAGTTCTTTTGCCGGGTTGATGAGACTGTAGAAGATAACCATAAAGAAGATGAACTCTGAAGCGACGATAGGAGCATTTCCGGAAAGTATCAGGGTGCCTCCGAACCATAGGATAACAGCCACGGCGACAGTTCCGAGAAATTCGCTCATGGGGTGGGCGAGGGCATAACGGCGTCCCATTGCGTTATGGATCTTATAAAGGTCAAGAGTCTCTGCCGCAAAATTCCGTTCCATCTGCTTTTCTGCATTGAAAGCCTTTATTATTCGCAATCCCCCGATGGTTTCTTCTATATTTGAGAGTATGGATCCGAAACGTTGCTGTCCGCGAAGGTTCTGTTGCTTGAGTTTACGTCCCACGACACCCATCAGGGTGCCGATTATGGGCAATGTTATGAAAACGAAAAGGGTCAGCTGCCAGCTGATGGCGATCATGGATGCAAGATAGGCAATGATCAGAATGGGATATTTTACCATACTGAAAATACTTGACATCACGGAAACCTGCACTTCTCCCACGTCGCCCGACATCCTCGCCATTATATCCCCCTTCTTTTCATTGGTGAAGAAACCGATCGGGAGCGCGACAATGCGGTCATACATTGCATTCCGTATGTCGCGGGTTATGCCGTTTTGCATCGGGATGGTGAAGAATTCACTTGTATAGGAGGAAAGAACCTTGAGGAGAGTCATTGCACACAGGGCTCCGCAGAGGAAAAGAAGAGTCATCGACGCCCCGTCGGTCATAATCATTCTTGAGATGTAATAATATGCGTTGTTGATTACCACATCTTTGAAACTCTCCGATCCCCATTCCATAAACTGGTATTCCCTGGTATTGATGCCGAAAAGCATCTCCAGGATAGGCATAATGAATGCGAATGAAAAAAGGGTCAGGAAAGCTGTAAGAAGGTTGAATATCACACTTATTATGATATTCCACTTATAGGGAGCTGCAAAGCGCAGCATGAATTTAAAAAAATCTTTCATAAAATAAACGCACTTCCCTGCAAAATTAATCAAAAACTTTGAAGATTCCTAAGGAACGAGGCTTAAAGAAGTGCTATAGATGTGTGAGCATATCGGCTGCTTTGTCGCCGTGGTATTGGTTGAATAATTCTCTCGACCGTTTCCAGCGGTTGTGGCTCCAGAGCCAGTATTGCGGCGTTTCCCGGATATTATCTTGAAGTAGAGTGAAATATTTTCGGGTTGTTACAAAAATATTCTCTTTTTTTACGTTTTCAGATATCGGAATGAAACGGAGCGTGTAATAACCGCGCTTTGGTCTGCTCATATGACCATACACCGCTTTGGCTCCCAGAAATTTGGAAATGCGTTCGGGACCGGTGTAGGCTCCCGTTTCATGATTCAGGAAATCAACGAAAAGGTGAATGTTCAGTCCCGGTGCCTGATCTGCGATATATCCCGTAACCGATGGCACATTCTCCTTTTTCCAGGTTATGAGTGTCGGGAGGATGTCTTTCATCGGAATGTTGTTGGCATCGAATCTTGTGCGCAGCCGATACAATAGTTTGTCGAACGTCTTGTTCTCCAGAGGATGGTAAATTTGTGCGCATTTGGCAGCCGGATCGATGTGGAGAGGAAGAGAGCTCACCCATTCCCAGTTGCAGTAGTGTCCTAAGTATAGTGACACCGATTGCCCCTGCCTGACGGCTTCGTTGATTTCTTCGATATTCTCGACTTTCAAGTGCCTGCGCATTTTATCCGGAGACATTGAGGCGAGTTTCACAGTCTCAATGAAATAATCGCAAAGGAATCTGTAGAATCTTTTTTCTATTTTGCGTATATCTTTTTCCGGCTTTTCAGGAAAAGAAGCGACAAGGTTGCGGCGCACTACACCGCGTCTGTATTTAATAACATCGCACGCAAGCCATGCCAGCACGTCTGAAAAGATATACAGCACTTTGAACGGCAATAAGGAAATAAGATATACGATTCTGTAAAGCATTTCACACGGCTTGTCTGTTTCCGGTACGAGCTGACGTTGCAGGGCGCACCACCCAGCGGCGCGCGCAATAACCTGCCACCCACCATACGGCTGTCAGTATCCATAGATTCCTGTAAGGGATGCCTACCTGCGACAGACTCGCACCGTTGGCGTTCATCTTGATATAACCCTCCACACCCCACGTCGAAGGACATATGTCTGCCAGCGCTCTCCACGCGGGCCACATGTCGTAAAGCGGCCATATGAGTCCGGAAAGCAGGAGGAATATGAGAGATGTCACCACCCAAAGCACAAACACAGACTCGCGTTCTGTCACAAGTGCCTGGAACGTGAATCCTACACCGAACGATGCCAGTACCAGTGGCAATATGAAAGCAAATATCTCAAGGGTGTTCCCCGCCATAGGGAAGCGGAATATCAGAGGCACGAAATGGAGCATGAATATTACGGGTACGATCAGGATGGTTATGTAGCATAATGTCTGTGCTATCATCGTGAGCAGCACTGAAGGCGCGCTGTTCACCGGGTCATATCCTGTGAGTCTTGCCCCCTCATGACGTGCACCTCCTGCCATTCCTACAGCAAGAATGATGCATTGCTGCAGGATTAGTATCAGCACTCCCGGCATTATGAAGGAGTCGAAACCGCTGCGTATATTGCCCATGGAGACATTGTCTATGGGGAGAGGATCACCCGACATGACAGTCTCTGCCAGCGGGGCAATGTCGTCTATTTTTGCGGTCATGAGTTCAGTGGAGAAATCCTGCATCACGTTAGTGGTTGCAATGAGGAATCCTTTGTATCGCAGCAGCAGGCTCATCTCGCCATAGAGCACGGCGTTGGCAGTTTCCATCCGTCCGTTTTTTCGGGCGAAACCCTCCGGAATCTCCAGTATGCCGTATGCTTTGTGTGAATTGACGGCATGACGTGCCTCGTTCAGATCTGCGGCGTAACCGATCACATGAGCCTGGTCGCAAGCATCAATCTTGCGTACAAGTTCCCTGGAGAGGGGAGTGCGGTCATGATCCACTATTACCAGTGGCACCTCCTTCACAAGCTCCGGATTGTAAATAAGAGAATATATGATAGGGTATACGAATGGTAGGAATATGAAAAAGAGCATGATTCCTACGTCGTGTGTCACCAGCTTGAATTCGCGGCAATACACGTCGAACATATTTCTTATGTGAGATTTAAAATTCAAAATTTAGAATTTAAATTAAATTTTACAGATAATCATGGCACGTAAACCGGGTGCTGCATATATTTCTTGAGTCTCCATAATAGAGTGAAAGGAAGGAGCATGAATATAATATATGCAATGAACCACCATTTCGAATAAGTTATGTCTATTCCGTTCAACGCCTGGTCAACGTATATCAGAAAGTTATATCGTATCGGAACCAGGTATGAGAACAGTTGCATACCGGTGTACATGCTTGGAACCGGGAAAGAGAATGCGGCGATAGAGAAAGAGAGTATGCCGAGCAGCGCGCATACCGACAGTGAGAAGCGAAGGTTGGGCAGCACGCATATCACGAAGATTGCAAATCCCTGGCACGCCAGTACAAACATCAGTTCGGACAGTAGCATCCATCCCCATGAACCGTTCATTGGGAAATGGTTGAAACGGTATAGCCAGGAGGTCATGAAGAATGCCACAACCACCCAAATCACAGTCTGAGGAAACAACTTGGCGAACATGGCTTTAAATATGGATCCGTCAGCCATTTTAAGGAGATGGACCGACGTGCCGTATTTAATCTCCTGCCCGATGCTGAACACGGTCATGAGCATTATCATGAGTTGCAGCACGCATGGTATAAATGAATTGCCGAGATATATGCCGTAGTTGAGCTGAGGGTTGCCTATCGGACGCGCCGCGATGTTTATGGGCATCATTACCGAGGCAAGGTTTTCCGCATCAATGCCCACCGACTGGACAACATTTTTTGCAATCCCGGCTTTTGCATATACGGCAGTTGACTTGAATGTCTTGAAGAGCATTGTCCCCGGCACATAATAAGTCATGTTGGTATAGAACGTGATCACCGGTTTGCGACCCGCGAGCAGATCTGCCTGGAAATTTTCGGGTATGAGGAAAAAACCGTAGATATCCCCTTTCTGCATCAGGTGTCGCGCTTCAGAGAAGCTTTGTGCACAGTGTGTGAGGTTTACCATCTGCATCCCTCCCAAGTCTTGTGTTATTCCTCGGCTCAGCGCACTGCCGTCACGATCCACGATTGCTGCCGGAACGCGCGTTGGCAGACCCTTGTCAAGCATCGAACCGATAAAAAGGAACAGGAACAGCGGGAGCATAAGGAATCCGGTCCAGTAAACCGGTCTCCTTACTATCTGCACCATGCTTCTGAGCATGATCGCTTTCACTCCTCTATCTCCGATCTTCACTTTTGTTAATGTTTAATGTGAAATATTTGATGCCTAATGTTCAATGTTTAATGTGAAATGTTTAATTGATTGAGAGTCAATGTTAATTACACATTTCTCATTTAACATTACACATTATTATTTAGCGATTCCCTCATAAAGCACTGACATGCCCGGGCGGAAATTTTCTATCGGTTTGTCAGGACGGCATTTAATCTGGAACGTGCGGGCATCGTAGTCGCCTGTGGCTTTGGTGGCTTGCCAGTTGGCATATGTGCCAAGATCTTTTATGTAAAAGACTTTCATCTCTACAGTCTTGTCGAGTGCCGGAATCTTCACCTTCAGTGTAGAACCGACTTTGATATCCTTAAGCAGGGTTTCGCGCACATTGAAGACTGCCCAGTAATCATCTTTCTGGAGCGTCATGACTGGAGCGCCGGTAGCTATCAGTTCACTGACATTAGGATATATGACTGTGATTTCGCCATCGCAGGGAGCTACGAGATACTGATCCTCAAGCAGTGCGTCGACTTCCTTTACGCTTCCCTTTGCCACGCTGACCATTGCTGAAGAAGCTTTCTTGTCTTCGCTCTGGGCTCCGGATTTTGCCAGCTCATATTGGCTCTTGGCTGCAGACTCACCGGCTTTGGCAGCCTCATACGCTGCTTTTGCTTCATCGCGTTTCTGTTCGCTGACCACTCCTTTCTCGTATAGGCTCTGCATTCGGTCGTAAGTCTTCTTGGTTATGCCGGCGGCTGTCTGAGCTTGAAGCCATAAGTCGCGTGCTCCCGCGATAATCTGCGGACGAGTGCCGGCATCGACCTTCTCGTTGGCTGCCTGTGCGGCATTTTCCATTGCCAACGCCTGATCGAGTTTTGCTTCTACAAGTGAAGACGTGATGCGCACCAGCGTGTCGCCGGCTTTGACTTTCTGTCCTTCCTCAACGTAAACCGCAGCCACACGCCCCGGCAATTTGCCCGAGATCCTGATTTCGGTAGCTTCCCCCTGTCCCTGCACCGTGTCAGGTCCGGGTTTGAGACATAAGAAACCGATGATTGCCAGTGCTGCCAGAATGAGTATTATAATCACGATCGTAACTATCAGTGCTTTCTCTTTTTTTGAAACCTCTGTCGGATTCTGAGCTCCGATGGGTTGTGTATTATTTGCTGCCACCTTTTTATAATGTTTAATGTTTATATTTAATTAGAAATTAGGAGTGAGGAATTAGGAGTTAATTCCTTGTTCTCAAAATTTCTAAAATCGAACTTCTCATTCCTAATTCCTAATTTCTAATTTCTAATTCCTAATTCCTAATTAGTATTTTAACTTGCCGATCACCTTGTCGAGGTAGACTTCACAGAGATGGATTCCTATTTCGGCATCTATTTTTTCGGAGTTTGCCTGGAGCCATGCTGTCTGGGCTGCAATCACATCGTTGGTTGTCATCACACCCTCTTTGAAACCTATTTGAGCCGAACGCAGATTTTCTTCCGCACTGCTCATGTTGGCTTTGGTCATGTCATAGGTTTTGAATGCCTCCTGGAAACTGAATTTTGCCTGCTGCACCTGAAGATCAACCTTCTCTTCAAGGTCTTCAAGCATAAGGCGCTGGGCATTGGTAGCCGATTTTGTGGCGCGATAATGGTTATAGTTTCCTCCCCAGTGCCATATAGGAATTGCTATTGTCGCTCCCACGCTGAATCCACCACCAAAACGTTTTCTGAAACCATCATTCAGATTCGGATTCGAGAATTCATAGGCTCCGACAATTGCGATTTTAGGAAGCATCTGTCCCATTGCCAGTTTCTCACGCTGTGACAATACAGATATACCTTGACGTATAACCTCAAGATCCTGCCGACGTGAGTAGACATCTTGCATGTTGTAGACCGGATCGGGCATTGCCGTCAGTCCTCTCTTGAAATCCTCATCCGCAAGTGTCATCTGGGATTGCACCGGCAAGCCGCATACCTGAGCCAGTGCCATGCGGGCGAGGGTCAGCCCGTTGTCGAGCTTTGTCCGCATTATTTTTGCCTCGTTCAGTTTTACCTCAACCATCAGCAGATCTGCTCGTGTTGCCACACCCTCTTCGAGCATGGCATTGACACTGTAACGCAGTGTGTCGACAAGGGTTACGAAGCTGTCGGCAAGCTTCTGTTTTGATTTAAGGGAAACGACTGTCCAGTAAGCTTGGTCTACTGCGTATACTACATCCTGCACTACGCTGTTGCGTGCAGCTGTTGCAAGCTGTTCGGCATATTTCGTGATTTCGTTGAGTGCCTTTATCTGTCCTCCCATAAATACGGGTTGCGTCAGTGTGAATGCACCTGCAAATACATTGTGGGTATCGAAGCTCATCGCCTCCTTGGGAATCACTGCCACTTCCGTAGGAATGTAGCTGCCCGATGCCGGATCCTTGATAGGTGTGCCGTCGGGAGTGGTGAGGATATTGTATTTGAAACTTTGCGTGGATGGATCAAAACTCATTGTAGGAAGTTTCGCATCTTCCGCCAGCAGATTGATTGTGCGCTGGTTGTAGAAATATGTCCCCGCGAAGTCAATGCCCGGAAGATACAGGGCTTTGGCAGCCTTGCGGTCATATCCGGCACCTCTGATGCCCTCTTCCGCCATTCGTATGGTCTTGTTGTTATGCACAGCCATATTCCGGCAGGAGTCGAGTGTGTAGACACCGGCGTTTGCTGAAAATGCTCCTATTGCCAGGCATATGGCAGAACTGCAATATATTATCTTCTTGAGTTGTGTCATAAAGTTCATTTGTGAAATCAAAACAAAAGTGGGAATTATCACAATTCATCTCTATTTAAACTACAAATTTAACGTCATTTTGTTTAATTTAGTAATTTTGTATTCAAAAATTTGTTAAAACGTAAGTAAAGAATCAAATTAAACCGATAAAATATGGAATATATAATCTCACATATCCTCTACTTGAAATTTTTGGTGCTTTCCGCCAAGTTTCATCAGTCACAATGCCCGCATTGCTCCTTCTTCAATTTGCGGAAATCCCTCAAAAATTTCTGCGCATATGATATGTGTTTAATTTGATTCATTACTTATGTGGAATAAATATAAAGAGGAATATAAAAGTCTGTTCCGGTTGGGGTTACCCGTGCTTGTGACGCAGGTAGGAATCATAGTGGTCAACTTTGCGGACACGATGATGGTAGGGGCTTATGGCGTTGATGAATTGGCTGCGGCAGCATTTGTCAATTCGCTTTTTATAATACCTATTGTCATGCAGATGGGGTTTGCGCAGGGGTTGACACCTCTTGTCGGAGCATTGTTTGGGAAAGGGGAAAAGAAAGAAGTCGGGCATACGCTCCATGGCGGAGTCCAGATCAATCTTGTTGTGTCTCTGGTTTTGACGGCGATAATGGGTGTGCTGTTCTTTTTCGTTGACAGGTTCGGTCAGCCGGAAGAATTGCTGCCCCTCATCAGGCAATATTATCTTATAGTCCTCACCACAATGTTGCCTATGGCTGCGTTTAATTCATTTCAACAGACTTGCAATGGATTTAACGACACAGCGATGCCGATGTGGATGATTCTCGGTTCGAACGTCATGAATATCATCGGCAACTGGCTTCTGATTTTCGGGCATATGGGGTGTCCGGAGCTTGGTCTTGCCGGTGCAGGAATCAGTACGATGCTGGCGAGATATGCTGCAGCTATTGCTATTGTTCTTGTATTTTTTCATCGCAAACGTTATAGCCAGTATTCTGTGGGATTCAGAATAAAGGATGGTCTCGGAGATGTGAGGCGCAAAGTGTGGGTAACATCATATCCTGTCATGATACAGAGTGGCGTGGAATGCTCCTTGTGGAGTTTCGGAGCTGTGGTGAGCGGTTGGTTCGGAAAAATACAGTTGGCGGCATACCAGGTGGTAAACACCATGGCGCAACTCGGTTTCATGACATTCATAAGTTTCGGAACAGCAACCTCCATCCGCGTGGCGAATTATATGGGAGTTTACGATATTAGGGGTGTAAGGCGCATCACTTTGGCAGGGCTGCATCTTAACCTTGTTCTTGCTACGGCAGCCTCGCTGATTTTCATTTTCGGAGGGGAGTGGCTCATACATTGTTTCACTCCCGATGCGGCGGTAACGGCATCTGCCCTGACCTTGATATTGCCGCTTGTGATATATCAATATATGGATGCCACCCAATTGACATATATAAATGCTATCCGAGGCACATCGCATGTTCAGCCATTGTTGTGGATTTCATTGTGTTCTTATGTCATCGTGGGCATTCCGGTGTTATTGCTTTTTGCCGAAGTGTTGCAAAAAGGGAATATCGGTGTCTACTACAGCTTTGATGTGGCACTTGCCGTCGCCTCGACAATGGCAACCCTCATCTTCTACCACGTAGTCCGCAAAGATAAGATTTATTATACATGAAAACCAATTAAAACCATTTTATCAGTTTCGCTGATTTGCATCCGGTTAGATCCACTTCTGAAAGTCGCTTCGCGCCCTATCACACAAAACAGAGTATCATCTATCTTTGGGAAGGGTTAGTTTAAACGACTTCTTTTGTGAATAAATCATAAAAATCCGTATTATCAGAAGGGAGGGTAAATAAATTCCATGTGGAATTATGGAATGACACAAAAAAACATTATTTTTGTGGCAAAATTACAATTATGGGAGCAAACAGTTCTTACAAGGCGATGTATGATATTGTGGAACATGCTAAAGAGGGGACAATATTTATCCCTGACGACTTCACAACGTGTGGCACACCCGATGCCGTACGGTCGGGATTAAGCCGTTTGTGTCGCAATGGGAATTTATGTCGCTTTGCAAAAGGCATTTACTATATACCTGCATATGACAAGTGGGATGGTACGCTACGAGAACCGTCTTTAGATGCTATTGCCTTGAAAATAGCGCAACGGGACAATGCGCGTGTCATTCCGACAGGTGCTTATGCGCTTAACAAATTAGGCCTATCCACGCAGGTTCCAACTAATATCATTTACATAACAGATGGTTCTGCCCGGCAGATGAGGTTTGGAGAGGGAAAGAGTGTCACGTTCCGGCATAGTAACGACTTGGGGAATTTCGCTTATCAATCCCAACTAATGCAACTGGCAGTTCTCGCCATGCGTGAGATTGGCGAAAAAACCATCACAGAAAACCAAAAGGAAATAATAAAAAAAATGATAACAGAACATGTTTCGGAACAGGATTTTAATCACGATATAGTGCTTGCCCCGACATGGATAAAAACAATATTGCAGCGATGAAATTCATTGATTTGCCAAAGGATGACCGTGTCGATATACTTGACCGTGTTTCTACAGAGCTGAATATACGACAACGAGAAGTAATAGAAAAGGACTGGTGGGTGACGGAAGTTCTACGTGCCATATTCAGTTTGCCGTATGCTGATCATATGTCTTTTAAAGGAGGAACATCGCTTAGTAAATGCTGGTGTCTGATAGACCGTTTTTCTGAAGATATAGACATTGCTATTGATAGAGAGTATCTTGGTTTCAGCGGAATATTATCCAAAACGCAAATCAGTGACAAATTGCGTCGTGCTGCCTGTGCCTTTGTTCGTGAAACCATGCAACACGATTTGACAGAGCGGTTATACCAAAATGGCATATTAAAAGAAAACTTCAAGGTAAATGTGGATATAACTCCTGTCACTACCACCGACCCGGAAATCATAAACATAAGCTACGATTCAGCATTGTCCTTTCCCATAAATGAAATGGACGGCAATAAATATATCCTGCCAAAAGTAAAAGTAGAAGTAAGTGGCAGGTCAATGAGTGAGCCTGTAAGTGAGGTTGCGCTTGATTCAATGATAGACCAGATATATCCGAAAGCTCCTTTTGCAGAACCGAAATTCATGGTACGTGCCGTGCTTCCCGAACGTACTTTTCTTGAAAAGGTATTCCTGCTTCATGAAGAATTTGCCAAGCCAAAGGATTTAATCAGAGTAGAGCGAATGTCGCGGCACATGTACGACATCGGGCAAATGTTGAAAACTCCAATAGCAGAACGAGCCATCAACGATGCAGATCTTTACCGTCAGGTGGTAGAACATCGTCGCACATTCATTGGTTTGCGTGGATTTGACTATGATACTCTTTATCCGGCAACACTCAATATCATTCCACCTACTTCTGTTATTGAACAGTGGAAAGCCGACTATGAAAATATGCGGTTGCACATGATTTATGGTGAGTCAGTATCATTTGAAGAGTTGATAAAAAGTATCAAAGATTTGAATGATAAAGTTAGAGAAAATAAAATATTATGGAAATAATATTCAACATTAATAAAATCTGCTTTCCTCTGAGTCTCTAACGTGAGCGACAAGTCATAGCTGCAAGGAAGCCGGTGCGTGGTGTCCATATGCAGCTACGATATGAGGATACCATTTTTAATTCACTAATTATGCGTGTTTTATCCATTTTGCATAAATATAAAGAAAATATAGGATGAAAAGTTTGCAATCTCCGATGTTTTTCATATCTTTGGCGGTTGAAAGATGTCGGTTAGGATTTGCGCGATCTGCCACATCTTGTCTGAATCAAATTAAAGCGATGAGATACAACATTTTAATTCCACTAATATAAATAAATAACTTATGGCGAAATTCTTTACTTATTCGTTGCTGGCAGCAGCTATGGGCTTATCGCTCAATGCTTTTGCACAGGACGCGGAAAATGTTAAGCTATTTTCCTTTACAGTGAGTCGCTCTGCCATAGAGAGTACAGTCTCTCTGGGCATTTCATCCTCTGACTCTCAATCGGTGGTTGTAGATTGGGGTGACGGTACATTGTCCGCACCCACGAGCACTGGAAATTATGATGATACCTGGAATTATACCCAGGTTAGCGGTGCAATTGCAGGTGCGACCATCACAGTTTATGGATCAAATGCCGCAACAATTAATGCTCTTGATCTGAGCTGGGCTCAAAGCTCCGGTGTAGATGCTAAAATCAAGTCATTGGACGTAAATGCCCTTACAGGTTTGAAGCGTCTTGAATTGAACACAAATGATATCTCTTCACTTGATGTTTCGAAAAATGAATTGTTGGAGCTTCTTTATGCATCTAACAATCAGTTGTCATCTTTAACCTTCGGAAATAATGCTGTCCTTGCAACAGTGGATGTTAGCAATACTTTTGATACAACAAAAGGGAAACTGGCGGATGGAGCCGGTAATAATCAGGTTCTAAGAGCAGATTGGGGAAGTCTTCCAGCCCTCAAATCTCTTAAGGTGAGTGGTAATACGTATCTTGGATGGTTCGGAACTTTCGATGTGTCCAAGAACAAAGAACTTACCACCTTGGAAATGAATGGTTGCGAGCAGGATGCAATTGATGTGACCCATATGACCAAGCTCAAAACTTTCAATGGACAATGGAATGGATTTACAACACTCGATTTGTCGCATATGGTTGCAGCAGGTGCAACTATCAATGTGCAAAATAATAAACTGACTGAGATTAAACTACCTGAGATTGTAGGCACAAAAATGACACGTGTTTCTCTTCAGAACAATCTCTTTACATTCGCAACTCTTCCTCTTCCGGGCATAACAAAAAATGCTAACTCCTATGTCTATTCCCCTCAGGCAATAGTGAAGACACCTCTTACGACTGATAATAAGGTTGATTTCTCAGCGTTCGCAAAAGTCGGTGAAACACCTTCGACTTTCAAATGGATGCAAGGTGAAAATGAAGTTCCGGCTTCAGATTATGAGGTTGCTGATGGTGTCTTTACTTTCAAGAAAGATATGGAGAATATCTATTGCGAAATTACCAATAGCGTCTTCCCCAACTTGACTATGACTACCAGCACGGTCACTTCTATGGGTGCCCTTCTTCAAAAACCTATTGTAGTTATGGCAGTTCAAACTGCTGAGATGCATCCTGATAGGAAGATGAGTATCAGTATGGGCACTTCATCTTCTGTGGAGGAAGATGTGTATGTTGACTGGGGCAATGGTGAGCCTGCACATGTGACACTGACGGAAGACAATTCATCTTTCTCCGGTAAACCATTAGGTTCAATTGTCAAAATTTATGGTAACCCTGAAATCATGACTATGTTTGAATGTGGAGGCTCTCATGATTGGACAACAGGGAAAGAGCGCGGCTCAATGATTACCAATATCGATCTGTCCGCTCTTGTAAATCTCCAAGAACTCAATCTTAAAGAGAATCTTTTGACCGCACTTGATTTGTCGGCCAATAAGAAACTTACGAAATTAGATTTAAGATCGAATAAATTGACAGCGTTTGATTATGACCTTCCTGAATTGGCAGAGCTTAATTTAGGTAACGAGGGTCAGAATGGAGTCAAGAAATATGGAGAGAATTCATTCACTTCGATAGAATTCTCGAAATTACCTAAATTGGATATACTTTATATCAATTATGTTGGATACGCACTTGATTTCACTAAAATCCCGAATATTAAGGAAGTCCGTGCAATGGGTAATGGGTTGACATCCATAGATCTTAGCCAGAATACAGACTTGACATACCTTAGTCTGTCATATAATGACCTGACATCGGTTGATGCTCTTTCTATTAAGAATAAGGATAAAGATAATAAAGCAAGTATTTATCTACAATACAATAAACTCACATCACTTAAAGTTAATGAGGGCATTGGTTCGCTCGTGATAGATAATAATAACCTTACGTTCGCGACTCTGCCTAATGTAGAGAAGGTTGCCGGTTATTGCGTTTATTCTCCTCAGAATCCGATGGAGGTAACTTCTGCTTATGGCAGAGTTGACCTTGCTTCGCAGGCTAAGGTTGGTGAAACGGCAACTGAATATATCTGGATGAAGGGCGAGGCTGCAGTAACTACCGGAATTAAGGCTAAAGATGGTGTCTTCACATTCTCCGAGTCAGGAGACTATGTCTGCAAGATGAACAATGCTGCTTGCCCGGATCTGACACTCTCTACTGTACCTGTTAAGGTTGATGTGTCTAATCGGCATGAACTCTTTTCATTCACAGTTGCTCCCGCAGCCGCAGGTAAGACAATGAGTCTTAATATCTCATCTACGGATAACCAGAGCGTAGTTGTTGACTGGGGTGATGGAAACCTTTCAGCGCCTGTTGCAACCAAGAATTACGTTGATACGTGGGAATATGGTACTCCGACTGGTGTTGTGGCTGGTGAAAACATAACCGTTTACGGAGCCAATGCAGCCAATATAAACAAACTCGATCTTTCATGGTCGAAAGATGCCGGGGTGGAAACAAAGATGCTTACTGTAAATCTTTCTGCTCTTACAGGCGTTGACGATGTCACTCTTGCTTCTAATGCATTGACAACTCTTGATATTACACGCAATACATCTCTTGCTAAACTATTTATCAATGGAAACAATATCACCGATATCAAGTTTGCTGCGAATTGTGTGCTTACTCGCCTTGAGGCACAGAATACAGCCGATGCCGGTGAGAACAACCTTTTCAAGGTTGATTTGAGCAAAGCTCCGCTTCTTAATTATCTTGTAATGAGCTTCAATAACAAGAACGCAGAGGCTACTACTATCGATCTGAGCAAGAATGTTGAGCTTGCAACTGTTATTGCAACTGACTGTAACCTTGAGACTCTTGATGTTTCCAAGCTTACGAAACTTAGTCAGCTCACAATTAACAATAATAATCTGGAAACTCTTGATGTATCGCAGATGCCTGCAACAGGTCGTGTTTTCGCAATGAATAATAAGATTTCATCTCTTGTTCTTCCCGCGAAACTTGATAGACTGAATGTATCAAACAATAAACTTACATTTGCAACTCTTCCGGCTACAACAATTGCAAAGACTTATGTTTATAACAATCAGAAGCCGATGGTTGTAGAGGCTAAGGATGGTAAGGTTGACCTCGCATCTCAGGCTAAGGTTGGTGACGTTGAGACCGTATTCGCATGGACAGCTGATTCAGAGGAATTCACAGACTTCACAGTTGCAGCCGGTGTATTCACATTCACCAAGTCTGCCAAAAATGCAGTCTGCACGATGACAAACGCTGCGCTTCCTGCACTCACTCTCACCACAGTTCCTGTAAATGTTGAGGCAGACGGATCTGCAGTTACAGAGATCGAAGGTGCAGAATCTGAGGAAGAGGCTGTTTACTACAACCTCCAGGGTGTTAAAGTAAGCGGTAACGAACCCGGTGTCTACATCCGTCGACAGGGCAACAAGACCACTAAAGTCATTGTAAAATAAACCCCTTTAATTATAAACCAAAAGCGGTTCGCCAATCCGGCGAACCGCTTTTTAATATCGATTGCGTATTTTTTAAGTAAGAAAAATGCCATTCCTTCGGGAGGGGGGTAACATAATTCGGCTGAATAAGTATTGATCAAACATCTTATATTATGAATTTAGATTTACCTTATCATTCAAGGTTGCTAAAATGCTTAGTCATTAGCATTTTGTCAGCATCGCTAATTCCTATTGCAGCGTTTGCTGTGCCCGCAAAACAATCGCCGGTAATTATAACGCAGGCGGATGGTGAAAAACTTCCGGTTAGGATTGTTGGAGATGAATATGATCATCAATATTTCACTACTGACGGCTATCTTCTGGTAAATTGCGATGATATTTATTATTATGCAGAACTGGATGCTTTGGGTAATCCGGTCTCAACAGGTATCCGCGCTACGGAAACTGCAAAACGCACTCAGCGAGTGATATCTTTACTCAATAGCATTGATAAAAATTCTATCAATGATCAGCTTAACCAACGACTTAAGAAAGTTACACGTAGGAAAATCCCTGTTGCAAAAGGACCAGGACACACAGGCCGCTCTGCGTTTCCTTCCAAAGGGAAACAGAAAGCGATTGTGATTCTTGTGGAATACTCAGATATAAAGTTTCATGCATCGGAAGAATATGATGCCCATGATTATTTCACGCGCATGATGTCGGAGAAAAACTTTTCTTCTTTCGGAGGAACGGGGTCTGCTAAAGATTTCTTCATGGATTCATCGGCAGGACAATTCGAGCCGGAATTTGATGTGTACGGTCCTGTCACATTGACAAAAACAAGAGCATATTATGGAGGTGACGGTCTTACAGGTAAAGACACTAACGCCTACAGAATGGCAATAGAAGCATGCCAGCAACTTGATGGAACAGTTGATTTCAGTGAATATGATCGCGATGGCGACGGGTATATAGATAATGTTTTCATCTTCTATGCCGGAGAAGGGCAGCACATGGGTGCTTCAGCAGATTCTGTCTGGCCGCATGCCTACAGTATAAGTGACAAAGATTCAACTCCCTATATCTTTGATGGAGTGCGTCTCGACAGGTATGGCTGCACCTGCGAATGGGTTGAGGGACGCCCCGATGGTGTCGGCACATTCGTGCATGAGTTCTCTCATGTGATGGGACTTCCGGACCTTTATACAACCAATTATAACACTGCAGCTTTCACACCCGGTTCATGGAGCACACTGGATGCCGGTCCATACAATAACAATGGATGCACCCCGCCGCTCTATTCAACATTTGAACGATATGCTCTCGACTGGATCACCCCGGTGGAGATTAACGGGTCTGTTTCAGCTACTCTTCCTGCTCTGGGGAATAACCTTTCCGCTATTATCCGCACTCCGGATGAGAATGAGTTCTTTCTTCTTGAAAACAGACAGCAGACCGGATGGGATAAATATCTTCCCGGTCACGGAATGCTGGTATGGCACGTGGATTATGAGAAAAGTATCTGGTTCACCAATGGTGTGAACAATGACGAAAACCATCAGTATGTGGATCTTGAAGAGGCTGACAATCTTAAGACAGCCGTAAGCCGCGGAGGGGACGCCTTCCCCGGGACCGCCGGTATTACGTCCTTTACCGATGACACGAATCCAAGTATGAGGGCATGGGATAACAGTCGACTGAATATTCCTATTACGGATATCGATGAAAGCAATGGATTGATAACATTCAAGGCTCTTGGTGGTTCTGATGCGCTTGCTGCCCCGAAAGCACTTAATCCTGATTTTTCTGATCATGAGAGTTTCACTGCTTTGTGGGAAGCATCAAAAGCGGGCAGTGAATATCTGCTTTCTGTCTATACAAAAGGTGATGATTCGGAAATCAACTATCTTCCCGGGTATTACCGTCGCAATGTTGGTACAGCCACATCCCACACAATCACAGGTTTAACTCCTTCAACAACATATTATTTCGTTGTCTATACAGCAAAAGGACTTGAATCTTCCCAAGCCTCAAACGAGGTGTCGGTATTTACGGAACGTATGCCTCTCGACAAGCTGACAGTCAATGCTCTTGAGGCAGATGAAGTTGATATTGATGTGTTTACCGCTCATTGGGAATTGCTTCCGGAAGCAACGGATTATAAACTCTCAGTCTATTGTAAAGTGCCTGGTGGCGAACTTGAAGATGTTTGCGACTTCACAGGGGGAATTAATAGTCTTCCTGATGGATGGACTTCAAGCTCTACAACCGGTTACACCATGAGTTCGTATATCGGTAAATCAGCTCCTTCGTTGCGTATGGGTCTGGATTCCGATAACATTATCACTCCGGTTTATTCCGATGGCATAAAGAAATTCAGTTTCTGGCACAGAGGCAACGGTACATCCTCATCGGAAAAGATCATTGTTTATGCATTCAAGCAAGGAGTTTGGGAAACTATCGGTGAATATGCTATTGTCACTGACAAGGGTGGCAAAACAATAACCATCGAAACCATTCCCGCCGGGGCGGAGTCTGTAAAGATTGAATTTAAGAAGGTTGGATCTAAAAGTTCTCTTGCCATTGATGACGTGACAGTCTTTCATGGAGTGAAATATGTGCCGGAAAACCTTCCTTCGTATGATGCGATCACCACAGGAAATGTATCCTCATACAAAGTTACAGGTCTTCAGCGCGACTCAGAATATTTCTATACACTGACGGCAACCGACGGCAACCTTGTTTCACGCGTTTCAAATGAAATAGCCGTCAGAACAAGGCTGACAAGCGGAATCAATTCTACGTTGGCTACCAAAGTGTCAGTCCATACATATGGTGATGCAATATTCATCAAGGGTCTTGAAGCCGGTTCATCTCTGGATGTTACCGACATATCAGGACGAGTTGTAGCGAATTCGATTGCTGACAGTGAAGGAAGCGTATCTGTATCGGTTCCTTCCAAGGGTGTATATATTTTAAGCACTTCAGATCATCAGCTCTGCATTAAAGTTGTCATAAAGTAAATCAAGTCATCATGAATAAAATTCTGTTTTTATGTACTGCTGCCGTCCTTGCGGTCGGATTTAATGGCAACGCGGAGGTTTCGCCCCGTAGTGCTGACATTCCGCAGCTTTATGGTTGCGTCGAGTATTCCGAAAAGCTGGGAGGAAACTTCAGAGGCATATATAAGCTTCCTCTCTCAGCTGATGGCACATTTTCATCGGTTAAAACATCCAATTTCGACATAATTTTCAATGGAGTGGAGAAGGACGGTGTGTATTACATACATACTGCTAACAGTCTTTTCGGCTCTTATTCTTATTACATAAAGGGAGTTGATATCCAAACGGGTAACTTCGTCTATACTGCTTATAATAATATTGGTAATGGGCATGTTGGCGCAGATTTAGCGGCAGACCCGGTATCAGGAAATATATATGGCATTTTCAACAATGTCTCAGGTGATGGATATCGTTTCGGCACCATCACATATGAAGCAGGAGAAGATTCGCAGAATGGAGTGGTAACCGTAGAAGCTATCGGGGCAATGCCTGGCGAGTGGAATGCACTGGCATGCGATAATACGGGTCAGCTGTATGCCATATCCAAAGGCGCGGATTCAAAGCTATATAAGGTTGACAAGAATACTGCTGCTGTCACGGAAATCGGAAGCACCGGCGTAAATCCTTATTATGTCGGTTCGGCTACCATAGATCCCAAGACAAACCGTATGTTCTGGACGGTATCCCTTCAGGAACATTCAGGAAAGCTTTATGAAGTGGATCTGACTACTGGTCGCGCCACTCATCTCTTGGATTTCTCAGGAAACGAACAGGTTACGGGTCTTGTTATACCATCAGCAGCCGCAGAAGATGGCGCGCCGGCGATAGCAAAGGATCTTTCGCTCGATTTCCCCAACGGAGCTTTGAGGGGCAAGGTGAATTTCACAGCTCCGGCTACTACCTATGACGGTTCTCCCGCAAGCGGACAAATATCTTACAAGGTCAGTGTCGACGGCAATGATTTCACAGGCACCACTTCGTATGGAGCGAAAGTCAGCGCGGATGTGGAAGTCGGGGAAGCCGCCACATATTCTTTTACCGTTACTACATCAAACGCTGTCGGTACATCTCCCAAGGCAGTGGTGAAAGGTTTTGTCGGTCCCGGTGTGCCAAATGCTCCCGAGAATGTCAAGGCAAGCTATGCCGACGGAGTGGTTACTGTGACATGGGATCCTGTTACAGAGTCTTCTAACGGAGGCTACATAGACCCGAAGAATGTAACATACAATGTTACTAAAGGGAACACCGTCATCACGCAGAATCAGAAAGAAACAACCTATACTGAAAATGTAACCCTTACCGATGGTCTGACAGTCTGCAAATATAGTGTTTCCGCCACATACGGATCCAGGACATCCGCTTCGACAGCTGCGAATGATCTCGTGTTTGGCAGCATAATACCTCCATACAAACAGACATTCGACACTGAATCCTCCCTTACGGAATTCACCAACATATCATCGACAGGCTATAAATGGGAGTTCTTCAACAATGAGAACCAAGGTCAGGAAATGCCACGTGTGAGATATAGCTTTACAAAAGATATGGACGCATGGCTGATAACGGCTCCCGTAAAGCTTGAGGGGGGAAAGGCGTATCGTGTAAATCTTGACGCATATGCCACCGCCACCTCAAGTAAGGAACGCATTGAGATTAAATTTGGCACGGCTCCGACAGCAGAGGCAATGACCCAGACATTGGTTGAACCTACAACTGTAGCGGGCAAAGATGCCACCCCCCTTGAAGGATATCTGACTGCACCAGCCGATGGTAATTACTATATAGGAATTCATGGTATCTCAGATAAAGAGCAGGCATATCTTTTTATCGATAATCTTGAAATTGCGGAAGGAGTGTCAGCCGCCGCGCCGGTAGCTGTAGATGACTTGAAAGTTCTTCCGGGTGCGAATGGTGCCAAGGAAGCCACAGTTTCCTTCATAGCCCCTTCCAAGGATTTCTTAGGCAATCCGATCTCTTCTGTTTCAAAGATAGAAGTTCTTTGCGGGGATGAGGTCATTGAAACCTTTACCAATGTTGCAGCCGGAACTCAAAAGAGTTTCAAGCATACACTTTCCGCTGCCGGAGACTATACATATACTGTGATTCCTTACACTGCAGGGGTGGCTGGTCAGAAAGCTTCGGTTACTGTATATGTAGGATTCCCGTTGCCCGCTGATCTCAAAGAGGCATTCTTCAAAGAGACATCTGTACCCGGAGAAGTGACGGTGACATGGACTCCGGTTACTACAGACATAAACGGTCAGTCGCTCGATGCATCCCTTATTACCTATGCGATATGTGAGGTTGGGGAGAATGGTGCCGGCAAGACATTGTATGATGGATTGCAGGGAACCTCAAAAACTTTCCGGGCAATTCCGGAAGGGGAGAAGCAGGAGTTTGTGCAGTTCATGGTATTTGCAGAGACAGAGAAGGGACGTTCAGCCGGTGTTACGACCAATTTGCTTCCCGTGGGTCCGGATATGACATCATTCCAGGAATCTTTCCCCAATGGTGCTCCTACGACTCCGCTGGAGACAGGTTATGAGAATAATGGAGGTTGGATGCTGCTGCAGGACAGGAACGATATCCAGTCGGCAGACGGAGACAATGGTTTCGCGGCAATGTATTCAGCTACCGGTGGTAGCGCTGGTCTCTTCACCGGTAAGATATCACTCGCAAACTTCCTTAATCCGGCTCTTACATTCTACGTTTACAATTGGTCGGATGCCACCACCAAAGATCTCAATGAAATATCGGTTGATGTTTCTGAAGTTGGCACTAATGTATGGAGAACTGTCAATACCATCAAAATCAATGAACTTGGAGGCAACGTAGAGGGATGGTATCAGGCAAGTGTGAGTCTTGCAGCCTATGCCGGGAAGAAAGTGCAGATAAAGTTGCAGGCATCGTCACTCAATTTCCAATATGTGCTCGTGGATAATATTCGTCTGATCTCTTTGATTGACAATGATATCAACGCCCGCTCCATAACCGCTCCATCTAAAATTGCGGCAGGCGGCAGATTCTCATTGCAGGTTGAGATAGCTAATGAAGGCGGTAAGACAGCCAGCGGACATTCTGTTGATCTCTATGCTGACGGCAAACTTTTGGAATCAAAGAATTGTAAAGATCTCGCTTCTGGGGATAAGGAGATGGTATCATTCAACATCACAATGCATCCCCTTGCGGAAAAACTTGTGGAATATTATGCGCAGGTTTCTTTTGCTGCAGATCAGAACATGGCGAACAACACAACCGATAAGGTCTATGTTGAGCCGATCGTTTCCACACTCCCTACAGTATCTGACCTGAAGGGTGTAAAAACGGCTGAAGGACGCATGTTGAGCTGGAGTGAGCCTTCTCTTGGAGGAGCTAATTCAATAACAGAGAATTTCGATGCCAAGGCTTGGGAACATTCTTTGGAGGGTTGGATATTCGTTGATAGAGACAATGCTCCGCTTGCCGGGCTGTCAGATGGACGAAAACCCATAGATATTCCCGGAATTACACCCAATGTGACGAAAGCATCGTTCTTCACTTTCGATAATTCTCTTATTATTCCGCTCGATACAGACCCTACTGCACTCGCTGCAATTTCGGGAAGCAATACCCTTGTTTCGATGGCTCCTGCAACAGGCGCGACAGATGACTGGGCGATTTCTCCGGAATTGTCGGGTGAACCTCAGACAATAAGCTTCTATGCCCTGTGTCTTCAGAGTTCAAATCCAGAAAAGCTTTGTGTGCTTTACAGCACCGGCAGCACGAACCCTGATGATTTCACGGCTGTGAAGACCCTCACAAGGCAGATTACAGAAAAATGGAATAAATTTGAAATCCAGCTTCCTGCCGGTGCGAAACGTTTTGCCTTGAATTCGTGCGCAATGAATGGAATGATGCTGGTTATTGACGATGTTACATTCTCAACGAGATATGATGATCCCGCCCGGCTAACACTCTCAGGATTCAACGTGTTCCGTAATGGAGAAAAGATCAATAATGAGCTTGTTGAAGACTTTGAATATCTTGATTCAGATCCTATGCCCGCCATTGGAGCAAGATATGTCATTACAGCAGTATATGAAGAGGGAGAGTCAAGAGGCTCAAACGCTGTAGAAATCGACTTCACCGCAGTTGATGAGATCGAAGGGAATACAATTACTATCAATGTTGTTCCCGGAAATATCATCATAAAAGGAGCAGAGGGTGTTCATGTCACCGTGGTTTCCTACGATGGTAAGGTTATATTCTCCGGCATCGGTGACGCAGAAACAAATGTTTCAGTCACTTCCGGAATATATATTGTAAGAGCTGGCAGTAAGACTGCAAAGCTGATAGTTAGATAATAATTTCTCATAGCCAATAAAAAAGCGGTTCGCCAATCCGGCGAACCGCTTTTTTATCTCAGTCTGGTCAATTTCAGTGTCAATTTCAAAAAGATATTCACCCGGTTCTTGCAATAGTCTCTAAAACGGAATATATCTGGGTAAAGGTTAAATAATGGCAATCGATGTTATTGAAAAATTATACAAGATTTAACTAAAAACATATAAATAAATCTATATCTTGTAAGAAAATTAGTTAAAACCCATAAATTTTGCGCTTATTTATGCATCATATTTAAAATCCTTTCGTTATCTTTGCGAATGAGATATAAGTTAGTTGCCGAGATGTAAGTGCCTGAAACTTTATTCAAGACACTCCTCTCGTAACCAATCTTAATACTTTTTTAAACAAGCTGAATCATGATATTTATCGGACTGACCTAATAACTTCGCCATAAGTTATTAGGTATACGAAGACTAATATTCTGACAGCGAGTTTTTAGCCCCCCTTTTTCAGAAATGTTAAGGCTCGGGTATTAGCTTGAATCATCCTTATTCATAATCTTTCTAACCTATCAGTATATGACTCTAAAATCTGTAAATTATGCAATTGTAGCTACCTTGGCATTGGGAGCTCTTTGCGTGGCGCAACCTGCGGATGCCAAAAAGAAAAAGAAATCAGAACTTCCCAAGGTTGAACTTTCAGCAGCTGCCAAAGACAGCATTGAGTTTCATAAGAAACTGAAAGACGCCACCGTGGCAAAGGGTATGTTCAATACATATATTGACAAGAAAGGTAAACTGTTTTTCGAAATTCCTGACTCAATATTAGGGAAGACATATATGCTTGTGAACCGTGTGAACTCGTTGTCGCAAACCAACGACTGGGTTGCCGGTCAGGTTGTGTCCTCCCGCCTTATCCGCTTTTCTCGCAATGACAACAATCTTTTCATCACTCTTCCGCAGTCTACAAATGTAGTGAATGATGATGATCCAATCCGCGCGTCGTTCGATCTTAATTTTGCTGAGCCGGTGCTCAAGTCTTTTAAAATTGATCATAAGGGAAACGGCAAGATATATGTTGATGTGACATCATTCTTCGCTGGCAATGAGAAATCAATTTCTCCAATCAAGGAATCCAATCCCCTCTCCAAGATGCTTGGTGGCAGAGACGGCATCAAGGGTACATATTATGCGGATGGTTCCGGAATCCTTTCCGCCAAATCATTCCCGCAGAATGTTGAGGTCAAGAGCCGTCTTGCGTTTACTACCGCTATGGCAGCCAACCCATATACGGTTACAATGTCTCGCAATATTGTTCAGCTCCCTGACGATCCGATGCCCGTTCGTCTTCATGATAAAAGGGTAGGTTTCTTCTCGGAATATAAGAATCTTTATTCTTCCAAGCTCGACGGCACCAAGACTTATGAGATCATCAACCGTCATCGTCTTGAACCACGTGATGAGGATCGTGAAGCATATTTCGCAGGTAAGCTTGTGGAGCCTAAAAAGAAAATCGTTTTTTATGTCGACTCAGCATTTCCCGAGAAATGGCGTCCGGCAGTGAAAGAGGGTATCGAATACTGGAATAAGGCTTTTGAGGCTGCCGGTTTCAAGAATGCCATCGAAGCCCGCGACTATCCTAAGGATGATCCCAATTTCGATCCCGATGACATCCGTTATTCCTGCATCCGCTATTGTGTGACACCTACAGCCAACGCCATGGGGCCATCATATGCCGATCCCCGCACCGGCGAAATCCTTGGTGCAGACGTGATCTGGTATCATAACATCCTCAAGCTTGTTCACAACTGGCGTTTCACCCAGACGGGTGCCGTTGATCCCAGAGTCCGCAAACCTGTGTTTGACGATGACGTGATGCATGAGTCTCTTACTTATGTTGCGGCTCATGAGATTGGCCACTGTCTTGGTCTGATGCATAATATGGGAGCCTCCTATTCTTTCACTCTCGATAATCTCCGTGACCCCGCTTTCACACAGAAGCATGGCACTACTCCCTCCATTATGGACTATGCACGCAATAACTTTGTGGCACAACCCGGAGATCTGGAGCGTGGCGTGCGTCTCACACCTCCCCCTGTCGGTGTGTATGATATCTATGCAATCAACTGGGGTTATCGCTTGATTCCGGGGGCAGACACTCCCGAAGCTGAAAAACCGACTCTCGACCGCTGGATAGCCGAGAAAGCAGGAGATCCGATGTATGAGTTTGGTGCTCAGCAGTTCCTTGGTCTCATAGATCCTACCGATCAGACCGAGGACCTCGGCAATGATCATATCAAAGCCGGCGACATGGCAATCTCCAATCTCAAGATCATCATGAAAAATCTTGAAGACTGGGCAGCCGAACCCGGTGAAGACTTTGAACCGCTTGCCGACAAATATAAAGCAATGTGTCAGCAGTATCTTCGTCATGTCGGTCATGTGTATCCTTATATAGGTGGAGTTGAATTCAAGGAGATCCGTCAGGGAGCCAACGACAATGGCGCGCAGCGCAATTTCATTCCCAAGGCGAAACAGCGCGAGGCAATGAAATGGCTTTTGAACCAGGCGCGCACAAGCGACTGGATGGTTCCCTCCAAACTTCTTGCAAAATTTGAAGAGCCTTATCAATTCCGCGACAAGATGCAGCGAAATATAGTGGCGTGTCTTCTGATCTCCACAAATCTTCAGCGTATCAAAGAGGGTGGAGAACTTGATCCCAAAGTTAATTATACTCTTCCCGAGTATATCGCAGAAGCTTACGACGGCATTTTTGATGCAACAAAGAAGAATAAGAAGCTTGATGCCACGGAACGCAATATGCAGCAGGCTGCAATCGAGGTCATGACGACTTATTCAGGTCTCAAGCCCAAAGAGAGCAAATCATCGCGTGGCTTTGCCGATGAGGAATCTCTTTCAGTAGTTGATGAGTTTGCTGAGGCAATGGCGCTTTCCACAATTCCTGAATTCCCTTGCAGCTTCTCTGCTTGCGAGGCTCATCAGGAAGGTGACAACTCATTCTTCCGTCTGCTTCTCAACCAGACACCGCTTCCTACAACGGAGCTTCGTCCGATGATGACATCACTGCTCCGCAAGACTCTTAATCTCTATAAGAGCCGTCGCGCAGCCACTGCCGATGCTGCAACCCGCGATTTCTATGATTATCAGATTCTCGCGATAGAGCGCACTCTTGAGGGTAAATAGTTTAATTGCGTAAGCGCAGTTTATAAGTTTAAAATATATTTAGATGAGATACATACTGTCAATTATATTCCTCTGCCTGGCGACTGTGGCAACATTCGCACAGTCCGGTCCCGTCACGGGTATGGTAGTGGATGAGAAGGGCGAACCCCTGATCGGCGTCACTGTAAAGGTGAGCGGAACCTCCGTTGGAACCTCCACCGACCTTGACGGCAAGTTTTCAATCAATATACCGGCAAAGAAAAGCCGGATAGATATATCATACGTGGGTTACCGCACTCAGCATCTGGATGTCGTTCCCGGTCAGAAGCTTCAGTCTATAAAACTTGAGCCAACCGCCAGTGATATTGATGAGATTGTGGTAATCGGTTATGGCACGGCTAAGAAAAGTTCACTGACATCATCTGTAGAGGTGATCACAGGGGATGAGCTGACAAAGATACCGGCGATGAATGTTGACCAGTCGCTTGCCGGCACTATGCCTGGTCTCGGTGTCATGAACACCTCGGGCGACCCATCCTCTGCTAAAGAGGCGTCGCTTGCCATCCGAGGTAACAGCGGCGAGCCGTTGCTTGTAATCGACGGTGTTCCCCGTCTCGGCACGAACACATCCGATGGAGAGATGCGTCTTTCCGACCTCAACCCTGATGATATCGAGAGCATTTCCGTATTGAAGGATGCTGCTGCAGCCGCCGTATATGGTGCGCGTGCAGCAAACGGTGTTATCCTTGTGCAGACAAAACGCGGTAAAGAGGGTGGTAAGGCGAGAATCAACTTCCGCGGACAGTTCAACTTCCAGGAAGCAACCTATCTTCCAAAATTCCTTGATGCAAACCAGTTCGCGCAGCTTTATAACCGTTGTGTCGATCAGTCGGACAATTCTTCCTATACCAAGTATGATCTTGATGAGATTGGCAAGAATCCCAATCTTTATGGCAATGAAAACATGCTCGACTATCTCGACAAATGGGGACATTCACAACGTTACACCCTGTCGGTGTCGGGCGGTGTGAAATCGATTCGCTACTTTATCTCCGGCGGTTACACCAATACCAAGGGTCTTTATTCCAATGTTAGTCGCGACCGTTTCAACTATAATGCCAAAATCGATGCAGATATTCTTAAAGGTCTGTCGTTGGCAGTTAACTTCAATGGTTCTGTGTCAACCAATAAGAATTCATCCTATACAACCATCGATGCCGCATATTCATATTCTCCGCTGCAAGTGCTCCGTTTCACCGACGGCAATCTTGCCTCGATCGATGGCGGCAATCCCCTTATCAATGTGGAGGGTATCGGTGGTTACAACAAAGTTAAATCCGATTATCATACACTTGACGCACAGTTGCGTTACAAAATCCCAGGAGTGGATGGATTGCAGGTTTATCTGAAAGGTACTCTTGACCTTAACCATCAGAACACATCGAAATATTCCAAGCCTGTTGCTCTATATCTTTATGATGAAGAGACCGGCACCACATCGGTTGACCCTAAGACCGTATATCCGACTGCAAAAATATCGCTTCAAGACAGATGGCAAACCATTAATAACAAATTGGTTGAGCTTGGTGTCAACTATAATCATACATTTGCGGAGAAACATGAGGTGAGTGGTACGCTGGTAGCCAACTATCAGGATTACAATAATAAATATATGCAAGGCATCAATCCAAATCTTCCGGGCGAATATCCGGAAGTGATGGGTTCCACAAGTGCGGGTCAGCTTACAGGATCGGAATATTACAGCCAAAGGGCTTCGCTCGTAGGACGTGCAACATATGGTTTTGCATCCCGTTATTTTGCTGAATTCTCTTTCCGCGTGGATGGTTCGACACGTTTTGCTCCCGGTCACAGGTGGGGTTTCTTCCCCACTGCATCTGCATCCTGGGTGATCAGTAATGAGAAGTTCTTCGAGAATGTCAACAACAATGTCATTTCCTTCGCCAAACTTCGTGCATCAGCCGGTATTCTTGGAGATGACGGGGCTGTAAGTGACTTCAGTTATCTTAAGCAGTATATATATTCTCCCAACGGAGGTTATCAGATTGGTGGCAATTTTGCGCCCGGTGTGATTACAGCCACGGGTTCCGTGCCCAATGAGAATCTTCAGTGGGGAAAATCCAAAGACTGGAACATCGGTCTGGATTTGGGATTCTGGAATAACCGTATCAACGCATCCGTTGAATATTATCAGCGGTATCGCACCAATATGATTACCAGCGCTCCGTCATATCTCTTCCCGCCCTCGGTAGGAACCGGAGGTTCGGTGCCGAGTGTGAATATAGGAAAGATACGCTATCAGGGTGTTGATTTTTCAATCAAGCATCTCAACACGGTTGGTGACTTTAAATACAGCGTAAGCTTCAACCTGTCGTTCTCCAATAATAAGGTGCTCGACTATGGTGATGAGTCTACTCAGCCCGAGAATTTGCGTCGTGCCGGCAAGCCGCATCTTGTATGGTCACTTTATGAGGCAGCCGGTCTATTCCAGAGCTACGAGGAGATTGCCGCGTGGCCGGTGGATCAGGACGGACAGGGCAACGCCACCCTTGCACCCGGTGATATCAAGTATATCGACCAGAACGGTGATAATGTTCTTTCCAACAAAGACCGCGTGTATGTCAAGAATTCTTCCATGCCTGACATGCATTATGGAATCGGACTGTCGGCATCGTGGAAAGGCATATATATGAATGCTCAGTTCCAGGGTGTTTCCGGCTATAACCAGAAGATTAATGAGCTTTATACTCTTGAAAGCCGTTCTTTGCCGCGTTTCCAGGATTACCATCTTACCAATACGTGGACACCTGAGAATCCCGGTGCTGAGTATCCAAGAGTGAAATTCACTCCGAGCAGCGATAACAACAGACTGGAATCCACATTCTGGGTTCGCAACTGCAGTTTCCTGCGTCTGAAGGCTCTTACTGTCGGTTATCGTTTCCCCTCTAAAATGCTCCGCAAGGCGCATATCTCCACTCTCGACATAGCATTGCAGGGTGGAAATCTCTTCACGATCTCGTCGCTCCATAACATGGATCCCGAGTCGCTTCGTGGTTATCCCCTCTCAAGGACTTATGGTGTAACCCTTAACTTTGGCTTCTAATGAAATTCAGAAAATTATTATATACGATGCCGCTTGCGATCGCGGCAACAGGACTAACGGGATGCGACAGCATGTTTCGTGACGCTCCTTTCGATTCTCTCTCCGAGAATATTATCTGGGCAGACCCTCATCTTGTCGATGAGTATGTGCTTCCATGGTACCGTAGTATGGATTCAGGCTTCAACACATTGGTAACAACAATCATGAAGGGCTTGGGAACAGAATATGATCCATGGTATGG
Source organism: uncultured Muribaculaceae bacterium (assembly GCA_910585285.1). Taxonomy (GTDB): domain Bacteria; phylum Bacteroidota; class Bacteroidia; order Bacteroidales; family Muribaculaceae; genus Lepagella. Next base: position 45,182 of record CAJUDL010000008.1, read on the forward strand.
CGATCAATTGACCGTCGGTCGTAGCGACTGGTATCAGGCTGATTATGGCAATATATTAAAAAGTTCACAGCAGGATCTTACCCAACGTGGACGCTCCATTTGGTCTACATGCTACACACAGGTCAACAGTATAAATACTCTACTTGAGAATCAGGACAAGTTGGCACCTTCAATCAAAGAGAGGGTGCTTGGTGAGGCTCATTTCTTCCGTGCTTGGTATTATTACCGTATGTTGCGCACATTCGGAGGCACGATGATCATTACGCGTACGTATGATCCTTTGGTTGACGATGTTAAATTTCCCCGTGCCTCATATGCCGAGATGGTGGAGTTTATATGCAACGAGGCTGAAGAGGCTGCTAAACATCTTCCACTCTCTAATGCAGCTACAGACGTAGGTCGTCCAACCAAAGGTGTGTGCTATATGCTCCGCGCCAAGACATATTTCTGGGCTGCCGGTGAGCATTATCAGAATCAGACCAAGTCATATCTTGGTTTCCCTGACAATCGCACAGACGAGATGCTTGATCTTGCAGCTGCCGAGTATGATCGCGTAATTGGTACAAAACAATATGATCTCATACCTATTGCTGCGACCGATCGCGATGGAGTAGTGGCTGAATATCGCAACATCTTCCTCACCAAGAATTCAAAGGAATCCATATGGGAGGTTCAGCATGCTGACGACGGTAACTTTGATTATGGCAATGGTCATAAACTTGACCGCGATGCTGCAGCTCCCTCTTTCGGAGGCACGAATGCGGCATATAATCCCACGCATAACCATGTTGAAGAATATCGCATGGCAAATGGTAAGCGCATCAATGAAGAGGGTTCCGGATATGACAAGAACAACCCGTATGAAGGTCGTGATTTTCGTTTCTATGCCAACATCCTTTATGATGGTGCGCAGTGGAAAGGACACACAATGGATATTCATTACACCATGGTTGATGGTAAGGAAGTTGCAGGTGAGGATCTGACCAAATACGGCACTTCTACAACCGCAGCGGTTTCCCGAACCGGATATTATATGGCGAAATTCCTTCGTGAAAGCCAGGTTATAGACAATGACGAAACCTATGCCAGCTCGCAGAATTGTATCCTTTGGCGTTATGCCGAGCTACTTCTGGATTATGCGGAAATCGAGTATAAACTAAACCGTGGGGATAAAGGGCTTGATAAGGTAAACCAGATCCGTCGCCGTGTTCACATGCCGGAACTGACATCCATCACATGGGAGGATATTGAGAATGAGCGTCGCGTGGAGCTTGCTTTTGAAAAGTCTACCTATTGGGATCTTCTCCGTTGGAATGTGGCTGAAAAGCGAATGACAGGAACTAACAATCCTCTTTATGGAGTAAAGATTGTATATCGGGCAGATGGTAGTAAGCAAATCACTACACGTGTGATTAACGGAAAAAACACAACTGTGCGTTATTTCCGCGACCGTCAGTATTATCTACCAATTGACTGGAATGATGTCCGTTATCATGGTCTTGAACAGAACCCTGAATGGATAGAGATGTAGTTTTTGGAGAAGGTAAAAGGGGAAAGGGAATAGGTAAAAAGTAATAGTGAAAAAGGAATCAGGTGAAAGAAAGCCTGATTCCTACAATCCAATAATATAAAACATAGAAGTTAAAATATATAGGTATGAAAAAAGTTTTACTCACAATTGCGGCTTTTGCCGCTGTCAGTGTAGCCAATGCTCAGCAGTTATACAATTATTTTGATCCTGCAGATTGCGATGCCAATGGTTGGCTCTGGTTTGATACTCAGGCAAAGATAGATAAGTATCTTGGATATTATGATCCTGAATTGTTGAAGACTCCGGCGGTCCTGGCTTCTCCTAAATTGTATATGATGGATGCTCTTTGTGAAACCGAACCGGGAATCAATGACCCTACTTTTGGTGATCCTACAATCAAAGGTTATAATGCTGAAGGTGTGCAGGGTGGTGAAGGCAGTCGCACCGGTGCACTTGTGCTCGCAGCCGGATCCAGTTCTTTGGGTACTAAGGGTGATGGAGGTTCATTTATTGTATGGCTTCCTGATTGTGCTCAGATGGATTTGGAGTTATCTCAGGATTATGATGTAATCGCCCCTGCAATTTGTGGTGGTCTTGGATGGTCAGAATACTTGGATCTCAATTCTATAAAGGATTATAAAGTTTTTGGCTCGTGGGCGAAACCTTTATCAAGAACGTTTACGCTTTCATGGATGAATATACAGAATCTTGAGAATACGAGTGAAGAAGTTACTTGTCATAAAATTGGGCAACCTCTGGGACAAAAGGTTACCGCCCAGATTCGTCAGAATATTAACACTGAAATGCTGATACATGGTATTCGTATTCTTCAATATACTGACAATGGTCATCCTTTCACCCCGGGTTCAGGAGTATCCGGAATTGAGGCTGACGATGCGAATGCTCCTGTTGAGTTCTTCAACATGCAGGGCATGAAGGTGAGCGGTAACGAGCCTGGTATGTATATCCGTCGTCAAGGCTCGAAGACAACTAAAGTTGTTATTAAGTAAAAAGTAAAAGGGAAGAGGGAAGAGGTGTGAATTGGCACGCCTCTTACTCCCCTCTCTTTCTCTTTTTCTTTCCTATCTATCTTATACGCTGTAACTAACCTTATCTAAGATTCCATAAAACACCACATTCGAACTACAATGATGACTAAACTGAAATTGAAACAAATCATCACCTGCATGGCTGTTGCCGGTCTTTTGATTGGTGCCGGAAGTGCCGATGCGGGCTTATTCAGAAAGAAAAAAGCAAAAGACACCAAAGAAACTCCTGCTCTTACGGGGCTTGCGAAAGACAGCGCCGAGATGGCGAAGAAGCTCGCGGATGCAACTCTCTACAGCGGTATGTTCGACTGCCGCATGGACAAGGAAGGCTCCCTCTTCTTTGTGCTTCCCGACAGCATTTTCAATCACGAATATCTTCTTTCGAGTCGTGTAAACGGTATTTCGTCTACGGGTGATTACGTAGCAGGACAGATGAACATCACTCCCCTCGTGGTGAGTTTTTCGAAAGATGAGCACAATGTATATATGCACATCGTGCAGGCTGGGAATGTGATCAACGATAATGATCCAATTAAAGTCTCGTTCGACAGAAACATGATTAATCCCGTGGTGAAAGGTTTCAAAATCAAGAACCGCGACGGGAAAAGAGTTGTAATTGATGTCACATCATTCTTTGTCGGGAATGAGAAACTTATATCGCCCATAAAGGATAATGATCCTATTGCGGCAGCATTGAGTGGACGCAAAGGTATAGACGGAACTTACTACAAAGATGGTTCATCCATCACCAAAGTAAAGGCTTTCCCCGACAATATCATCATCGAAAGCCGACTTGCTTATACCACTCCCAAAGCGCATGACCCATACACTGTAGTGGTGTCGCGTTCTCTGATGAAACTACCTGATGTGCCGATGAAGAGTCGTCTTCAGGACAATCGTGTGGGTTACTTCTATGATATGAAGAAACTCTATTCCTCTGATCTTGACAAGGTGGAGAGTTATGCCATTATCAACCGTTTCCGCGTGGAGCCTAAAGATGAAGACATGCAGGCATATTTTGCCGGTCAGCTCGTGGAGCCTAAGAAAAAGATCGTGTTCTATGTAGATGCCGCTTTTCCTGACAAATGGCGTGCTGCCGTGAAAGAGGGTATAGAATACTGGAACACGGCGTTCGAGGCAGCAGGTTTCAAGAATGTGGTGGAAGCTCGCGATTATCCTGTGGGTGATTCGGAATTTGATCCCGATGACGTGCGTTTCAATTGCGTGCGTTATAGCGTCACTCCTACCGCCAATGCCATGGGTCCCTCATATTGCGATCCCCGCACCGGTGAAATCCTTGGGGCTGATGTCATTTGGTATCACAATGTGCTGTCGCTTGTTCATGACTGGCGTTTTGTTCAGACAGGTGCGGTAGATCCACGTGTGCGTACCAAAGTTTTCGCCGATTCCGTGATGTATGAATCTCTGACTTATGTCACAGCCCATGAGATCGGTCACTGTCTTGGTCTGATGCATAACATGGGTGCTTCTCACGCTTATACAATAGAGAATCTCCGCGATCCTGAGTTTACACAGAAATATGGAACAACACCCTCCATCATGGACTATGCCCGCAATAACTTTGTGGCGCAGCCCGGTGACTTCGAGCGCGGTGTGCGCATGACTCCCCCTCCTGTTGGCGTTTACGATATCCATGCCATTAACTGGGGTTATCGTCTGATTCCCGGAAACTTGACAATGCAACAGGAGAAACCTGTGCTTGACAAATGGATAGAGGAAAAGGAGAATGATCCGATGTATGAATTCGGAGCTCAGCAGTTTATGGGTACTGTCGATCCTACAGACCAGACTGAAGACCTCAGCAACGATCATATGCGTGCCGGAGATATGGCAATCTCGAACATGAAGATAATCATGGACAACTTTGAGGACTGGGCAGGCGAGCCGGGACGTGACTACGAGGCTCTACTCCCAACCTACAAAGCTTTGATCAGCCAGTATCTGCGTCATATCTCGCATGTGATCCCTTATATCGGCGGTATAGAGTTCAAGGAAATTGTGCAGGGACGCAATCAAGGACCTCACCGCAAATATTTCTCAAAAACGGATACGCGCCGCGCAATGGACTGGTTGCTTGGTCAGGCACGTTCACGCGACTGGCTGTCGCCGGCTTCTTTGAATCTTAAATTCGAGGAGGCTCCCGTATGGCGCGATCGTATGGACAAGGCAATTGTATCGGCATTGCTGTCGCCTGTGAATCTCGGAGGGATAAACGCAGGTCATGAAACTGATCCGCAAAGGTGTTACTCTGTGGCGGATTATGCTGATGACGCAATCAAGGGAATATTTGCAGCCGCTTATGCCAACCGTAAACTTGACGATACGGAACGTCGCCTGCAGAGCGCGGCTCTGGAGATTATGGTCAGCGGAGCGGGACTCACAATGCCCGGTGGCAAATCAAAGAGCCTTACCGATGAAGGTGGAATAAACTGGACAGAGGCAGATCCGATGTCCATACTTGGAATCGAACCGTCTCTTCCGTGTTCGCGTGACGCAGCCTGCAGTCATGCTGCCAGACATGAAGGTGACAATTCGTTTTTCCGTCTTGCCTTCGGTTATCCTGCGCTTCCGGCGGAGATGCTGAAGCCGTTGATGTATTCACGTCTGAAAAAGATACAGACGCTTTATCGTCGCGCTGCATCATCTGCTCCCGATGCTTCTACGCGTGAATTCTATGAATACCAGCTCCGCAACATAGGACTGGCTCTTGAACCGAAATAACAAACAGCTTAAAGCCTACATCATATGCAAAAGAACGCTTTGATATTATTTATCATTTGTCTCATGGCACTTCCCGCTTTAGGTGCTCCTGAGGGAACTTCGTATCTGACAGGAACAGTGCTTGATGAGAAAGAGGAGCCTCTTGTAGGGGCTACCGTGAGGGTGGAAGGAGTGCCGGGAGGTGCCGCTACCGATATTGACGGTAAGTTCAAGGTTGCCCTTTCAGCACGCAAGACATCGCGTCTGATAGTCACCTGCTTCGGTTATGAGACACGTCGCATGGATGTGGGTAAAGACACGAAGAATCTGGTTGTAAGAATGACAGAGGTGCATTCCGAGATAGATGAGCTTGTGGTGATTGGCTACGGCACAGCAAAGAGATCGGAATTGACCTCGTCGGTGGAAACAATCAGTTCGAAGGATCTGTTGAAGATTCCGGCGATGAATATCGACCAGTCGTTGGGTGGTCAGGTTGCAGGTCTTGGTGTCAAGGCTGTTACCGGCGACCCATCGTCAGCGAGGGAGTCGACTATGAGTATTCGTGGAAATCTCGACAGTCCGTTGCTCGTCATTGATGGTGTGCCCCGTTTCTCCTCAACCACCAACGAAGGGGAGATGCGTCTGTCAGACCTCAATCCGGATGATATAGAGAGTATATCCATTCTGAAAGATGCTGCCGCTTCTGCGGTGTATGGTGCGCGTGCAGCCAATGGAGTGATCCTGGTGCAGACCAAGCGTGGAAAGAGCGATAAAGTCAGAATCAATTATCGCGGGCAGCTTAATTTCGATGAAGCTACCTACCTGCCGAAATTCTTGAATGCCCGTCAGTTTGCCGAACTTTACAACCGTGCTGTCGAGGCTAATCCTGATGGAGGATACAATAAATATGATCTCAACCTTCTTGGATCTAATCCAAATCTTTATGGAGATTCATCACTTTTCGACTATTTCCATAAGTGGGGTCACACGCAGCGTCATTCTCTGTCGGTGTCGGGCGGTGTGAAGTCTGTGAGATATCTTGTGTCGGCAGGTTATTCCGAGTCAAAAGGTCTTTATTCGAATATTGGCAGAAACCGTTTCAATTATTCGTTGCGTACCGATGCCGATATTCTTAAGGGTCTCACACTCTCTGTGAATCTGACAGGATCGATTACCAACTACAAGAACAACAACAACCCGCTGACAATCGATGATGCATATGCATATTCTCCGATAGAGGTTTTGCAATATACCGACGGGTCTTATGCCAGCCTTGAGGGTTACAATCCTCTTGTATCAGTGCGTGGTCTCGGTGGCTACCAGAAAACAAAATCCGACTACCATACCCTCAACGCGCAGCTGCGTTATCAGATACCGAAGGTTGACGGACTGGAAATATACGTGACTGCCACTCATGACATGAATCATTCGGGAGTGACCACATATTCGAAACCGGTACAACTTAGTGTATACAATCCGCTGACAGGCGAGATTACAATTGATCCGTCGTCGGTATATCCGGCTTCGCGCATCACGATGAGCGACAGAGAGCAGAGCGTGCACAATACTCTTCTTGAAGGTGGCATAAGCTACAACCATACTTTCAATGAAAAGCATCACGTCACCGGTCTGGCGGTAATCAACTATCAGGATTACCAGAACAAGTATCTTCGCGGCACTAATCCCAATCTATCTGGTGAGAAGCCGGAGATTCTCGGATCGTCATCGACTGCCTCTCTTTCCGGAAACGAATACAACAGCCAGCGAGCATCTACCGTAGGTCGTGTGACTTATGGTTTCGACAGCCGCTATTTTGCAGAGTTTTCTTTCCGGGTGGATGGTTCGACACGTTTTTCTCCAAGTAAACGCTGGGGTTTCTTCCCGACGTTCTCAGCATCTTGGGTGCTCTCGAATGAGAAATTTTTCAAAGTTTCTCCTTCGATAATCTCGCAGGCAAAACTTCGTGCTTCTGCCGGTATTCTCGGTGATGACGGAGTTGCGTCAGATTTCGGTTATCTGCAGTTCTATAGCTTTACAAACACCGAGGGATATAATTTCGGAGGCAACTGGCTGCCCGGACTTCTTCCTTCATTGAGCTCTTATCCGAATGAATCGCTGACATGGGGAAAGTCGAAAGATTTCAATGTAGGTCTTGACCTCGGATTCTGGAACAACCGCGTTACGGCAACTTTGGAGTGGTATAACCGCACACGCACCAATATGGTGACAGATGCCCGTGAGTATCTCTTCCCGCCCACTGTGGGAACAGGAGGTGTGCTTCCGTCGGTCAATATCGGTAAAGTGCGTTTTTCCGGTGTGGATTTCACGATTCGACACAATAATACGATAGGTGATTTCAACTATGACCTCAGTTTCAATATCGGCACATCGGAGAATAAGGTGCTCGACTGGGGAGATGAATCTTCCCTTCCGGAGGCTCAGCGTCGCAAAGGGAAGCCGTTTACCGTGAATTCCCTCTATGTGGCTGACGGATTATTCCAGAGCTATGAAGAGATTGCCGCATGGCCTGTGGATCAGGATGGTAAGAAAAATGCCACACTTGCTCCCGGCGATATAAAGTATCTGGATCAGGATGGAGACAATATCCTTACTGTGAATGATATGGTGTTTGTGGAGGATTCTTCGCTTCCGACAGTGACTTATGGCTTCGGTGTCGGTGGCAGTTGGAAAGGAATCCATGTGAATCTCTCGTTCCAGGGCGCAGGGGGATACAATCAGCTGATCAGCGAGCTTTACACATTGGAAAACAATTCGTTGCAACGTTTCCAGGATTACCATTACACCGACACCTGGACGCCGGATAATCCCAATGCAAGCTATCCGAGGGTGAAATTCGCAACCACCGGCGACAATAACCGGCGAAGCAGCACATACTGGGTTAAGAAATGTAATTTCTTGCGTCTTAAGGCTTTGACGGTAGGTTATTCACTTCCGATGTCAATCCTGCGCAAAACAAAACTTACCTCTGTAGATGTTTCCTTCCAGGCAAGCAACCTTTGCACATGGTCTTCGCTTCACAACATGGATCCGGAGTCGCTTCGCGGTTATCCGTTGCAGCGTTCCTATGGTTTCTCAATTGCTTTCGGTTTCTGATATATAAGATATTCAACTTTCGCAAGCGTAAAGTTGAAGTTTATAAGTTTAATCGCGCTCTGCGCAGTTTATGAGTTTATTTATTTGCTGCTAATAAACAATAGATCAATCATATTCGCTGCATATAAACTTCTAAACTTTTAAACTCCTAAACTTTAAGTTGAAGCTTGCGAAACTTAAATAAGATATTTAGTATTAGGCTATGAAGATAAATAAAATAATATATTCGGCTATTATAGCGTGTTTTGTCGTATCGCTATCCTCTTGCAACGGCATTTTCCGGGATGCGCCCAACGACAAATTGTCGGAAAACATGATATGGAGCGATGAAAAGTTGCTTGATGAATACACCGGCAGCTGGTATCACAACATGGACAATGGCTTCACTATACTTGTATCAACGATGATCAAGAACAATGGTGAGGAATTCGATCCCTGGTTTGGCGATCAGCTCACGGTGGGTCGCCGAGACTGGTATCAGGCTGGGTATGGAGAAATTCTTAAAGGGTCGGCAACGATGATCAATGGTCGCAGCCGCCTGGTTTGGCAGTCTGCCTATGAGCAGATACGCTCTCTCAACAAGCTTTTTGCCCATGAAAGTGAGCTCCCGGCATCTATTCACGACCGTATCATAGGGGAGGCGCATTTCTTCCGTGCATGGTATTTTTATACGCTTCTGCAGCGGTACGGCGGAGTAATGCTTGTTGACAGGGTTTTTGATCCGTTGGTAGAAACTGTGAAATACCCTCGTGCATCATATGAAGAGATGGTGGACTTCATCACCAAAGAGGCGTTCGAGGCTTCTAAGTTGCTTCCGGTAGAGCATGAGGCGCGTAATGTCGGGCGCGTAACCAAAGGTGCGGCTTACATGCTGATGGGAAAGACTTATTTCTGGGCTGCCGGCGTGCATTATCAGAATGCGGAGAAACCATATCTCGGTTTCCCTGATGACCGCTCTGCAAAGATGCGCCGTCTCGCTGCCGAGGCTTACGACAAAGTGTTGGAACTCCATGAGTATGATCTCATGCCTGTAAACGGTAACACAATACGTGAAAAGGCTCTCAATTACCGCAATATATTTCTGACAAAAAATTCGCAGGAATCTATCTTGGAGTATCAGCATAATGATGACGGTGACTTTTCGACAGGTCTCGGTCATAAACTCGACCGCGATGCAGCCCCGCCATCAATGACAGGTACCAATTGCGCGTATAATCCCACACAGAATCATGTGGATGAATACCGCATGGCAAACGGCAAACGTATAGATGAGGAAGGCTCAGGATATGACGAGAATCACCCTTACGATAACCGCGACACACGTTTCTATGCGAATGTTCTTTATGACGGCTCCGAGTGGGCAGGCAAAATCCTTGATATCCACGTCACTGTTGTTGACGGTAAGAATGTGGCGGGAGCAGATCTCACTCCTTACGGAACTTCTACCACTGCATCTGTTACTCGTACTGGATATTACATGGCGAAGTTCCTTCGCGAAAACCAGCAGATCAATACCGACGAAACTTATGCAAGCTCACAGAATTATATAATCTGGCGTTTTGCAGAGTTGCTTCTTGACTATGCTGAAATCGATTGGTATGAGAATCGTGCCGGCGACGCTTTGCAGAAAATAAACCGGATCCGCAACCGTGTCGGTATGCCGTCGCTTGGGTCTGTCTCTCTTGAAGATATCCTCAATGAGCGTCGCGTGGAGTTGGCGTTTGAGAAAACTACATATTGGGATCTGCTGCGTCTCGGAATTGCTGAAGATGCTATGTGCGGCGACACCAATCCGCTTTATCGCGTGAATATAATTCAAGGCGAGGACGGAATAAAGCGTTACACATATCCCGTGGTGAATGGGCGTAATACGAACATTCGTTACTTTGACAAACGCCAGTATTTCTGGCCTATCTCCTGGAGCGACGTGCGCTATCATGGAGTTGAACAGAATCCGGATTGGAGTGAAGTATAAGTTCTTATAATGTTTAATGTTGAATGTGTAATGTTTAATTAGCATCCGCCTGTCTTCATTACACATTTAACATTCAACATTATCCCAATCATTACACATTTAACATTACACATTAAATAAAACTTTTTTATGAAGAAAACATTACTCACATTGGCAGCATTTGCTGTAGGAGGTACGCTCAGCGCTCAGACAACCTATAATTTCTTTGATCCCGCTGATTGTGATGAAAACGGCTTTCTCTGGTTTGACACAAAGGAAAAACTTGACAAGTATGTAGGCTATCCTTCCAGAATGCAAGTAAAGCTTCTTGACGGAGATTATTTGGTTCCCGGTGATTATCCGGGGGAGGATGTAGCTCCGGAAACTATTAAGGATGCAAGTTACGTGGGTTACGGCACAGATGGTGTGAAAGGAGGAACAGGATCCAAGACTGGAGCGATAGTGCTGCCTGTAGCCGGTGAGGATTTCGGTGTGCTGTCAGCCCCACATATATGTGGGGGTGGAATTTTGTTGCATCTTCCAGATTGCGCAAAAGTGGATTTTTTTGTGTCGGCTGAGCAAGCAGATGTAAATCTTGGTCTCCATCCTGCAGAAGGTAACGTTCCCAATCGAGATTTAGGGGGGGATAACCTTATACTGGGTGGCGAGTTTACTTCTGATTCTTATGGAGACAAACTTCCCGGTGTGATCTTTACGGGATATTTCAATGATGTGGAGAAACTTGAGGATCAGGATTATGGTCCCGTAGGAAACAAACATTATTTCAAAATCCAGAGCGAAAAGGGTGTGCAGAGGACAATCCGGCTTGTGAACTATATGAAGAAATCACCTCTCTATGTTCATGGGATTCGCGTGCTGCAATATACTGACAATGGCAATCCGTTTACTCCCGGTTCAGGTGTAGCCGGAATCGAGGCTGATGAGAATGCTCCTGTTGAATTCTTCAACATGCAGGGAGTTAAAGTTAGCGGTGAAGAACCCGGTCTTTACATCCGCCGTCAGGGATCGAAAACCACTAAAGTTGTGGTTAAGTAGGAAGTAAAAAGTAAGAAGGCAGTGCTGTTGCATTGGTCCTCGAAGAGGTCGATTGATACACCGGCTTATGATTTTATATTTATCATTTATCATTTATCATGCGTAAACTTTCAGTTATATTCATTATCTGCGCTTTTGCCTGCGTGGTTTTCGCCGAGCCATACAAGATGGCTAATGTTGTGTGCTTCGTGAAATTTGCCGATGAGGCAGATAAGAAGTGGGAGCATGATTTCGATTATTACGAGGCAATGTTCAACTCAACAGAGCCTGGTGCGAATTCCGTGCGCAACTATTTCTCCGATATGAGTTTCGGCAGGATGGACTGGGAGTCTGTGATTTTACCTTTCGTATATGTGGATTCCCATCCGGTAGCATATTTCTGTCCTAAGTCGGAGTCAAATCCGGACGGGTACGTCGATCTTGATCTTATGCTTGGCACGCGCATAAAGACGCTCGTAAAGGATATGTGCGTTTTTCTTGATGAGAAGCTTTCTCAATGGGATATCAATGGCGACGATATAGTCAATGAAGAGGACAAGATTGTGTTTGATGCCAATGGAGACGGGGAGGTAGACAATCTCGTGCTGATAATCTGCGGAGACAGCGACACGAGTGCTTCCAGAATGCTCTGGCCTTCAAACAACCGCGGAGCCCCGGCTTCTTTGGGTGGCGTTAAAGTCGGCAACTATCTTATGGTTTTTGATGGAGCTAATGGTTATAAGCTTTATGTTCCACAAAAAATCAACACCGGAGTGCTTTGTCATGAGATGTCGCACACTCTAAATACTTTTGACCTTTATCCACGCAAGAATTCCACATTGAATCCAATCGGAGTGTGGGATTTGATGAGTGATAACGGTACGGTGCCTCAGGGACTCAGCGCCTATATACGTATGACATATGGAGCGGCATATGGCAACTGGCTTCCTGCTACGGATGTGGAGACTATCACTGAAGAGGGGATTTATACCATAAAACCGATGTCGGCTGGTAGCTCAGAAAAGGTGGCATACAAGATAGTTCCCAATAAATCGAAGGCTGAGTATTTCATGTTGGAATATCGCGACCGTTCGGATCTGTGGGACGAACAGCTACCTTACGGAGGTTTGCTTGTGTACAGGGTGCATCCCGGCTATGAAGGTAACGGAGGTCAGGACAACTTGTATGAGTTGTATGTGTTCCGCCCCAATGGCTCTACCACGAGCGGAGGACAGATCAACCGTGCTCCTCTCGGACCGGAGACAAACCGCAAGAGCTTCGGTCATGTCGATGACAACGACTATCCTTTCTATGAGGATGGGACACGCGCTTATTTCTGCATCAGAGATGTAAAGAAAGAGGAAGACGGCAGTATTAGTTTCCATTTCTATCCCAACATTACCGGCACATCCGCAGTGACCGAGATTGATGCCGACACAGAAGAAGCAAAGGAGATTTACAATCTCCAGGGCATTAAACTCGACCGCATCACTTCCCCCGGTCTCTACATCATCAACGGCAAGAAAACGCTCATAAAGTGAAAGTAAGAAGGGTGAAGAGAGAAAAGTGTTCGTAAAATAATTCGAACACTTTTTACACCGAAATTTTATATAACATCTATATCCGGAGTTGATTATTAATAATTACTCCGGATATCTTTTTGTGAACAAATATACGTTAGCATAATGTTTTCTCATTGTTGTCCAATTCAATGAGAATGATTACCTTTGCGGCTATAAAATACTAAACCCGATAGCTTGACGAGTCAGGGGCTACCGGGAATCAACACTGCAAAAGTAGTGCTTTCTTTTGATTAAAACAAATCCTGGCTAATAAAAGATTGTAACAGAAGTGAAATTCATCGATTTTCAGAATATATTGTCTCCGGAAAGACTCAACAGATATGTCTCAGCCTGTGATAATGATACCCGAAAAGCAATGTCACTATATCGGTTAAACCTTCATCTCTCGCAAGAAGTCTTTACGTTATTGAGCTGTTTCGAGGTGGCGTTAAGAAATGCTATTGACCGTGAGCTTACGTCTCGGTTCGGAAAGAATTGGTTACGTGATTCAGTATTGGAAGGAGGTATATTTGATATTGTCAGTTGTCGAGATAGTGCGCGAATAATCACCAAAGCTTTCAATCGTTTGAACAGAAATGGTGAATATACTCACCATAAACTTCTTGCTGAAATGGAATTCGGAGTCTGGAAGTATATGTTTGCCAATCCTCAATATCGTGCTACAGGACAGATTCTCCTACGAATATTCCCGAATAAGCCACGATCATCTGTGGAGATTCAATATAATAATGCTTATATGTTCAATGAGCTTGATGGCATCAATATCCTCCGAAACCGAATAGCACATCATGAGCCTATCTGTTTTGCGCGAAGACAACCCCAAATCGGCACGGCTTACATACTCAATGCTTATCAGAATTTGCATAAGCTCTTTATGTGGATGGGCATCGATAGCCATTCTCTACTTTATGGTCTTGATCATGTACAACAAGTCTGTAACCGTATAAACTCCATGTAGATTGGCAGATATTACCCTCATTTGCAGACTCCTCAATGTTGTCTCTCAGATTGAGAGGTGAAAACAGTATATTAATTTCATTAAAATTATTGCTGGCAAAGACAGAATCTGGAGATTGATATGAACGCGAAAAACGCGAAAAAAACGCAAAAAACGCGAAAAGTTACATGGAATTCTTTAATATTAACATCTGTCTAATATGATAATGTGCTAATTAATAAAAGGTTAAATATTAATGCCATTCAATATTGATTCAAATTTAAAACGCGAAATTTTCGCGTTTTTTTAAGGTTGGCAGCTACGACTTATCAGTCACATTAGAGTCATGCCAATTATTACTTTTTACATATTACCTTTTACTTCTTACCTTTAAAATAATCGGCTTACAGAACTTTTTTTGTAATTTTGCGTAATAATAGAAAATTACACTTTATGAGTGACGAAATAAAGGATGAGATAACGACCGAGAACGGTAAATCTGAAAGTTCTAAAAAAACGATTCAGGAGGCTACCAATTCCGAATATAAGTATGGTTTTACATCGGATATTGATACGGAGATTGTGCCCCCTGGTCTTAATGAAGATGTGATACGCTTTATCTCGAAGAAAAAGGGTGAGCCGGAGTGGCTCCTCGATTTCCGTCTCAAGGCGTTCAGATATTGGGAGACGCTTACGCCTCCGGAATGGGCTCATTTGAAAATACCATCTATCGATTTTCAGGCTATAAGCTATTACGCAGCTCCTAAAAAGAAGGAGGTGAAAAAGAGCATGGATGAGGTGGATCCTGAGCTTGTGAAGACTTTCAATAAACTGGGTATCTCGCTTGAGGAGCAAAAACAGCTCGCCGGTGTGGCAGTGGATGCAGTCATGGATTCTGTCAGCGTAAAGACCACACACCGCGAGAAGCTTGCTGAATTGGGAGTGATCTTCTGTTCTTTCTCCGAGGCTGTGAAAGATTACCCGGATCTCGTAAAGAAATATCTCGGCACGGTGGTGCCTTATCGCGACAATTATTATGCCGCATTGAATTCAGCGGTATTCTCCGATGGTTCTTTCGTGTATATTCCCAAGGGTGTGCGGTGCCCGATGGAGCTGAGTACTTATTTCCGTATCAATGCTTCCGGCACAGGGCAGTTCGAGCGTACGCTCATCGTAGCAGACGATGATGCCTATGTCAGCTATCTTGAAGGATGCACGGCTCCGATGCGCGATGAGAATCAGTTGCACGCTGCCATTGTGGAGATAATCTGCGAGGAACGCGCGGAGGTGAAATATAGCACCGTTCAGAACTGGTATGCCGGAGATAAGGATGGACGCGGAGGTATCTATAACTTCGTGACCAAACGCGGTCTCTGCCGCGGTCATCGATCCAAGATATCTTGGACTCAGGTCGAGACCGGTTCGGCAATTACATGGAAATACCCTTCATGTGTGCTTAAAGGTGATGAGTCGGTTGGAGAATTTTATTCTGTAGCTGTCACCAATAATTACCAGCAGGCGGACACCGGCACGAAGATGATTCATATCGGACGCAATTCGCGCTCTACTATTGTCAGTAAAGGAATCTCGGCAGGTAAATCCCAGAATTCATATCGCGGATTGGTGCGCATGTCAAAGGGTGCGTCAGGTTGCCGTAATTTCACCCAGTGTGATTCCTTGCTGATGGGTGATGAATGTGGGGCACATACTTTCCCCTATATTGATGTCCGCAACAATTCCTCAACAGTTGAGCATGAGGCTACGACTTCAAAGATAAATGAAGAGCAGCTTTTCTATTGCCAGCAACGCGGCATCCCGATGGAGGAAGCAGTAGGACTTATTGTGGGTGGTTACACAAAAGAGGTTATGAATAAACTCCCGATGGAGTTTGCCGTCGAAGCCCAGAAACTTTTACAAATCTCACTTGAAGGCTCGGTAGGATAATTCTATCGAGAGGTTAAAGGTTAAAGGGAATAGGGAAAAGGAAAAATGTCATGACTTCGTAACTGTTCGGCATTAATATTACTATGGTAGATAACAATAAAATGAGAAAGGCAGAGGACTTTGCTCTTCTAATAATAGAACTCTATAAAGATTTATACTTTAATAAGAGGGAATATGTGATGAGCAAGCAGATTCTCAGAAGTGGAACATCCATAGGTGCCAATATTGCAGAAGCAGATTGTGCTGAAAGTCGTCAGGATTTTATCCATAAAATAAATATAGCATGTAAGGAAGCAAACGAGACATGTTATTGGTTAAGATTATTAAATAGAAGTGGATATATAGATAAAGATACTTACGCGAACTGTTACGCGCTTTCAGAAGAACTTGTTCGCATATTGTCTTCAATACTTATATCCGCAAGGGGTGACAGACCTTTCTGACAAAGAATATAGAGAATCAGGTATTTACCTTTAACCTTTCACCTCTTCCCTTTAACCTTATAATAATAAGATGATAGAGAGAATAGTCATAATAGATAATGTTGATCCGCAGACGTTTTATGGGGTCAATAATGCGAATATAAGTTTGATCCGCAACCTTTTCCCGAAACTGCGGATGGCGGCGCGCGGCAATGTCATAAAAGTGATCGGAGAAGAGAGCGAAACTGCTGAGTTCGAGAAAAAGATACATGCGATTGAAGCTCATGCGTCAAAATACAATAAACTCGATGAGGAGGCAATAATAGATATCGTGCGTGGCGATCCTCCGAAGGAGGTTAATGCCGAAGGTGTCATAATCTATGGGCAAAACGGCAAACCGATCGCACCTCGTAATGCCAATCAGGCACGCATGGTGAAGAGTTTTGCGGAGAACGACCTTACTTTTGCTCTCGGACCTGCCGGTACGGGCAAAACCTATATCGCGATTGCTCTTGCCGTGCATGCGTTGAAGAATAAACAATGTCGCAAAATCATCCTTTCGCGTCCGGCTGTGGAGGCTGGGGAGAAACTTGGTTTCCTCCCCGGTGACATGAAAGATAAGATTGATCCATATCTGCAACCTCTCTATGATGCCCTGGAGGATATGATACCGCAGCAGAAACTTAAGGAATATATGGAGGCGCAGACAATCCAGATTGCTCCTCTCGCCTTCATGCGCGGTCGAACTCTTAATGACGCTGTAATCATACTCGATGAGGCACAGAACACAACCAGGCATCAGATGAAGATGTTTTTGACGCGACTCGGCATGAACGGTAAGATGATAATTACCGGCGACACCACTCAGATTGATCTTCCCCACACGGTGCAGAGCGGACTGCTGCAGGCTCTCCGAATTCTGAAGGGCGTGAAAGGAATCGGAGTGATAGAATACGAGAAAAAAGATATAGTGCGCCATCCGTTGGTTCAGCGCATTGTCGACGCTTACGAGCATCGCGAACGCGAAGAACCAGGGGAGGAGCTTTCAGTAGATTAGACAGTATTCTGTTAATAGTCGAAAACTTCGTTGAGAAGGCGGGCGAGGCGATAGCCGGCACGCACTATGCGTTCGTGGGCAATTTTCTCACCTCCTAAAATTCTGCTGTAAGATTCGGATTTGTTATATTCACGTCCGTTCTCAAACCATCCGTATGTCTTCGTTATGGCTTTGCCGGATTCTGTTGCCCATTCTTCGGGAGTGCCTTTCTGTATTTCAGCTATCTCCTTCTCGGTGTACCGGTCGAGCTGATCGGCATATTCCTTATATTGCCACGGATGCTGGTCAAGCACCCAGTTGTCCCAGAAATCATGAACCTGGGCATTTTTGCCGTTGAGCTTAAACTTTATATGTTTCTGGTCATAACCGGTATAGAAAGCATGACCGGGGCAATGCATGTCGCCGACTATATGCACAAAGAGTTTTATGTTGTCTGCCACGGCTGAATCCGTCAATTCCTTATGATGGCGCAGATTTTCAAGAGTCTTTTTCAACCCTTCCACTCCATCACGTTTCTTGCTGGTATAATACACTCCGAGAGAATCTACATCGGATGCATGCCATCGGCTTGAATGTTTGTAAGCCGGCATTTCTCTTACCCAATCCATCCACGAAGCATAATATACGATGGAATGATTGCCGAGATAGCGCTCGATATTTGCTTTTGCGCGAGGTGTAAGATGTTTTTCGGCAATGGCTGCCACGGCGTCATGTCCCAGCCGTCCCCAGGCACAGGCGGGAAGTGTGAATACAACAGCCAAGGCGGCTGTAAGGATTAATCTAAACTTAGTTTTCATAAGCAGTTGAATTAGTTATGGTATTATGGATTATAAGTATGACATCGAAATTACTTAACTAATTTGCGAGTCATACTTTCCCAAAATTACATAAATTATTTCACAAATTCAACTTTCCGGCCCCTGAATGTATCGAAAACCTAAAATATCGCGTCTGCCCCGGAATGGGGCATATAATTATAACCCTACATCGAACGGGAGTTTCCGTAGGAAACGAACCGGTCGGTGTAGGGTAAGACCAGTCCGCGTCAAACGGCATCGAAGATGTCGAATAGTATAGCGCAAAGTTTGTTAGTCGACCTCTCCGAGGCCGCAGCGACGCGATTTGTGCACCCCCCACACCGATTAAGCACTATTTCATAAGTGCTTAATCGATATGGGGTTATAACTAATTACCCTCTTCGAGGGTTGTCGCAAAATAGGTTCTGATTTCTGGGCATTACTGATGGTTGTCGCAAAATAGGCTCCGGCTTGCGAGCAACTGCAGCTACGTCTTGTCGCTCACGTTAGAGGCGCGCCAATTCACCTTTAACCCATTCCCTATAACCTTTCACCTTATCGGGCGCAGCCCGATAAATCGGAATTTAAAATTGTTTAAGGATATTTTTTAGGGAAAGCGGGGAAATTTGATTATTTTTGCAAATTAAAGATATTCTTACAATATCAGAATGGGTAAAATCATAGCAATAGCAAATCAGAAAGGAGGAGTGGGAAAAACCACAACAGCCTTCAATCTCGGAGCCTGTCTGGCAGTGGCAGGGAAGCGGGTGCTTCTCGTGGATGCTGACCCACAGGCAAATGCCACTTCCGGCATCGGCATGCAGCCTCAACCTACAGACGCTTCAATCTATGAATGTCTGGTGGATAATTATCCTGCTGCCGAAGCGATAATGCACTCTTCGATCGATAAGCTCGACATCATCTGCTCGCGTATCGATCTCGTAGGAGCAGAGGTGGAACTGATGAACCGCAAAGACCGCGAGCGCACGCTCCAGCGTCTTCTTGAACCTGTCAAGAATGATTACGATTATGTCTTGATCGACTGCTCTCCTTCGCTCGGTGTGATTACGATCAATGCTCTTACTGCTGCTGATTCTGTGCTGATACCGGTGCAGGCTGAGTATTTTGCACTTGAAGGTATCTCACAGCTTCTCAATACTGTGCGCATCATAAAGAGTCGCTTGCGTCCGCAACTTGAGATTGAAGGATTTCTACTCACGATGTATGATGCCCGCCTGCGTCTTGCCAACCAGATATATGAGGAACTGCGCGGTCACTTCGGCAAGATGGTGTTTGACACCGTCATCCCCCGTAACATCCGCCTTTCGGAATCTCCGAGCCACGGATTGCCGGCAATCCTCTATGACCCGGATTCACGAGGCGCTATCGCTTATGTGCAGCTCGCCAAGGAGCTCCAGATGAGAAACAAAAAGAAATAACATGGCTTTAAAAAGAAATGCATTGGGACGCGGTCTTGATTCCCTGATCTCAATGGGTGATATAAGAACGGAGGGATCATCGGCAATTTCGGAAATCGATGTTGACCGCATCGTGCCGAATCCTGATCAGCCTCGCCGCACTTTCGATGAGTCCACTCTTGAAGAACTTGCTGCCTCTATCCGCGAACTTGGAGTGGTTCAGCCTCTTACGTTGCGTATGGGCGATGACGGCAATTACCAGATAATTGCCGGAGAGCGCCGCTGGCGCGCTGCCCAGATAGCCGGTCTTACATCTGTGCCGGCCTATGTGCGTACGGTGTCAGATTCTGAGATGACAGAGATGGCACTTATAGAAAACATTCAGCGTGAAGACCTGAATGCAATAGAGGTTGCTCTCGGTTTTAAGAAACTCATTGATACTTATAATCTTACTCAGGAGCGTTTGTCAGAACGTCTTGGCAAGAACCGCGCAACGATTGCGAATCATCTGCGCCTACTCCGTCTGCCTGCAGAGATTCAGTTAGGACTCCGCGACCGTAAGCTTGACATGGGACATGCCCGCGCTATTCTTTCTGTAGAAGATCCCAAGATACAGCTGAAGCTCTATAAAATGGTGATAAAAGAGGGTTTGTCAGTACGTGCCGTTGAGGAATTAGGCAGAAAACTTGCCGAAGGAGAAAGTATTGACAAGCCGGTGAAAGGTAGAACTGATAAATCGGAGGATATCCGTCTGCTTGAGAAAAATTTCACAGATTATTTTTCCATGCCAGTAAAGGTTGCCCGTTCGCAGAATGGCAAAGGTTCTGTGACTTTCAAGTTCTCCTCAGATGATGAATTGCATCAACTCGTAAAGATATTTGAGAGAATCAAGGGGTAGCTCTGGGAATTAGGAATTAGGAATGAGGAATTAGGAGTTGGGGAGTTGGCTTTAGGCTTTAGATGCCAAGCGTATAATTTATGATTTATAGAAAGATAAAAAAAATATATGATAACCTTTGGGGTGAGAATCCTCTGCTTCGCCCTGCGGAGTGCGGGATAATCGTCGCATTGGTTATGATTCTTGTCTTTCCATTGGATTATTTCACATTGCCGGCTAAGGCACAGTCTTCTACAGTATTACCGACTAAGGCACAGTCTCCGGTAGAATTACCGGTAAAGGAGCAATCACCGGTTGAAATTCCGGATGACCGCCAACCATTATCCCCGGATTCTGTAGTATATGCCGATGCTGAGGTGCTGGTGAAGGCGCAGGAGGTGTCGGATTCGATTCCTCCTACGGAAGTGAGGGCAGATGATTATCCTTATGGTCTTGACGGCAAGATCCCGTTCAATCCCTCTCCGCAGAGAGCTGTATGGCTTTCGGCTCTTTGTCCCGGTCTGGGGCAGATTTATAACCGGAGGTATTGGAAACTTCCGATAGTTGTCGGAGGTTTTATGGGACTTGGATATGCCACAAACTGGAACAATAACCAGTATCAGGATTATGTGCAAGGATATCGTGATCTCATGGACAGCGATCCCAACACAAAAAGTTATCTTGATTTCTTTCCTCCTACTGTCAACGAAAGTGATCTTGACACGGAATGGCTGAAACGCACGTTCAAAAGTCGTCGTGATTACTTCCGCCGCAACCGAGACCTCTGCATAATATGTCTTGTGGCTTTATATCTTGTGTGTATGGTAGATGCCTACATCGATGCGTCAATGGCGCATTTCGATATAACGCCCGATCTTTCGCTTGACATGACTCCGACGCTTATGATGCAGCCAGCCACCCGCAAGCCTGCCCTCGGAATCAACTGGGCGTTTACTTTTTAATAAACAATAACAACGGCTCGAAGCCTAACAACATATAATTATGAAAAATCATATATACCATTTCCTCCTTTTATGCGCGGCAGCCACCGCTACCTTCCCGACTGCCCTTCAGGCACAGAAGAAGGCGACTGTGCTTGACGTCAAGACCGATATCACGGACAACAATATTGTATATCCTGAAAGTTTCGAGGCTGACACACGCAAGATGCTCGAGGGCTGGTATATGAAGAATTATATGGCGACCGACGACCGCTATCTTCGTGAAAGTGACACCCGCAATGACGACAAGACCATGCGCGAACGTCTTGCCAAATTGCCGACTGTGATAGAATTACCCTATAATCAGGTGGTGCGCTCTTATATAGACCGCTACACTCAGAAGGGGAGGGAGCAGGTGACTGTGCTTCTCGGTCTGAGCCATTATTATCTACCGATTTTCGAGCAGGCTCTTGAGGAGCGCGGACTTCCACTCGAATTGAAATATCTGCCGGTGATTGAGTCAGGACTTGATCCTAACGCTGTCTCCAAACATGGAGCAGCCGGTCTCTGGCAGTTTATGATTGCCACAGCTAAAGGGATGGGTCTGGAAGTAAATTCACTTGTTGATGAACGCCGTGATCCTTATCTTTCTTCAAAAATGGCGGCGAAATATCTGAGTGATCTTTACGCAACGTATGGAGACTGGAGTCTTGCAATTGCCGCCTACAACTGCGGTCCTGGCGCGATAAACAAAGCAATACGTCGTGCTGGCGGAGACCCCAAGAAACATGATTTCTGGTCGATATATAATTATCTCACTCCGGAGACACGCGGGTATGTACCGATGTTTATTGCCGCCAATTATGTGATGAATTATTATCCGCAGCATAATATCAGTCCGGTGATTCCTACAAAACCGCTTGTGACCGACACATTGCAGATTTCAGATCGTGTGCATTTCAATCAGATATCTGCAATACTTGATATCCCGGTTGATGAACTTCGTGTGCTCAATCCGCAATTCCGTGCCGATATTATTCCCGGTTCGGCTGAGCGTTCCTATACCCTTGTGCTTCCATCGCAGCAGGTGCATGCATATCTTATGAGCGAGGATGCAATCAAGGCGTATGAGGCAGAGAAATATGTGCGCCGGGAGACGGTAGAGCCGGGCGATGCTCCGTTGGTAGCCAGTGCGGAAACAACTCCCGCTGTTGACAGCGACCCGGAGGATAACGCGCTCCCTGTTGCTTCGGCATCATCATCGAAGGGTGTGCGCACCGTGACCCATAAAGTTAAGCCTGGTGAATCATTGGCATCGATAGCGGAGACTTATAGCGTTACTCCCGAACAAATCAAATCATGGAACAGTCTGCGTCGCAATGCAGTGCGCACAGGTCAGCTTCTGCGCATAAATACAGCTACAGCGGAAGGCGAGGCAGAGACTTTGATAGCTGATGCCAATGTGGCTCCGACTCGTGGAGAACAGTCCTGGCAGCCGGCAACACCTGCGGCTTCTTCCAGAAAATCCACAGCTTCCAAGAGTAAATCGGCTAAAGCTAAAACTCCGGCAACTACAAGCCACAAGATCAAGAATGGCGAGAGTTTGAGCAGCATTTCCAAGAAATATGGTGTGAGCATTGCCGAACTGAAGAAAGCCAACGGCATGAAGAATGACAACCTCCGCGCCGGCAACACCCTCAAGATCCCTGCCAAGAGCACAAAATCCTCTTCAAAGAAATCCTCTAAGAAACGCCGCCGCAGATAATCAGCGGTCAATTCCATGCACGCATATCCTCAATTAAGAAAATCAGTCTTGAGGAAGTCGCGGAGGTGGACGTGACGGATGCCGGGGTAATCGCCGAATCCTCCGCAGAGCGGATCCATAGACACCACATATTTCGGGTAATTATCCTTTATCGCGGCAAGGTTGCCGAACTCGCGCTTTACAGTTTCATCCGAGGCAAGCAGATAAGCTACCTGAATGTACATGCGCTTCTCTCCTTTGGTTGCGACAAAGTCTATCTCGCCGATGCGAAGCAGACCGACGGTCACATCAAAGCCCTGACGACGAAGGTGATTCCAGACCACATTTTCCATCACCTTTTCGATGCCGCCTCGCAAATCGGATCCGCAAAGATAATTGCGGATTCCATGGTCGGAGAAATAGAGCTTGTTGTTTGATTCAAGGAGCATCTTTCCATGAATGTCAAACCTCTCGACCGGAATGGCAAGAAACGCATCTTTGAGATACCTGAGATAATTAGAGACAGTCTCTTCGCTGATTTTCTCACCTTTGGATGTCATGTATCTGACAATATTGACGATGGACATAGGCTTGCCGATGTTATCGGCGGCGAAGCGTATGACATTTCCCAATTGAGTGACAGTGCGGACTTTTTCTCTTCTGATGATATCTTTTACAAGAATGGTATTGTAGACGCCTTCCATATAATCGTTTATCTGCGAATACTCTTCCGGCTTGAAAGCCAAAAGACCCGGGAGCCCCCCTATTCTGAGATAGTGCATCAGAGCCTCGTCGCTGTCCTCCATGTTGTGGAAACGCAAAAACTCCTGGTACGAAAGATTGTAGACCTTTATCTCGATATATCGTCCCGAGAGGCGCGTGCCAAGCTCGCTCGAAAAGATATAAGCGTTGCTCCCGGTGGCAATCACTTGGCAGCGGTCTTCTGCATGGAAACTGCGCAAAGCGTTTTCATAGTTTTCTATCTCCTGGACTTCATCGACAAGAAGATAGTTTTCCGAGCCTTTCGGAAGTCTGGCGGTCACATAATCATACAGTTGCTCGGACGTCACGATGTCGCGGAATTCCTGAAATTCCTTATTGATGTATAAGATATTAGCCTCGGGACGATTGATTCTGAGCCAATCCTTAAAAAGTTCAAGCACCTTGCTTTTCCCCACCCGGCGTTGACCGACGAGAATCAGCATCATGCCTCGATTGATAAGGCCGGCAAGCTTCTTTGTGTATTCAGTGCGCGGAATAAGATTCATAGCGGGTTTCAGCTGTTTTGTGATTTTTCACAAAGATAGCAAATTATACTCGGTGAAACAAATAAAATCTGTGTAAATTTACGATTATAATCGGTAAAACAAGCAAAATATGCATAAATTACCGGCTATACTCGTAGAAGAATACCCCGACACAAGCCGTGCCAGGGTATTTCGTGCGCGTTAAACGCATCCGGATTAACGCTATTTATAATCTAACCTTTGCTGTTGTGTCTCCAATCTTTACGAGGTAGAGACCTTTTGCTGATACCTGGAGGGCGATGCCTCCGTTTGAAACTTTGCCGGAAGCTACCAGTGCACCTGAAAGATTGTAAACATTTACGGCAGCGCCTTCTTCAGCACCTGCTACGTAAACGGCATCGCCAGAAGCCCACACTTTGAGATTGGTAACTTCAAATTCCTTTACGGAAGAACCGTCGCTCTCCACAATCTCTTTGAACTTTTTCCATTCCTCGTTTGCTTCGTATGCTGCTTTCGAACCTGCGGGAACTGTAAGGGTGGCGTTGTAGGCACCATCGGTGGCATAGAAACCACCTGTATTGAGAGTAGGAGGAGTTACAGCGAGAATAGATACCGATGTCATCTTATTCTGATTCTTGAAAGCATCTTTCTCAATTGTTTTAAGATTTGCGGGTAATTTGAATGTAGTTGCAGTTGAATTTTTCGCTACAGCAAACATAAATGAATTCGCATATATTGTTTCGAGAGATGTACATTCACTCAGATCTATAACGGTTATCTTATCATTTAGGAATGCTCTGTTACGAATTGTGGAAAGGGAGCTGCATCCACTGAAATTCACTGAAACTGTAGTAGATTTGATATTAGCGAAAGCACTTTGGTCGATTTCTTTCAGCGCACTGCAACCTGACAGATTGATTGGCAGATCTGTTACTTCCGAGGAACAGGTGTTGAATGCATTCACAGCTATTGTTTCCAAAGCTTCCAATCCGGAAAGGTTGATTGAATTGATCCAGTTATTGCAATAGAACGCTTCTGTCTTTATGTCTTTTAATTTTGTGCAGGCAGAGAAATCAAAATCAGCTATAGCACAGAAACTCGCGGAATTTTCTCCGATGCTAACGATGCTTGCTGGGAGAACAAATTTCTTGATGGTCGCGTTTTTAGACAGAGCTTCTTTGGGAAGTTCATCCGCAGGATATGTTGTGCCGTCAAGAGTCTCTTCAGCTATGGTAGTAGCCTTGATGTCAAGCGATTCCAATGCTGTCATTGTCATAATGAAGTTGAAGTCGGTCTTGTTCAGAGGTCCGGAAACTGTCAGTTCCTTGACAGAGGCTTTTTCGTCATCGGTAAGTAAGCCGGCAAGTGTTCCTGCGGAGGTTGTTGTCACCGTCTTGCTTTGTGCCATAGCGGAGGTCATACACAACATGGCAAAAGCCATAGGGAGTAAAGATCTAATTTTCATAAGCTCATAAATTAAATGAATAATTATTTATTTAAGTTTCGCAAGCTTCAACTTAAAGTTTAGGAGTTTAAAAGTTTAGAAGTTTATATGCAGCGAATATGATTGATCTATTGTTTATTAGCAGCAAATAAATAAACTCATAAACTGCGCAGAGCGCGATTAAACTTATAAACTTCAACTTTACGCTTGCGAAAGTCGAATTATTTTTGCGTAGTCTTTTTTGATCTGAAGAGGAAGATTACAAAAAGAACCATCACGATCAGCATGATGATCATTTCCGTGCTGTATTTCATCGGTTCAACCCATATTTCACGGAACATATCCCATCTGCC
The DNA here is from genome assembly GCA_910585285.1 of uncultured Muribaculaceae bacterium. GTDB lineage: Bacteria > Bacteroidota > Bacteroidia > Bacteroidales > Muribaculaceae > Lepagella. The sequence goes on from CAJUDL010000008.1 coordinate 71,350, forward strand.
AAGGATCTCTACAAACGTCCAGAAGATAATCACTGTGGGCACAGCATAGCGGATTGCGTATCCTATGTGCTGAATCTTCATAAGTTTGTAGAAAAGGTATGCCGACCATACAAGGCTTCCGAATGCGATGAAGGCTGTGACGGGATGGCGGTCGCCAAGCAGTTCGTTGTCATATGCAAACATCAGCACGAGATAGCTTGTCCATAGCAGCATGTTGGTTTCCATAAACGTTGTGATGGAATGGTTCTTGACAGAGGCATGCATGGTATCAGTTTTCTTGTATATTCCCAGTTTTTTCTGTATCCAGGAATAGAAGATGCATCCAGTGCGTGTGCCAAAGATATAGAGAACGCTGACAATCGCCCAGAAACCTACCGATGACATGAGTATCAGATATTCCGGTTTTGTCACAATCTCACCATTCTCAATCAGGGGCGCGACATCATATCTATGGGCATAATAGACGAATGTGAATTCTATCCATCCTGTCCATACGAGCAACGCACCGAAGAGTCCGGCAAAAGTGGCAGCAGAGTCTTTTTTCATGTAGTAGCCCCAGATAGCCAGGATCATTCCGATGAGTCCTAAGATAAATGCAGCTGGAGTAAGTGCGCTTTCACCGAGTGTCTTTTCCATGATAATCATTGCCGCGTGCCCTAAAGGCATCGTGAAAAGAACTATCATGAAGGCTGACAGCCCAATGAATTTGTGTTTTTTTTCTTTTGTTTGGTCCATATTTTTTAATTTAAGTTTCGCAAGCTTCAACTTAAAGTTTAGGAGTTTAAGAGTTTAGAAGTTTAATTGATGCGAAAGCAAAACTCATAAACTGCGCGAAGCGTGATTAAACTTATAAACTTCAACTTTACGCTTGCGAAAGTTGGATAATCTAATATTTTCTGGCTGGGAAGGCGAAGACTGCTACCAAGCCGTAGACTCCGGTAACCAGCACTATGATCAGGTCTACAATGCCTGCAATTCTCCAGATCTTGCGCCTGCGGATAAGCTTTATGAGGAGGAATAATCCCGCGCAAATGAGATTCAATACATAGAAATCCTTTATCGGATTCGGTATTGGAATGAAATGAGCCATGCCTGGTGTCAGCATAATCTTGAACGGGAAGATTTTTCTTTCGACCTTGGCTTCTTCGGAAACGCTGTAGTGATCGATATCTTCCGTGTGTTTTGCTACAAAATTATAGTCGGGATCAAGCACATAGAGTGTGCTCTTGTTTTTATCATTAACCTTATATGTATTGTAGAAATAGTTGGAAGATAGAATGTAGCGACCGTTGACATTCTCCAAAGGAAGTTTATGAAGAGCATAATTGCGGTCAAGGGCATAGACGATGCTATCTGTGGTGAATATGTGACAATACAGATCGCCCGATGAATGGCATTTAATATTCTTTATCTCTCCTTCAAAGGGTATTTCCTTAACGAAAGGTTTCCCTTTTATCATTTTAAGTTGAAACAGCTGTCCGGTCTTGTCGACTATGAAATAGCCGTCATCCTGTCTTTTGATAGTTGACGGAATGCCATAGATCCCTTTTGAAGGAGCGCAGAATCCGGCTGACGCAAGAGCTTTGTTGAAGAGATTGCTCTTTTCGGGATTTACTTTGAGGGTCTTGCAATCTATGAATTCGATTCCGTTGTAATTGATTCGGAACATATCCTCAGGGAGGGTGACGCCTCTGTGTCCGGACTCTGATTCAAAAAGAGGATCGAGCTGCAAGGTGTAAGACGATTCTGCCATGAGCATACCTCTTTTCACCATCTTTACGACTTCGGGGGTGAGTTCAACACCATTAAGAGAGTCGGGGAATTCCCCCATTATTTTCAGTCTTCTGGTATTATTGAATGGCAGAAGCTTCATGTATTCTTTTTCATCTAATTCCTTACCATTCGAATCATAATATTTCATTTCGGATTTGGCTTCGAGAGTGTCTCCCTCCTCCCGTGAAACTATGAAGTCGTGTGAAACCTCGCTGAAATATATCATCGTTTTGTAAGGACGTTTTTCCACCGATTTCTGATAAAACGCCGGAAGGTAATAAGCCATGGTAAACACGGCAGTCACTATGAGCAGAACTCTAACTGTTTTCGACCACATGATTAATTTTCTCCTTTGTTAAAACGGTGGGACGTATAGATGATTGAAGAGCTCGCTATCAACGTGATGATGATCAGCACCGGATAGGCTGTCACTGCATTTCCGAGTCCGTAAGAGAGGAAAAAGAATCTCAACACGAAATATGCGAATATGATGTATATAAAACGGAAGCGCCATAGAGGCTCCATGGCAATCATGGCGATAAAGAAATAGCATGTGAAGCCACCCAAGATCCACGGAACAGCGGTCTGTAAAGCCGGGATGATAATTTCTGCCGGAAAGCATACTGACAAAAGGATGGTGAGCAACAATATTGAAAAGGCCATTATTGCAGCGATCACCACAAAACCGTAAAGCACCATCGAATAAATGATAGAAGTGGGGCGCATGGGAAGGTGCAGCGACAGTTTGATGCGTTTATCCGTCACTTCAGGCATGAATTGCGACAGCCCTATCAACAGAGCCGTGATTATGGGAATATATTTGAACCTGCTTATCACTACGCCTTTTTCCAGAATGAGGTTGGCGAAATATTGAGCCGGACCCCAGATTTCGAGGTCATGTCTTCTTGCGAAAAATATGTATAAGGCGATGCCGATGTTAATTGCAACCGCTATTGCAATATACCATCTCGTCTTGATCCATTCCTTATATGCCAGATGGCTGAATTTTTTCATTACAATTTTTTTCTTGGGTTATTTTTTTACAGCTTCTTAAACAGTTTCTTAGAAACTGTTTAAATTTATTTTCGAGGAAGTTTGAGAGTTATTTTTGAGGTGATTCCGCGAGTTGAGAAAGGAGAAACCTGTCGGTTTCGACTGCCGAAACTTGGCGGAAGCAGCCAAAAAGAACCTCAAAATTCCCGAAAGAATCTCTATAATATTTTTTTCGTAATAAATTTAAACAGTTTCTAAACGTTGCTTGCGTTGCGGAATGGCAAATACTCCTGCCATTCCGAATATTCCGAATAGAAGCACTATTACAAGGTCTATTATAGAGAAGATATCTTTGACTGGATATCCATTCCTTCTCCTTATAAAGTATGTAAGGGCAGCAAGCACAAGGTTAAGCCATATGAAGTGAAGGGGATTGCTCCATACTATCCTTATGCCGCGCGAAGCGTTCTGATAAATCATTACCGGAAAAACATATGAAGCTATCTCATCTCTGAGTGAGACTTCTTTTTTAACTTCAATCGACATGTTCTTCACCGGTTTATAGTTCTTGTCCATTACAATGTAGGTTGTTTCGTTGTCACCGTACACAGTGAAGGTCAAGAACATCAGGTTTGCTTCCAATGTCGCGGAGATCCCTTTGAGCGAAGGAAGGGGAAGTATGCTGCATCGCATATTACGATCCATGACATATGAAGATCCGTCTTCATCCACTATGATTGCCATAAATTCCGGCTGGTTGGAGAAATTCACAGTCAACGCTTTTTTGTTGCCGGGGAGAACCACCCGGGCAACAGAGGGTTCCCTGTTTTCCATTGCAAGGTTGAAGAGATCTCCTTTTTTGTCTATTACCAGATATCCGGTTCGTTCAAAATCAGTGCGGTCGGAAGGTGCCCACCAAACTGAAGCGGGAGCCTCGAATCCAAGGTTCTTCAACGCTGTGTTGAATGCTTCGCTCTTCTTCACGTCAACGCTGTTGCTTGCAGCATCAATGAATTCTATGCCCCTTTTGTTGATGCGGAAAAGGTCTGCGGTTTCATATTTAGTGGAAACGGCACTCATGCGGTCTTTCAATTCGGAAAGACCATAAAAGAGGGCAGCACGTCTACCTGTTACGTTCATCCGGAATTTGGCATCATCGGCATCTTTTGCCGAAACGGCTTTTCCGCATATCGAATCAGGGAAATTGCCTTCGTACGCGAGCTGACTCGCATTATCCAGCGGACAGAGGGAATCAGCTTGTGCAGAAGTATATTTGTTCCCTTTGCTGTCAACATACACGCTTGTCACCGATGGCTTGCCGTTTTCGTTATGATATTCATATTCCGACTTGATGAAATCATCGAGCAGTTCAGAATATGTCACGTTCCGGTGTTCGCTGTGAGGAGAGAAAAACATATTGAAAATCATTGGCAGCACGATACATGCGGCAACCGCTGTGAGCAATATGGCGATGATTCGTATAATCTTATTAAGCATATTATCTGTCTCCTTTATTTAACCTGTGAGTTGAAAATAGCACCAGAGGACACGACAGCAACGCTATTATTGCGAGAAACCATGTTGACCCGCTGTTGGCTCCATGAAAATCCACGCTGTTGTAATATAATGACAGAAGTATCAGTCCTGTCACGGCATATATCAGCTTGCGGTAGCCGTTGGGTTCCATTGCGGTCATGCCTATGTAATTGTAGGCGAGATATGAAGCGAGAAACCAGTTGATCACTGTCGCTGTTACCGGACCGGTGATCTCTGCGGGGAAGAGGGCATGGTTCTCATATTCAAAAAAGCCGAACAGAAGTGCGTTGAGGATGGTTACAAGCATTAGCCCGAAGAGCGCCATGCTTGCGATCAGTTTACGGTTATCAACCGGAAGATGCATCGTGAGCCGGATTCTTCTGTTCCTGATCTCTGGCACATATTGAGCCACTCCGATGCAGACGGCACCTAACAATGGTATGTATTGAAGCCAGGAATAATAAATCTTGGGAGGATTGTCGTAAAGCACACTAAGCATATACCCTTTAGCCCCGAGCATGGTCATGCGGTTCTCAGCCATGGTGAAGATATAGAATATCACCGCTGCGCCTACCGCCAGCGAGGCGAAAAACGCCCATCGCGTCTTTATCCATTCTTTGTAAAACAGATGGCGTATCATGACTTTAATATTTTCCGGTTAAACCTATGAATGCGTCTTCAAGAGTCAGATTCAGCTGCATGAAATTCGTATAAGGAAGACCCATCGAGTCAAGCATCCTCTTCACGTCCGTTTCCTCAGCGTAGGTATAGACCTCATAATGATTGTTGATATGCTCCGAATTGACTACTGTCGGATCGGAAAATTCCACGTCATCGCGCTCAAGGTCAAATGTGAAGCCTTTGAAGCGATCCACAAAATCCTTGACGGGAGATTGCACCAAGACCCGGTTATAGTCCATGATGAACACGTCATCAATGAGTCTTTCCATATCCTGAATGATATGGGATGTCAGGAACACGGTTTTTCCTTTTGCTTTGCAGTATTCTCTCATGTAGTCGATAAAAAGGCGTCGGTAGCCCGGGTCAAGCCCTAACGAGAAGTCATCGAGAATCAGTAGATCCGGGTCTTGCGCAAGGATGAGTCCTAAAGCCACCTGCGCGCGCTGTCCGCACGACATGGTGGATATTTTCTGTTTAGGAAGAATCTTCAGTTTGTTGATCAGTTCCCAGTATGCTTCCGCCTTCCAGTTTTTATAGAAACCGGAATAGAATTTTTCAATCTGATGGACATTCATGAATGAATACTGTATATGTCCCTCTATGAGGTAACCTATCCTGCTTTTTGTGGCTGGCGAGAGATTCTGTGTATCTTCCCCATAAATCAGGCACTGACCTGATCGCGGCTCAAGAAATCCGTTGAGGATGTTGATTGTCGTACTTTTACCGGCTCCGTTCTTTCCCAGTAGCCCCATGATCCTGCCTTCCTGCAACGCAAAGTTCAGGTTCTGGTAAACAAGTTTTTTTCCGTAATAATGAGTGAGGTTCTTGCACTCTATTACATTCTTTGACTGCTCCATTTGTATTAGATGTTCTTATTATTCAGTATTAAATATTTCGCTTCACGAAGTAGACTCCTTTTCCGGGGAGTAAATCCGGATATTCGTTCAGTTTCTTGCCCGATACAGTGTCGTAGACATACAGCGTGGTTTTGTCTTTGACAGAATTGTAGAGATATACCACAGTGCAGTAATCCTCATCTCTAAGCCCCATGTCGGCAATCTGGACAAAGACATTCAGAATCTCATATTCCGGAGGGAAACTGATCAACGGTTTCTGAGAGGGTTTGAATTCCTCCATCTCATAATAGTCGAATTTGAATATTTCGTTTCTTGTGGCGTAGAAGCCATAGCATTCTCCGAAGGAGCCGAACCAATGTCTCACGTCTTTCACCCATGCGGGTAGCGGGATGATCTGTTTGAGCTCTATCGGCTGCACCTTGGTGCCGATATAATTCACATAGAAATCGTAGATATTATAATCATCTCCGGTGCGTCCGATTAGATAGGCATGGTAGGGCTTGTTGGATCCCATACCTGTGGCTTCTGTAAATTCTCCGCAAAGATAATCAAGTTTCAGGGGATTTCCATCAATCAGAATGGGTTCCATATTATCGTTATATACGTGAAAGCATCCTATTGTGTTGTCGTTGTGGCGCACGAAACTCGCTTTCTTAAATCTCATCAGATTCTTCGAAGAGACAGTCTGGGCGACATTGGTGCTTTTCACATATGTCTGACCGTCGAACATAGGCAGCTTCCTTTCAAGACCGTTGAATACATGCAGGGTGCCGTTGTTGATCAGATATTTCGATGCCCCGTATCCGAAAGTCACGTCTTTGATATTCAGGATAGACTCACTTCCGTGATAGACCCTGCCGTTGACGGGATCGATTATTTCACCGATATTATAGTCCAGATCGTTGTCAGGATCCGCATCGGTCAGGCTTATGCAGAACCCATAATCGGGAGCGTGGTCAGTGAAGATCGCCAGTTCGTTGGTTGAATTGAGTGCACCGACGTATTTGCCGGGAATGTTCTGCTCACCGCATATGCGTTGCACCATGTTGTCGAACGTGCGTGTGAATGCCTCGGGATTTCCCTGCAGCGACATCCACTCAACCGTGTTTTCCGAAGTTTCGTAAAGCGCCACATAGGTGGGTGTGTATCCATTGAGGATACGTAGGGTGAAAGTCTGTCTGAATTCAAGATCATTCACCTTATTGCGCACAACAAAGACACCCGGTATATCCTTGTTTATTCTATAATCTTCCGGAAGGGTTATTTCCCATTTCAGATCCTTTTCTGTGGATATTACCTCGCTTTTGCCTATCAGCCACCTGTATTCGTAGTCTTTCTCATCGCTGCCGGTTGAAAAAGCAACTTCCGGCGAGCATTCGAAAGTGTCGCCCAGATAAAGGGTGTAAACCTCCTTGTCGATACCATCCACTGCCACTACATGATCCGGATCGTGGTCAGCGAAGCTGTCGCGGTCAGAAAAACATGAGGTAGTCAGAATCAACGTTGCGAGTATTATGCCTGTCTTTAATTGTTTCATGTTCATTCGTTGAAATAAATCCTGTTACCGTTTTCATCGTATTCCTCATGGTCTAAGAACCATTGCGTGGCAAGGCTTATCCAATAATCAAGCTGTATGGTTGCCCCGTTGTCGCGCCAGTCGGGGTCAGTGATGCCGCTGATCTCGAGGAATACGGCACACTTTTTCGGATGATAGGTCAATTTGTTCAGTTTGTTGGTATTCAGCCAGAATGCCGGTGGGTCTTCAAGATTTTTTGTAAAAAAGACCTCTATGTATTGATATTCCGATATTCCTACGGCAAAATTCTCGTTGGGCACAAGCTCTATTTGCAGTTTATAGCTGCTTGTCTCGTCCATAGCTTCCGTATGGATGGTCACTCGCATATGATCTTCATATAGTCCTTTATGGAAAATCTGCTTCTCGTCAAGAGAATAGTGCACATCCTTGACCGCAAATTTTGATTTTTCAGGATTCACCCTTATCTGATATTCACGGTCGCGGTCCGGATCAATGCGTCCCGTGAGACGGACCGGGATGTCATACGTGCAGTTGTCGGCATTTGAGCCGAGAAAATGGGCATTGAAAGAATAGTTTTCTGGATAATCCTCTTCCGGACCGAAAATCTCAAGCAGAGTGCCGCTTTTGTCGGTCAGGGTCTTTGCGAAATTCAGGGAGCTTACCGAATCATCGTATAGATCAAGCTTGTCTTCCTTGCAGGAGAAGAGCCCAATGCATAGACCTGTATATATTATATATCGAATGTATTTTTTCATCTTTCTTGTAATTGAAGTTGTTTAAACAACTTTATTTGGAGCTTCCGTATCCGAAATCCTGTTCGTATTTAGGCAGAGGGAAGGTATAGTTTTCAGGTTTCATCACCACAACATTTCCGTTGTATCTTCCATCGTCGATGGAAGCCATGTTATTGCGTTTGTAGTAGAAGAAAAGTTGTCCTTCTCCCTTGAACTCGCATATGTGTTCATGGGTGATTTCCTTCTGTATCTCATCATCTGAAGCGTTGCGGTTAAGTTCCGTCACGATTCTTTCAGACTTTAATCTGTTGAGCAGTTCTACGGCATTGCCACCGGTTGTCTTGTCTTTCAAAGAGCATTCCGCAGCTACGAGATACATCTCTCCGAGTTTCAGCATGGGCACTACGGAAGGTTTGTATTTCGAGGCATCCTCGGCAAGCTGCGAGCGTTGATATTTTATCAGGTTGATCTTGTTTTTGGCACTTGGATTGGTGTATATCCAGTTGCGGCGCACATCACTCGCTTCATAGCAATTGTCGGACTTTACGAAATCCTGCGTCAGTCCTTCATATGTACTTCTCGATGTGGTGAGTATGGTCTCGGTATAGAGTCCGAAAACCATTTCAGGCATGAACACTCTATCCACTTTTAATTCCTTGCCATATATGTCGGTCTCAACGATCTCTTCAGGATTTATGAATCTGAATCTGTTGTCATTGATCACAGTCATGGCGTGTTTGTAAGCCTCTTTGTAGTTCTGACGATACATCTCTATGCGTGCCATCAGTGCCGTTACGGCATAATAGTTCATGCGCTGTGTGCGGTCGTATGCCATATACTTGTCATTATAACCGGCATCCGTCACGATGGGATCATATTCAAGCAGAGAGGACTGTGCGGATGTAAGGTCTGCGATAAGGTTATCCAGCAATTCGGTAGTGGTGACCTTACTTCCTATCACGAATCCGAAATCGGTCTTGTAAGGTACGTTTGCCGATGAGGGATTGACACCCCAGGAATCATTGAACATCCTCACGAGGTCAAAATACATGTATGCACGCAGTGCCAATGCTTCGGCAAGCATTACTTCCGGCACCCCATGCTCAAATGCAGGCAGATCCGGTTTGCGCAACTGTTCGATAAGCACGTTGCAGTTTACGATAGTGTTATACATTGTGCCCCATATGGCACTTATCGTGCGCTCCCCCTGGTCTGTGGCATATTGAAACTGGACCCATTTGGTGCGGTCGGTTTCATTTTCCGACACAGTATATTGCTGAGTCAGTGGTTCCATGGTATAAAGCGGCATGTTTTTGCCATACAGATCTTCTCCACCCATGCTTATGTAAATGCCCGACAGCGTGGTATAGAATCCTTCACGTGTGGAGAACATTTCGTCAAAGCTGACTTCGGATTTGGAGCCGACATCGAGCCAGGAGCACGATGGCAGAACCAGGAGCATGAGTAATGAAAATATATATATTGTTTTTTTCTTCATAGCTATGTATTAAAAGTTTATCTGGGCACTGAAATTAATCGATCGTGCGAAAGGATACGAAAGACCTCTTTCCTGCTTGATGGTAGACCAGTAGAAGAGTTCGTTGGCGGTTACGGACAGACGTACCATAGAGAGGATTTTGTCGCGCAGCACTTCGCGGGGGATAGTATAGCTGAGACGCAGTGATGTCAGACTCAGCCTGTTTTCTTTTTGCACGAAGCGGGACGACGCTTTTGTGCGGCTGTTGTCGTTGATAGCCTTGTATCGTGCGATATCACCGGGTTGTTTCCATCTCTCAAGCAGGGCGCGCCTGTCATTGTTGACCATGTAGTCAACATTCTCTATGCGCTGATGAAGCGTATAGTTGTATCGGTCAGCACCGAAGGAATAGTTGAGATTCGTGCCAATCTCCCAGCTTTTGTATCGTAGATTCACTCCGAAATACCCTTGAAGAATCGGTTCCGTGACGCCTACAGGCACCTGATCCTCGGCATTCCACACGAAAGTCTTCTCTCCGTTTTTATTCAGAAAGATTTCCTTGCCGGTGCCCGGGTCGATACCTAAGCTTCTGACCGCATAGATGGTATTCATCGATTCTCCTTCTTTAAAGAGGAAAACCGTGGTGTATTCGTTTTTCTCGTCATTCTGGATGCGGTCGTTTATGGTTTCGTTATATTTTTTCAGCGTATCGGAAATCTTGGTGATGCGGTTCCGGTTGTGGGCTCCGTTGAGTGTGAAATTGAGGAGTATGTCTTTTGTGCGTATGGGCACATAGCTAAGGCTGAAGTCTACACCCCTGTTGGTCACATCTCCCATGTTCGTCTTGTAAGAACTGAAACCGATTGATGGTGCTATCGTGATGTCGGTGAGATTGCCTGAGGTGGTGTTGTAATAATAGTTGAAATCGAAATTCACTCTGTTGTTGAACAATGTTGCCTCAACTCCGATATTACGGTTGAATGTGCGTTGTCCTCTCAGATCCGGGTTGCCGAGGGTATTGATGATAGCCCCGAAGAAACCTCCGTATACAGGTGTCTGATAATAATAAAGACTTGCTGCCTGGTTGCGAGAGAAATTCTGATTTCCCGTGGTTCCGATATTTGCCCTTACCGCCAATTTTGAGAAAGTCTCATTCCCTTTGAGGAATTTCTCTTTATCTGCATTCCATCTGATACCTGCCGACCAGTAGGGTGCGGTCTGTTGATTCTTGCCGTAAAGCGAAGAGCCATCCATACGCGCTGTAACATCTACAAGATAGCGGTTGGCGTAAGAATAGCTGAGATTTGTGAACGCCCCGAGGGAACGGGTGGTTGACTCAATGCCTGAGGGACGACCGAATTGTTCATATTGCGCTGCATAAGATAGATAATCCAAGGCGTTTCCCATAAAGCCGGTGACAATATAGCCGTCGCTGTTGCTTTGGGATTCCCTGATTTCACCTCCGAGGATTGCCTGAATGTCATGTACACCAAATGATTTGGTATATGAAGCCACGATATTGCCGCTGTATGAAAGCGTATGGGAATTGCTGAGCGTGTATTTCCCACGATTATACAGCACGTCAGGATTATTGATGGTGTTGTTGTTATCGTTGATGTATTCGAAACTTGCAGGCGAAAGGAAGATATCCGTGCGGTCAAAATCGTATGATATAGAGAAGCTTCCTTTGATTCTAAGACCTTGAACAACCGACCAGTTTATGCTGGTGTTGTTTCTGAATCCAAGATTTTCCCCCTTATTGTAACTGTTGAGATATTTTGCTTCATAAATTGGAGATTGCTGTATTGGCGACACTCCGAGTTCCATTCCTTCCGGAGCGATATTATGGAGCGACAGAGTCCTGTAGTAGTTGCCATCGGCATCTTTCTCCCTGAAATAAGGCAATGCGGAGGTATAGGTGGAAAATGAGCCGTAAGGTGATTCTCCGCTTGTTATCATGCTGAACTGCATGTCGTTTGTGATGAATATCTTATCCGAAGTATACATGAATTTAGTGCCCGCTTCATATGTTGAGCGGTTGGAACCTTTCATGACTCCGTTGGTATTGCCGTAACCGAGATTGATGGAATAACGTATGTTCCCTTTCTCTTTGCTGAGTTTGTTGACGCTGCCGTCGATGAATATGGAGTGTTTCTGCTGAAATCCTACCTGCAGGGGTTTTGAGAGCCAGTAGGTGTCAGTGCCGCTCATTATTTCCTTTTTTATCAGATTGTAGGAATTGAGCTTGTTGCCCGGATCTTCTCCGGGATTGGTTGCATCAAAGACCCCGGCTGCCTTCTGGAACTCCAGCATTTCAGCGGCGTTCATTAGATTATAGGAGGATAAATCCGGAATCTGCATGCCACAGTTGAGAGTGTAACTGACGCGCAGCACTCCCGCCTCAGGACTTTTTGTCTCAATCAGCACTACGCCGTTGGCTGCCCGAGAACCGTAGACAGCTGATGCCGAAGCATCCTTGAGAATCCTGACGCTCTCTATGCGGTTCATGTCAAGGTCGTAGATTTTCTGCACCGACACTTCAAATCCATCAAGTATAAATATCGGCAGACTTGTGATGGTCTGCAGGTTGCTTTGTGAGATGTCGGGCATGCTGTTCTGACCGCGAATCTCTATCTGGTCGGGAATATGGTTAGGATCAGAGCCAAACATTCCTTTGGGATCCATCACCTGAAACGATGGATCGAATACTTTCAATCCGTCGAAAAAGTTGGTGTTGTTCACGTTGCGCAACTCATCTCCGTTTACATAGACGGCTGTGCCAGTGAAGCTATCCTTGGCTTTACTGTAATATCCTAAGACCACAGCTTCTTCCATCTCCACAGCATTGATTTCCATTTGGAAATTAAGTTGTGATTTATTGTTGGGGCGTAAAGTTTTTTTCTTGTAGCCCATGAAAGATGCTGTGACAAGATTGTTTGGAGCGTCGAGGAAAAGGGTGTAGCGTCCATCGGTGTCAGTCACGGCACTTGTCTTTTTCAGATTAGACTCGTCCTGATAGACCACCACTCCCGGCATCGGATCTCCGTTTTCATCAATAACAAGTCCTGTTATCTTGAATTTACCGGCATTTTTATTGGGGGATGAATTTGTTTGTGTACCCATAGAAGTGGCTGGACGCTTCTGTGCGCATACCGGTTCTATTGGCAATGCCAAGGACACTGTCAACAGCAAAAGATATATAGTGATGTAATTTTTTAGTTTCATGATTGTCGGTTAGGCGTTTTACAATGCATTGTCTGGCACAGGCAAAGTGTATTTCTTATTGTCCATCTCTATGTATGAGCCATCGTAAGCAGATATCTGCTTATGATTAAGTCTTTTGTGGTAAAAGAAAATCTGACCTTCTCCCCAGAATTCACGTGCATATTCTTCGGAAATGGCTTCGCGCACATCAGCTTTATCAAGTTCTTTTTCTTGTCGGCGTTGTGTTACGTAAGCCGCTCCTTTGCTCGTTTCCAGATCGATGAGCCATTGTGCTGCCTGATCTGTATTATCGGTTTCATTCAAGCTTTCGGCTGCTATGAGTGCTACTTCTCCAAGCTTTATGAAAGGTATGCGTACAGGAAGACTTGCCGTTTCCCCGGTGGTTGTCTTGTTGTAGTCTATCAGCAACGATTCTTTGCTAAATTTGCCTGACATTACATAGTCATTGTTTCCAATTGAGTTGAACCATGCGCGATATCGTATGTCAGCTGCCACCGGGAATATCCCTCTCAGGTCAACTCTTGTCTTTATGTTGCGCTCACCAAACATGGTTTCAGATACTTCCGTAAGTCCGTCAGGAGGTGAGGCGATTCCAAAGATATGCTCTCTTGAAAAACTGAAATCCGGACCATATTTCCCGGGTGTGAAATAATAGAACACCTGACTGCGGGCTTCAACATCTCTGATGTGGTTGAACGTTTCATCTGCATATTGAAAGGCTCTGGAATAGTCGCCCACATAGAGCGCGACTCTTGCCATCATGGCTGTCACGGCATAATAGTTCATTTCAAATGTTCTCAGGCGGCTGTCTATTTCTCCGGGCTTGACAGGAAAGAGATTTATACCTTTAAGAATCGGATCGTTGGGTTTCAGCAGCTCAGCGGCATGCTCCAGATCTTTTGTGATTTTGGCTATCAGTTCGGTTGAAGACACTGGAGCTCCGACAGCGGTGCCGAAATCGGTCATGTATGGGAGAGCAACATAATTTGGATTTTCGCTGAAAGATGGGTGGAAGAGCCGCAGCAGTTCGAAATGAAGAGTTGCCCTGAGCGCGTAGGCTTCCCCTGTGATAATCTCTTTCTGACCATCATTGTAGAACACCACATCTGTGTTCTCAATCTCCTTTATCAGTTTGTTGGCTGCGGAGATTGCGCGGTACATCTCTCTCCAAATATCGGAAAGAGTACCCTGTCGTTCAATCTCCTCGTAATTGAATTCGCTGTATGCCTTTGTTGTTTCATCTACGGGTACGAAATTCTGACCCATGAACTCCAGCATACCAACCGAAAGGTTTTCGCCATATAAAGCCGGTTGGCGAAGCTGGGTATATATGTCGGTCAGGGCATTGTAGAAGGAATTCTCATCCTCGAAAAATTTCTTGTCGTTCACGCTCGTGTTGTCCGATTGCACATCGAACCAATTGGAACATGAGGTCATTAAGAGAATAAATGCCAGGTATATGATTTTTTTCATAATTGCCGGTCGGTTAGAAAGAAATACGTAAAGATAATGCCATTGTGCGTGCATAGGGATAGAGAATTCCACGCACAACGTCTGATGAGCCTGTGCGAATCAGATTATTAGCTGATAGTGCCAGCGTGAGATCTCTCATGCGCATCTTTTTTAAAATCTTTGGGGCGAACGAGTATCCTAATTGTAATGAGCTTAGTCCGAATTCGTTGCTGTTGCGGTAACAGGATTCGTTGACAATTGCATTCAGCCACCATTCCTGATAGCGCACGGAGGCTCCTAAATTACCGCTGAATTCGGGGGCAATGTCTCCGTCTATAGAATTTCCTTCGTGAAGTTCAAACACTGTGCGATATGTGCCGGAATTAGTGGCGTTGCTTTCGGCTGCCTGTGCGTTATAGAGGTTGCCGAAATATTCAGGGAGTTTTTTAATTTTATTTCGGTTGTGTGCTCCTGATATAAATGCGCTGAGCGACCATCCATTCACATTGTCTAATATATCTGCTCCCAGATGGAATTCGATTCCCTGATTTTCAATCTCTCCTCCGTTGGAAATGGTATTCTCCCAACCCGTTGAGAGTGGAAGACGAGAAAAAATTAAAGCGTCTTTTGTGAGATTATTATAATAATTAAAGCTCAGAGAAAAGCGACTGTAATCGAAAAGCAGTGTCACGTTGCAATTATGCACAGTATACCACTTTATATCACGGTTTGGCATTGACTGGATTGCAGATCCTATGAGATAATAGTTGTAAACATACTCATTGCCGATATTCGGTTTATATGTCACATTATAGTCATCATCGTTGAAACCGACACCTCCAGCTGTGCCTAAGGATGCATTAAGAACGAAACGCTTTATGCCGGAATTTTTAAGAAATGATTCATTGTGGATATTCCAGTTTATGCCCACTCCGTAGAACCAGGCGTTTCTTTTTCCCGGAGACAGACGCGATGAACGGTTGAAGTTGACGTTTCCGCGGATGGAGTAGCGGCTGTCGAATGAATAATAAGCTGTGGCTATTGCCTGCAGCGTATGGTCGTAAGTGCGGTTTGCCACGGGCTTTTGATCAGTATCGTAAGACTTGGTAAATGATATGTATGCCATCCGGTCGGTGGGAATTCCTATGCCGGCATATGATTCGTCATAATACTTGCCACTGAAGGCGCGAATACCTGCCGAAGCTCCTATGTCAGACTTGCCGAGGTGGACACCATAATCCACAGATAATGCCCCTTCAAATGATAACGTGTTGTCTCTCAGGATGTCATAGTGCCCAGCATTATTCCCAGTTTCGGCATCTTCATAAATCGCGGAAGAAGGAGAGATATAGATGTCATGGCGTGTCGTTTCGCGGGCAAAAGCAAACAGTCCATTGATGGAGAATCCGTTTTTAAGATTAAGCTTTACGTTGAGATTGTCGTAGATTTCGTAAGTCTTGGTTTCATCAAAGGAATTAAGTGATGCTTCATATACTGGATTCGGCAATTTGCCACCTTCCGGGGTTTCAAAAGTCGTATATGGAATGCCAGATGGATCAACAGCCCTCCACTCCGGATTCAGAGTGCGAAAATAATCGTAAGTGCCATATGTTGAGGCTTTCCCTTTTATCTGGTTGAACACGATATCGTTGGATATATGCACAGCCCTCATATTGTATTCGATATAGGAGTTGAGACCGAGAATGTCGTTTTTAGAGCCTTTCATCACACCGCTGCTCGCCGGTGAGAAGCGTGCCGAAAATTTATATTTCACATAGTCGTCACCCCCTTCAATGTTGAGTTTATGACGATTCTGAAAACCGGTGTGCAAGGGCACCTTGAGCCAGTCTGTGTTCACCGGTGATCCTGAAAACTCGGGATTTGTTTTATGTGAGCTTAAATCAGCTCTCTGAAATATGGCATCGAAAAGATAGCTTACCTTCAGTCGTCCGGATGTTGGCTTATGAGTGATGATTTCGATCACTCCGTTGCCTCCGTTTATCCCAAAACGTGATAGGCTCACCGGATCTTTATAGACAATGACTTTAGCAATGTCGTTGATATCCATATTCATCATCTGGCGCAAGGGCACACGTGCCCCATCTATAATGAAAAGCGGCAGCGAGGTCTGGTCGGTGTTCATGGTCCAGTGCGCTTTTCCCCGTATGGTCACGGATGACGGTAAATATCCTGGCATATCGCCATACACTGATTTCATTTCATCATATAGTGCTGGTTCAAGGATACGTAGCGCCTCCCACCAGTCGGTAAGGCTCGCTTTTTTCAATTCATCTCCTGATATAACTCTGTCGGCAGGGGCTACCGAAGAGAAGGCGAAGGCGTCTGTAAGGTAATTAGACGATTCTCCGTTTACATAAAGCGTTGTTGCTATTATGATTGTCGCAACCAGCAGCAAGCGATTTGTGAAATGTTTTTTTGATTTTATATGATGTAGGTGCATAAACGAATTGGTGAAATGATTCAACGCGCTGTAAAATTACAAAAATAAATTTAAATTAACAAAATATTAACAGTTTTGTCATAATTTTATTAAAAATGTAATCTTTGAGAAAGCATTTCGCGATGTTGTTTGCCATGCTGGCATATGGCGCCGACCTCGTGCCAACCCCTGATACCCTGATTCCGCTCTCCATCTTTCGTGTTGCAAAATTACTCCATACCTCATTTCTCCGCAATACCCACTTTTAGGTAATTTTAGCGTCTTGAATAACTTTAATTTTTTTTTGATAATGATCAGATGTTTTGAATATTTCAAATATAATTATAAATTTGTAATTGAAATGACTAAGGATGAACTCGTAGCGAAGCTGCATGACATAGAATGGGAGGATTTTGAGGTTAAATCTGCAAAATCCGAACTGCCGAAGAATGTATGGGAAAGCGTCAGTGCCTTCTCAAATACCTCCGGCGGCTGGATTGTGCTCGGCGTAAAACAGACCGGTAAGACCTTCGAGATACAGGGTGTTGACAACATAGAAAAACTTGAACAGGATTTTCTCGGAACACTTCGTGGTGAGAAGTTTAATCAAAGGCTGACAGTTACCCCAAAGCTTTATACTATTGACGGGAAGAAAATACTTGCTTTCTATGTTCCCGAAGTAGATCTTAAGCCGGTTTACTATAATAACCCCATCAATACTTTCATTCGTATGGGCAGTGGCGATCAGAAAGCCACTGAGGGAGAAATACGTGCGATGTTCCGCGACCAGTCTTTTGGCAAGAAGACAGAAGAAACTATTCCAGATACAAGTATTGAAATGCTTAATCTCAATACTTTGAGAAGTTATAGGTTCGCTCTTAGTCAGACACAGAATCTTGTAAATCTTCGTGAGGTTGATGATGCTGAATTTTGCGAGCAGGTAAATATCACACGAAACGGTCTACTCACTTATGCTGGACTTCTGATGTTTGGGAAAGCTCCGTATGTTTTGCGATATGTTCCGACATTCTGCGTTGACTATATAGAGATTCCGGGTCCGACAATCCAACAGGCGGAGGTAAGATATACTTACCGTATTCCCGAACAGGACAATATCTGGGAGGCAGTTCAGATTATTCTGCGTCGCTTCCGCACTCTTGTTGACGCTCCGATTCATATTAAGGACGATGGATTTGCTACCACCGATGAGAGTCAGTACAATGTCCTCCGCGAAGCACTCGCCAACATGGTAATGCACGCCGACCACTTCGACTCATTGCGCTCCTGTATCCGCGTCTACACCGACCATATCGAGTTTATGAATGGAGGAGCGTTCCCGCTCCCGGTAAAAGACATCCTCGGACGAATTTACTCTAAGCTGCGCAATCCTACAATAGCCAAACTATTCCGATTTGTCGGTATTGCTGAAAATGCCGGCTACGGCATGAACAAGCTTGTAAGCTGGGAATCGTTGACCGGAACCCGTCCGACTATCGAGAGCGACCGTACAATCGCTGTTGTTTCATTCCCTCTGAAATCTGCCATACAGAGAAAGACGGAAGATAATGAGGGTAAAAATGAGGGTAAAAATGAGGGTAAAAATGAGGGTAAAAATCTTTCTTCACGACAAAGAGCAATTTTGGATTTGATAAAATCCAGCCCTACAATAAGTATGGTAAGAATGTCTTCTTTGTTGAATGTGTCAATAAGTACTATCGAAAGAGAAATCCCGAATATGACCTCTTTAATCAGACATATAGGACCGAAAAACGGAGGCTATTGGGAAATCATTGAAGATTAGAATCCATAGAGAACGCGCTAAGAGGTTCATTTTTCAAGCAGTACCGCATCCGTATCGAGTTTACGGCACAACTGATGATCGATGGCGATACGACGTACCCAGAAGTCATTATCTTCAGACCATTTCAACATCAAATCATTTATCCTGCAAGGAGTCAGTCGTGATTTTTATGGTGCCGGTGTAAAAAATTCGCGATTTTTATTTAATTTTGTTGATAGGATAATTTCCAAAACTTACTTAGAAACTGTTTAAATTTATTACGAAAAAAATATTATAAAGAATCTTTCGGGAATT
>CAJUDL010000009.1 GCA_910585285.1 uncultured Muribaculaceae bacterium
AATTTAAAGCTGATACTGTGACACATCTTGTCATTCACAGTGGTGCAAAATTACTTTTTATCGATGCCGCGATATGGGAGAATCTTGATGAGAAGGCATTGCCGGATCTCGTCGGAGCGATATATATAAGCGAATTTGGTATGCCTCTTTCCAGGAGTGAAAAGCTTACGGAGACTCGAAATAATATAAATGAATATTTTGGTAAAGAGTATCCTTATAATTTCACGAGGGAAGCAGTGAAATATTTAGAAGATCAGCCGGAAGAATTGGCTATAATCAACTATACCAGTGGATCAACAGGTATGTCGAAAGGTGTTATGCTCCCTTATCGTTCGCTCTGGAGTAATATCAGATACTGCCTTGATAACATTGATTATCTTCATGCCGGAGACGGTATAGTTAATATGCTGCCGTTGGCTCATCTATACGGAATGACGATTGAATCGCTTCATCCATTCTGTCAGGGATGCCATCTCAACTTCCTCACAAAACTTCCGTCACCGAAGGTTATACTCAAAGCCTTTGCGGATGTCAAGCCGAAGCTTATAATATCTGTTCCTTTGATTCTTGAAAAGATTATAAGAACTAAAGTATTCCCCATGCTTGAAAAACCATTGATGAAGGTTCTTCTTCGCATACCCTATGTTGACGATCGTTTACTTGCCAAAGTAAAGGAAAATCTTCTCCAGGCATTTGGCGGACAGGTCAGAGAAGTCATTATAGGAGGAGCTCCGCTGAATCCTGATGTTGAAAAATTTCTGTATCGTATAGATTTTCCTGTAACTGTCGGCTATGGAATGACGGAATGTGGACCTCTTTTGACTTATGCCCCCGCAACGGAAGCAAAGCCACATACTGTAGGGCGTATGATGGATCGTATGGAATGCCGTATTGATTCGCCGGATCCGGCTCAGATTCCAGGTAACATTTGGGTTAAAGGTATGAATGTGATGCAAGGGTATTATAAAAATAAGAAAGCCACAGAAGAAGTGATGCCAGATAAATCCGGCTGGATGAATACCGGCGACATGGGTGTGATTGATGAGGACGGCTTCCTCACGATTATGGGGCGTTCGAAAACCATGATTCTTGGACCATCAGGACAGAATATTTATCCGGAGGAAATTGAAGCTAAACTCAATAATTTGCCGTATGTTGCGGAATCGTTGATCATAGATAATCATGGCGAGCTGGAAGCTTTGGTATATCCTGATATGGATGTTCTTATGCATGAGAATATCGATCGTGAAAAGATAGAGAAAATCATGAATGATAATCTTGAGACATTGAATCAGGAACTGCCCTCATATAGCAAAGTCAAAAAGCTCAAAATAATGAATGAGGAATTCGAAAAGACACCCAAACGTTCAATCAAGCGATTCCTCTATCAGCCATGACTAATGCAGAGGCATTGATACAACTTGTAAGGTCGCTCTCCAAGAATGAAAAGAGGAGCTTCCGTTTAGGAAAAAAGAGCACTGCGGATTACATAGTGCTCTTTGATCTTATAGATAAAGACGAGCTGAAATCGGTAGATGAGCTGAAAGAGGCATTTGAAAAGATGAATAAAGGGGCGGTATTCAATGTTACCGTGACTTACCTTTACAAACTTTTGCTTGATAAGCTTCTTGCCTTACGTCAGAATCAGGATGTGAACTATTCGTTGATCACTCAGATTCTGAAAGCTCGAATCTTGTTTGAGAAATCGATATTTCCGGCAGCTCTTGATATGCTTGATAAAGTGAAGCAAGAGGCTAAGCCATTGGAAAGGAATGAGGCACTGGTTATAGCCTCCCGCCAGGAACTCGATTATTTGCAGTATCTCAATATGCCAGGCATATCGGAAGAAGAGCTTGTGCATAAGCATTATCTTCTTCGCAAAGCGCTTTCCAACCTAAATAATCTGTATGAACAGTCGGCACTTTATGAGCTGTTGATGCATCGCACCATCTTTAAAGGGGCGGCTCGCTCTTCGCAACAGAAAGAAGCTCTCAATGATCTTGTGTTTACAGAGCAGAATCTCACTCGTCGTGGCATGAGCAGTTACGAAACACAAAAAAGACATTTGATGTTTCAATCCGCATTCCTCATGGCAGTTGGAGACGAACAGTCTGCTTCTGATGTGCTAATGCAACTTAACAATCTGATATCAGAATCTCCCGATATAGAGAATCCACTCTTTTATGTGGGTGTTCTTGAGAATATGCTTGACAATCTGCGGTACATGCATAGATATGATCAGATGCCCAGATTTATAGAACGTCTGCAGTCGATAAACCATCCGGCACATATGGTAGGAAAACATATTGATGCACTCGTGGGTCTGTACCGGTTGTTGCCACTTGTGGATCATGGAGAGTTTCGTGCTGCTAAAGACTTTATTGACAGTTGCGAGTCGTTGCAGCCATCTGATCTTGATAATGTCAATCCTTCTCTCGAATCAAAAATATCATTATATACGGCTCTCGTTCATATTGGGCTCAAGGACTATAAAAAAGCGAGAAAGACGCTTGTCCGGTCAATGCTTAATAAAACGTGTGATCTTCCCATGCATCGTATTCTTCGAATCACCAATCTTATTATTCATCACAAGATGAATGATTCGGATTATATATATTCTGAAACACGCTCAATAAAGCGAGAGATAGCCAAGTCAGGAAAGGCATATAGGATGGAATTGTTGATATTGGAAGTTGTAGGCAGAGGATCATATGGTTTGATGTCTACTCGCAAGAGA
Source organism: uncultured Muribaculaceae bacterium (assembly GCA_910585285.1). Lineage (GTDB taxonomy): Bacteria > Bacteroidota > Bacteroidia > Bacteroidales > Muribaculaceae > Lepagella. The sequence goes on from CAJUDL010000009.1 coordinate 2,738, forward strand.
GAACAATTATGGGAGAAAATAAAACCACGTCTCGACGATATTCGTCAAGACGTGTTTGAAGGGCAGTTATTGAAGATATTCGATTTCTCGGCATGGATAGAATCAGAAATTCTGCGAACCTCTTTTTCTGAAACCCTTCGCCGCAATCTTTCAGACAATGTTTAATGTGTAATGTTAAATGTTTAATGTTTAATGTTAAATGTGTAATGTGCGTCTCTATAATTACACATTTCACATTAAACATTACACATTATCCAAAAGCCTTTCCACTTCGTAGCGGTAGGGGATTGCATCGATCATTCCCTCGCGCGACACCTGTAGGGCAGCGGCTGCGCTTGCCATGTGGAGAGCAGGTAATAACTCTTGTTTTTCACTTAACGCAACACATATGGCTGCGCAAAATACATCCCCGGCTCCGGATGCGTCCTTTACTTCGGTATCCACAGCGTCTATTATGTGGCACTCTCCGTTATTAAGGACGAAGGCACCGAGGTGTCCCATGGTTATGATGACGGTTTTAACACCCTTTGCCTCCAATACTCTTGCCGCTTTCTCCGCTGATTCAAAATCCTTTACTTCCACACCGGTAAGCTTATGGGCTTCAGTACGATTCGGCACCATTATTGTTGCGAGTTTAAAGATTTCATCCGGAAGCTCTTGCTGAGGTGAGGGATTAATAATAACCGGCACTCCGGAGCTTGATGCGATTCTTGCTGCGTACAAGGCAGTTTCCAGAGGAGTCTCCAACTCAATAAGCAAGACTTTTGCATCCATTATTTCGCTGCGTGTCTTGTCTATTTCCTCAAGTGATAGAGTTGTTATGCTTCCCTGTGCGAGGGAGATATACTTTTCTCCGGCATTATTAACCATGATTAATGCCACGCCGGAAGGATTTTTTGAATCAGAGAAAATATAATCGGTTCTGATACCTTCAGATGCGAACATCTGTTTCGCCTGGCGACCGAAAAGATCATTTCCCGTTTTGGTAATCAGGCTTACAGAGCCCCCGAGTCGGGAAGCTGCTATCGCCTCATTTGCACCTTTCCCTCCCGGGCATACCCTGAAACGTCCGCCAGCCACTATATCTCCTACCGAAGGGAGAACATCTGTCTGTATGGTCATATCGGTATTGGTGCTTCCTATGACAACAATCTTACACATATGCTTATTTTGAATGTTTAATGTTGAATGTGAAATGTTTAATTAAAGAGTGTCGATAATTTGACATTAAACATTTCACATTCCACATTAAATTTAAAGGTTTGCTCCTATTTCAATCAGACGTTTGCGCAGTTCTTCGGTGTTGACTTTGTCGACACAAATGCCTGCTTTCGATGCCATGGCTGCGGCAGTTCCGGCAGCTTGTCCAAGTCCCATTACTGATGCTTGCACTCTTATGGATGCCGATGCAACCTCATCGGCAGAGAAGTTGCGCCCAGCCACTAAAAGGTTGGGGTAGGAGGGTGCATAGAGAGAACGATACGGCACGTAGCCGGCATCTTTCATAAACTGGCACCGTTGGTTTGTGCTGTTGGCAGAATGAATGTCTACCGGATGACACCCCCGAGCCACAGAATCAGGAAAATTCGTCGCTTCAAGATATTCTTCTCCGGTCAGGGTGTGTGCCCCAAGTATGCGGCGAGTCTCTCTGATTCCGGTCATTGGAGCTGTCGCGATCAGTTCGGCATTCTTGAATGCGGGAATATATTTACGTAGAAGTTCGGTGTATTTATGGGCATTCTCTCTCAAAAGACATTCTATTTCTCCTGCAACGCGATTATCAGTCATATCGGCAAAATGACGAGTCATGTTCACCAATACTATTCCATCGGCAAGTATACCGCAATACCAAGGTCCTCCAAACATAGGCACATCTTCCGTGCCCTCTTCGCGAAGTTTTGTAAAGATATCTCTTATGGCAAGATCATGATAATTTACACCCTGTTGAGAATGACGGATCATTGGGAGAGCATCGGTGTCAACTCCAGAGAGCATAAAGATCAGTGAGGCAGGTTGCAATTCACCTTTTATCGGTTGCATGGGCACTCCTGCCATCCACGCAAGATCGCTGTCACCGGTGGCATCAATGAAATACTTTCCACCTATGGCTTCGGCTCCATTCTTGTTATCTATGATTACGTATTCTATCTTTGTTTTGGAATCTTTTTCTTCAGTTGTCCGGATTCCGGTGATATAAGAATGGAAGAAAATATCCACTCCGGCTTCTTTTAGCATACGCGGAGCCAACAGTTTATACTTTTCAGGGGAGAATGTGATGTTACCGAGGGGTTTCTCTTCTCGTGCACCACCGATTTCGGTAAGGCGTTCTATAAATTCCCAGGGAAGCCCGTCAATGATGCGACGCCCGTTGTAATTGAACACACTGATAGGCGCCACGAGTCCGGCAGTTGCCATTCCTCCGAGGAACCCATATCGTTCAATTAGACATGTTTTGGCACCGCCGCGTGCGGCAGCGAGGGCAGCCATGATTCCACCGGGACCTCCACCGCAGACTACTACATCGTAATTTCCTACAACAGGGATGTCCCTTTCCTGTATTATTTTTTCCATAACACTACGCCTTTATCTGTTAATGCTTTCTGAAGCTCTTTTACAGGTAGCTCACGCGGTGTCTTATCATCCTTTGCACAAAGAGCCGCAGCCGTGCCGGCAGCCTCGCCCATTGCCATGCATATAGACATGACGCGATAGGATGCGTGAGCTCTATGGGTTCCGGAGATGCAGCGCCCAGCCACAAGCAATCCTTCAACGCCTTTCGGTAGGAAACAGCGGTATGGGATATCGTATGGTATCACATACTGTATTTTATCCTCTGCCTGTCCCGCGCCGGCAGGGTTGTGGATATCAACGATAAATTCAGCCTCATGCACAGCCACATCGTCGAAACACTTCCCTTCGACCATATCTTCAGCTGTGAGAACGTAGTCCCCCATCACGCGACGAGTCTCACGCACACCGGTAGTAGTGCCGCTGCCTATGCATTTGCAATTCTCATATCCGGGAAGATTCTCATGGAAGAAATCCATCAAGAGTGCGATCTGACGACGCAATTCAAGATCTGCGGGGAATATTTCCCGAACCTTGGTTATATCCACCTTGTTTGCCTGCGTTGTGTTCACCTGGCGTTGACCTTTCTTTACGGTAGGGTGGAGACGTACGGCTGCAAGATGAGCGGGAAGTTTCCCCTCATCGGCACAACGTTTGCAGAAATCAAGGAAACGCTCACCGTTCATCTCAACGTTGTCTACATCTCCGATACAAGTCACGGCACAACTCTCATCCACATTGTCAATAGTAAATTCAAGTGTTACGGGCTGCATGAGACCATCTTCTCTCCCTTTTTCGATATGAGCACCGGCAAGTGTTGAAACCACGGCATCGCCTGTGCAGTCGATGGTAACTGGAGCAAGGAGAGCCATGCGCCCTTCGTTGGTTGCGAGAATCACGCCAGTTACTTTATCTCCCTCCTTCACTACGTCATAAACCGAGCTTTGAAGATACACGTCGATATTCGGATGGTTTACAAATTCGGATAAAGTAAGTTTAGCTTTTTCGAAGTCATGAGCTTTTCCTGTAACGCCGATCATGTCGTTTTCGGGAATTTCGAGTATTTCCACGATTTCATCGCGCATGGTTCCTTTCCCGACCATGCCAAGCACCGGACCGACATATCCGGTTGTCAGGTTTCCTCCGACAACACCATAGCGCTCTATGAGGGCAACTTTTACACCATTGCGGGCGGCAGCCACAGCTGCGCATATTCCGGCAGGACCTGCACCCGCTACAATAACATCATATCTTCCGGTCACTTCTACCGGTTTGTTGTAATTTATTGTTTCCATTTTGATGGGGATTTATGGGTATATATGGGGAGTAATGGGGGTGGGATTACACAAGTGATTCGAGATTGATCATGACTTTCATGCATTCTTCGCGATGATTGTCAATGCAATCGTAAGCTTCATTGTAATCTTTAAATTCGAAACGATGCGTCACGAGCGGATCGACTTTTAGCCTTCCATCGGCAAGCATATCTGCTGCAAGAAGATAATCTTCGTGAAGATACATCATTGATCCAATCAGACGGATTTCATGCTCATCAAGAACGGCAAGATTGATTTCAGGATTTTTTGCGAATACAGCCACAATTACGATATCGCTTCCTTTCTCAATATTTGCAACAAGATCTGTGATGCATTTCTGAGCACCCGACACTTCAAACGCACATTGGAAACCTTCATCTCCGAAAACACGTTTCACGGCATCCTCGAAAGGTTCTTTCATTGTGTTGGCTGTATTTTCCAGTCCGCATTCACGTGCCTTGGCGAGACGCAGATCACTGACATCAGTTATCAACACTTTCTTCGCTCCACGGCCTTTTACTGCCTGCGCCACAAGATTGCCGATTGTTCCGGCTCCGGTAATTACAACGTTTTTGCCTTTAACATCTGTTCTGCCGGAGGCATGAACACCAACAGCACAGGGTTCCATGATCGCTATCTGTTCATAGCTGAGTTTGGGATCACATTTGATGATCCGGTCTTCCGTCACAACGAAATATGGCTGGGCACATCCCGGTGCCTGAAATCCCTGCACTTTAAGGTTCTCGCATACATTCGGTCTCCCTTTGCGGCATGGACCGCATTCTCCGCAAACAAGTTGCGGACGCGCGGTTGCCTTGTCACCGGGTTTTACTGCGCTTACATCCTTGCCGACGGCAACAACATCAGCACTGTATTCATGACCCTGAATCACAGGATACGTTACGAACGGGTGCTGTCCGTGCATCACGTGAATATCCGAGCCGCATACACCGATTTTATGGATTCTTAATAGAATTTCGTTGCATTTCAGATCTTTCGCTTCAGGAGCGGGAACATCAAAAAACTGTATGTCATGGGGTTTAATAACTCTTGCCTGAATCATTTTATTTGCTTTTATATTGGTTTATTCGATTAATATAAAGTTGTTTTATATCGTTCCATTTATAGAAATTTCCGTTATAACTTTTGAGAGGAAGTGTCACCTCCTGCTCGTTGAGAAGAATCTTCACGATAATGTTGTCTTTATTTCCTTTTATCGGACGATAGAAAACCATCTGCATGTTGGCTCCCATGGGAGTCACATTATAGAGATTCCATTTTCTTATCATTTCTTCGGGGTCGTCAGGAACATTTTCATAACCGTTTAGACACATCAGCGGAACGAGAGCCATAAGCACCACATCATGTCCGAATCTCAGATCGGCAGATCTTCCGTTACCATTTATGGCATTGTCGCTTCTGACCAGAATGTCCTCAAGCAAAGGCACAGCATAAGAGAGTGTCCATTTCTCTACATCCTTGTGACCTCCAAATTTCGCGATTCCCCGGAAATTCTCTGCAACAGCCATCCAGTATAATTGTTCTGGTGTGTAGATATTCCACATCTGAATCTGAGGAGTGACATTAGCCTGGTCTGCAGTGAGGTAAAACAGATAGAAAAGAAAATTCATCTCTTCCTCCGGAGTGTCGAATACATTGCTTTTGAACAGAGAATCAAGAAAGTTTTTCGCCCCCATCTTCTCTCTGACAATATCGTGAGCGCGTCTCAAATAATCGCCGTTTTTGCAATAATCCTTATATTCAGGATGCACGGGATTGGCTATGCCATAGACATGAGCCAAGGTGGCTGTTGTGCGGTCGGACGATTCGAAATTGATATTCAAATGCGGATTAAGTTCTTTAAGCCTCATGCAGAATGCGTTCATACTCATGACGCATCTCACTGTCAAGGTAGATCTGGAATCTATCTCAGCATTGTTGGCAAAAACGTCGGGATAATTGGCAAACGCTCTCTCTGCAATGCCTCTGTGCTGCTCTGATCCCAATGATGTCAGGCACCCTTCGATTCCGCGTGCATTGGCACGCGCCTGTTTCACCATCTCATGGAGATGTTTACCCTTTTCGGTCAAAGAACCAGAAGAAGCTGCCTTTTCAAGAGGTCCAAGAACGTTTATGTATTCCTTGGCACTGCTAAGCCAACGGGAACCATGTCTGCCGTAGTGACTGATGTAAAAAGGACGATAATCTGAAGGAGCCTTTGATACTCTTCCTCCGTTATCAGCAGGGTATGGGCGGAATAGTCCTGCAGCACTTTCCGGATTGGTGGCGATTTCTTTCCTTAAGTCAGTGACCGCAGTCGCCCCGAAACAAACCGAGACCGTAAGAAGAGTTATGACAAATCTGGATATTTTCATTTTCCTATAATGTTTCAAGAGTGAAAGGAGCCGGACGTTTGAGGATTGATTTAGTCTCTTTCCCGAAACAGTCAGTCCAACTAATTTCTACAGGAGTATCTGAAGAGGATGCTTTGGCTCTGAATAACTGGAATTTGCGTGGGGCATGATACCCTTTCTTGTCCCAGTCATTTAGCCAGACTGTGTTGCGTACCATATATGAAGCCGTGTAAAGAGGATTTTCCTCAATAACCATTTCTACAGGGAGTTCCTTCCCATTTTCAGTGATTTTCAGTTTTCCTTTTTTGTCCCATGCCCATAAATTAACATAGATGTAATTGTCGGGGAGATCACTATAATCTGTCCATTCAGGATACATGGTAAGGAAAGCCTTCATCTCTTCGTTGTTTTTAAAATAGTCTTTTACACCATTCATATCCCACGCGAAGAATTGCTGAGAAGGGTCATATTCAAATGTTCTGTGTTCCCATTTGATATCCGATCCATTGATTTTGAAAACTTCATAACCAACAGGTGTGCCATCGGGGCAAAGATTTTTCAATCCGGTTGATCTCGTTTTCCACCATGATCCGCAGGCTCCGGATATATTATGATCAGCAAAATTCTGTTCTTCCTCCGGAAGTCTGACGAGACATTGTTTGTGGGAATGTCCTGTCAAAGCGTGCACCTCTTTATATGGTTTTAGGATTTCAAGGAGTTCCCGAGAACTTTTTTCATCGGTTCGTATTTTATATTTTCCGGTAGTGCCTTTCCATCGCAGCATCGGTCCATGCATGGATATGATCAATGGAGTGTCATATGAGACATCCGCAAGGTCTTTCTTAAGCCATTCAAGTTGCTCGGGGGTGTAATCTTCCGTGTAGTTGCGCTTACCGGTAATACCGGTATAGGTTAATTGTCCAGCCGGATCATTCTTATAATGGATATTGTCAAGAAAAATATAATGAACGTTACCGATATTCTGAGAGTAATAGCGCGGACCAAGACTTCTCTGATAGGGAAGAGATGCCTTGAAATCAGCTTTTTCCCCTGCTTCAACACTCGGATCATTGTCATGGTTGCCCATGACGCTGTAAACAGCTGTAGGATAGTTTGCTTTGTTCATAGTCTCCCTGAATTTTCCCACGGGATAATTGTGACCGAACCAGTAGCCATCCCATGAAGAATCTCCAAGATTGAGTGTATATACCGGAAAATTCTCATCATTAAGTTTGTTTACTTCCTGACGGATATGGTCTGTGTAGGGACCGCAGAATATATCAACGTCATTACGTTGGTTGGCGAGATGAACATCAGTTATAACAATCAAAGCATGGTTTTCATTGTCAACCTTTTTTAAGCGGAAATCATGACGTTCATACTTATCGGCAGGTTCTGTGAAGTCTGCCCAGAACTGAGGCACAACATCATCTCTCCAGACCTCATATCCGGAAGGAGATGTGATGAAAACTTGCGGATTCTGTTTCTTCGATTTGAGATAATATGCCCCTTTCCTGTCGGTTTTTGTTATTTCATATCCATCCGATACTGCCACTCCAGCCACGGGTTTGCCATCGCATTCGACGGTACCTGCAACTGTTACACCTTTTCCGGGTTTTACCGGTAAGTTGGATCGAAAGGAGGATTGAGCGTAGACACATGATACTCCTAACAATGCAGCGGTGATTAAAGTTAACTTCAAATGTTTCATTTTCAATATTATTGTTGTTATGGTTTCATGGTTTTGTATGTGGTGCAACTTATGCAGGCATACATCAGTAAAATTAGCGATATTTTTTGATTAATACCCTACATATGCCACATGAAACACTTACAATTCACTCCTGTTTTGATAATTCTAACAATATAACATTGTAATAATATATTGGGTGTTAATATTGTATTTTGCAAAACAGGATATGTGTAATGGCTTTGAAGTGAAGATTGAGTTTATTTGTTTATTTTGAAAATGGCGGAAGAGATGCCGGCGAGTTTTATTCGGATGCCCTTCTTTGTTATGTATGTGGTGGCTTTGCCATTTACGAGAATTGGTTGCAGGCTTTTTGCTGCCGGAATCTCTACAATCGCTTCAGCTTTCTTTTCACCTGGATTAAGGGCAATCACATATGTGTCTTTGCCATTGTTCCTTGAATATATCCAGGGATAAGGATTGTTGATGTCGCTTAAGGTCTGCCAGTCGCCATCATTCGCCAACGCAGGGTGCTCATGGCGAACTTTTATAAGCTCGCGAACGAAATTCAAAACTGAATTAGGATCCTTGTCTTGCGTTGCAACTGTGAGCTTGCCATTGTCGGTGAATATGGGAAGATATAGATTTTTGGGGGATGCAGATGAGAATCCGGCAGAAGGGGAGTTGTCCCATTGCATGGGTGTGCGTGTACCGCTTCTCTCTTCCCGTGAACCCTCAACACTTGGAAGTCCTTTGACATTGCGCATCATTATTTCATCTCCATAATGGATGAATGGGACGCAGGGGGTTGTCAACAGGAATGTCATGAATGTCTTAATCTGATCTGGGGTGTCGCGTCCTTCGGAATTCAGACGATTTATATCATGATTAGCAGAAAAGAGTGATATATAGCCGAAGTCTCGTGTATCGCTGTATTTCTTGCCGTATTCTTCGATAAATTTGTCAATGCCACCTTTGCCATTTTTTACGAAATAGGCATCCTCTCCGACAGATTTATCTTTTACTGATCCACGCGTGAGTTGCTTGAAACCCGGACTGCGGTGTATGAGAAGAAAATCGACATCGAATCCGGCAGGAAGAGCCTGTTCCGGTACGCCCCATTCTGAGATAAGCACTTTGCCGGGATATTCTCGGTCTATCCATTCGCGCATTTCTTTCCAAAGCTTCATGGTCTCTTTTTTGTCTTTATCGTTTTTGACCAAAGAGGCAGCCATGTCCACTCGGAAACCATCTACGCCAAGATCAAACCAGTATGCCATGATGTTTTTGAGTTCACGGCGTACGGCTTTAGGTCCGGGAGCATTTACCGGCTGTTGCCATGGCTTGGAAGGATCCGGGTTTGCATATCCGAAATTGAGGGCAGGCTGGCATGGATAATAGTTTTTGAGGTAAAAATTACCGCGATATTTCCCGTTAAGGGGTTTCCCCGTTTTCGCTTCTTCGGTCGGTACCCAGGGACCAAGTTTTGAATTGTCGGGATCTTCCAATGCCCGACGTTTAATGATGTCTGCACTGTCTTTAGCTGAAATCACGTCTGAAAAGATGTAATAATCGGCATATCGTCCGTCGGGTCCTTCAGTTGCAGATTTTATGAACCATTCAGCCTGGTTGGAGGAATGTCCCGGAACCAGATCAAGACATACTTTTAATCCTCTTTTGTGTGCCTCTTCAACAAGACGCTTCACGTCTGCGTTTGATCCGAAGCGTGGATCAACTTTGAAGTAATCCTTAATGTCATAGCCACCATCAAACCATCCCGATTCGAATATGGGATTCATCCAGATGGCATCCACACCAAGACTTTTCACATAATCAAGTTTGGAAATGATGCCAGGGATATCACCTATGCCATTTCCATCAGAATCCATAAAGGAACTTGGATATATATCATAGAAAACGGCATTGCGAATCCATTCAGGCGTTGTCTTGTGGGCATATCCCGGCAGACTGCATAATAACAGAGCGGAGACCAATATATGTTTTAGATTTTTAGATTTCATGTTAAGATTTTATTGGAAGTATAGTAGACTGAATGTTTATTTAATGAGGATTTTGCTTGTTGAAGACCCCTTCCGGCGGATGTAGACCCCCGGAGTGAGGTTTGCCGAGTTCATACGCAGACCGGTGATGGAATACCATTCCTCAGTGACGTTATTATTATCGATGTTATCTGCTGAAATTTCGTCTACTGCACTTGATTTCGAATAAATGAAATCCATGCTTGAGAATGTTACCTGTCCGGTTTCTGTTTTCTTTTCAGCAGGTTTCACTGATATGAAAGAGAATGTTAAAGGGTATATAGCTTCGTCGGAAAGATCGAATTTATCCGTAAATTTAATTATTTCAGAGAATGGAGTGTCTCGTCCCTCTGTTTCAAACGTTTTCGGAGTGGATTCGTTGGCAGCCTTTATTGCTACTGAAATTTGTGTGTCTTTCAACGTTTTCGAGGCAATCCCGATTCGCATTCCTATAGGTTTTCCCTCTATTGTCTGAGCATTCCTCAGAGTGATGGATGGGTTGCTGACGGAGGGACCCATCTGATAATCAAGAACCAAAGCGTTGTTATTATTTGAGATGACTGCAGTTTTTACTTGAGTTTTAGTTATTGACCACGTTGATGCTTCGGAAGATATTTCTTTGAAATCTACCGGAATTATATCTACGATAACCTGTGCTTTCAAACCATTATATTCAGCCGTCAGTATTCCGCTTGTTCCCGATGCTGTCAGTTCCCTTTTAACATTGTCAGTTGTTCCAAGAGATTCAGGGCATGAGAGTGTAATCCCGTTAAGATTTGTATTGATGAGAATGCCGGCGGCATTGTATCCATATATTGTTGGAGTCAGTGTTTCACCCTGCATAACATTATATCTCCAACCTTCAAACCGAATTTCCGCTATTTCATTATCTTCAATGTTTCCTTCAGCCACTGCGAAAAGAGAGTTGGCGACAGTTCTTTCTCCGGAAGCGTCGCTGCATTTGTTTATCACTCCGAATGGAGCAGTCCAGCAGGTGGAGGAGCCCCCTCCATCAAAATTCAAACCTTCTTCAGCACCGGCATGAACAAGGAGATCGCCTAACTGTCGAGTAGTGACTCCTACTGAAACTCCGCGACCATCCACTGTCATGAAAATTACTTTTGATCCATCTTTACTGATTCCGACTCCGGTGCGGGGATGGAGATCGACAGCATCCGGGCGTGTGCCATCGCTTTCAAGAGCAATCCCTTTTGATACTACCGGAGGATTACCCCCTACCGAAAGCATGGGGATAAAAGATTTCCCGTCTTGATCACGTATTTGGGGGGTTATGGTAACAACATCTCCCTCTGCCAGGGATTCAATAAATGTTTTCCCGGCACCTCTGCCGAAAAGAACGCATCCATTTTCAGGGATGGTCATATTTCCTGAAGTTTCAGCCGTTCCTTTGATACGGAATTGGCATATTGATCCGGTGTTAAGGAAATTATCATCAAGAGGAACAGCTGCAATTTCAGCGCAATTTCCTTCATATTGCGATTGGTATGTTGATTTCCAACCCTCCCCGGTATAAAGGGTTATTGCATTATCGGGAGCGGAGTCACCGGAATAATTGATGCTTTCAATGTTTACGCCCCCAAAAGATGCAGACCGGTCTCCGCAATTGACAGTACCTTTTGTGAAGTCAAGCAAGGTTATGCAAGGGTTGCCTGACGCATCTACAACAAACTGGTGTCCTTGTGGACTTGTGCGGTGAATTTCTCCATCTATGATCGTGGTGTATGTTGTCATTCTCGGACGCATGCTCCCGTCGGGATAAGTTTTAGTCACGTCAAAGAAATCACCGTTAATACCGGCAATCGCAGCAATCCCATTCCCGGTTATGCGTTTACCCATTTCAGATGTTTTCTCCAATCCGTTGGAAGAAGAGCCCCTCGTTGCCCTAAATGATATGCCTTTTGAGTTTCTGTCAATGGTGATATAGTGCACATCAATTGGTTGTGATCCGCTGAGATGCAGTTGTGTTCTTGTCATGCCGGGTCCAATTTTTGCATGATAGATGGTGTCGAGAGTTAGCTCAACATTTCCCAGTGTTATTGTCGTGCCTGCAGATACTCCCTGCACGGAAGCCGCAATGGCTAAAATTGTAAATATTTTTTTCATACACGAATAAATTGTTTAACAACTGTTTGAAAAGAATATCCGCAGGCGGACATCGCCCGCGGATATTTTCAGCAAATCACTTGAACAATCTTTTTTACGATAACTCTTTTACCGTATTTCGTAAAGGATGGACCTATTTTAACCTTTACATTCTTGAATTGTATATATCGCTTCTTGATTTATTTACTTTGGTAAGGTCCGAAAATAGACTTCACCTTATAGTTCTGGTCATTGTCGTCAAGAACATAGACCATGTAATGACCATCTGGATAAACGCGCATCACTACATGACCGTTCCAGCATTTGAAATTATCCGCATAAGGGGCGAGAGGTGCCTTGCTTCCTTCATCTATGTTTGTGCAGAAAATATTAACATCAGGATTGGCATTGACCATTCTCTGCACCGCCGGTGCACCAGGCTGTTCCGTTCTCCAGGGATTTACCCATACCGTCTGAGGACGCAGTTTGTTTATAAGGTTCACGCTGTTGGCGTTTGTAGATCCATGATGGCTTGCCTTCATGACTTCCACTTCGCTGACAACAGGAACAATCTGTTCTTCCGCATCCATCCATTCATAACCTGTGCGATGCTCATGCTGTAGATCTCCGGCTGTATATAGGTTGAAGTTGCCGTAATCTATTTGCAAAGCCACACTATAAATATTTTCATCGGGAGATACTTTTGTGATTTCTTCTCTTAAGACGGGGATAGTGCGTCGGATTTCGGTCCCGTTTCCTGTCCATGCATAACCACTTGCGCAGAGAATACGGGTTTTGAACTGGGGATATTTCCCCGGATTGTATTTCATCACAATCTGGTCGTCATGACCGGGAAGAGCCTTTTCATACACTGTGCCGTTAGTGGACATTGTCCATTTAAGGAAACGTTGGTAATCCTTGATGCGGTCTTCCGTGCCCATTGTCACAGGGAGGGTATATCCCCTATCTATGATTTTGTCGAATTTAATTTTTGTTCCGAGCCCGGCAATTCCGTTTAGATAGAAGTTGCCCTGCGGATGTTTGGGAAAGTCTGCATATTCATCATATTTTTCAGGCCATGATCCCATATGGTCTTCATGGAAGTGTGAATTAAGATAATAATCCACGTTGGCACCTCTCGGATTGTAATGTGTTATGTAATCGGCTATGACATCAGTGCTGGAAATGTGCCATCCGGGACGAGCAGGAGTGACGCCTCCCGCGCTCTTGTCATCGCATATCTGCTGCGTTACGAGGGAGCCTGCAGCGTCTATAAGCAATGACGTCCCATCTGGATAGATGTAGAGGTTTGCTTCACCTCGTCCCGAACTAATGGAGTGTATCTCAAAATATCCTTCTCTCCAGCCCGGCATAACTTCGCCAACGGCAGGTTCGGTCTCCGGACCTGTGGGAATTACAGGGCGAATGATGTTCTCTTCGTTATCAGAACATCCGGCGAAGCCGGCAGATAGGATCCCTGTTAATGTAAATGCAAGCGTTTTTAGCAGTTCCATATGTTTTTATTTTATTAATATTTTTGAAGTTGTTGTTCCCTTTTTCATTACATAAAGTCCTTTGCCGGGATTTGTTATCCTCATGCCGGTAATGTCATAATACTCAGTTTGGTATTCAGTATCGTCAGTTTCTATTGAAATAACAGAACTCGATTCTTTATCAGAAGTGTATTCGGAGATCGAGAACTGTCTCGGGCGTTCCATTATCTGTGTATGAACGTTGCCGTATGCGTCAGTGACCTTGATTGTGAGAGGTGAGGTGGCATGTTTTGCCGTTGTCAGGAAAAGATGGGAATTCATTGTCGGATTTCCGGAATTGTTATGCCCCGTTTTTTCGAATCTCTGACAACCATCTGAAATCATAGAGAAGGGATCATAGCCGCTGATACGCGATACTTCAAGAGACTCGCCATCTTCAATAACCTCCACTTTCCATGAAGGATCATAGGAGAATACATTTATCAGAACCCTGTTGGGTATTTTCGGAGTGCCGTCTTCATTATACTCTGATCCATCGAATCCATATCCCTTGGCGAGCCATGTGTCAATATCTGCAGGATTCTTATAAGAAGGAGCAAATCTGGCTGCTGTGATATGACATTTGTTCAGGTCATAGCATCGGAACTGATAATCTTTATCGAATCCAATACTTTTATAGTATGTTTTCAGATCTTTGCCGAATGTTTCAAGAACACGATAGCCTCCCGGGGTGCCGTCAGTGCATACGATGTTGCCGTCTACAAAATAGCCTGTCCACCAAAGGTTGCCACCAACAGCCCCAACGTTATATTCCGTGATGTTACCTTTTGAAGCGGTGTAGTTGGTGTGTGCATGACCTGTAAATATGCGCACATCCCGGAATCCTTTGACGCTATTATAGAATGTGCTGCCGTAGTCATATCGATATTTGATTGCATCGGGCACATCGGGTATTGTGCATTGCGGACGTGCGAACAGAGGAGCGTGCATGCAAATCACGAGCGGCGTATCTTTATTCACATTGGCAAGATCTTTGCGAAGCCATTTTATAATCTGTGTGGTTATGTTGCAATCGTAGCTGTTGTTGCAATCGGCGTTGGTAAATTCAATATTATCAAGCACAACATAATGCACATCACCTATATTAAAAGAATAATACGTGGGTCCCCACTGATCTCTATAGTTGGCAGAGGCTTCCCAGTCACCCGCTATTTTTGCATTGTTGTCATGGTTTCCCATGCAGTTGAATATGGCATCCGGATTGAGAAGGTTCATGCTTTCGTGAATCTCCGGAATCCTGATGTTGAAAGAATCCCAGTAAGTGTTGTAAGATTGGTCGCCTAATGTTATCACATAAGTGTCCTGACCATTGGATCTGGCTGTTGATATGCAGGTGTTTATATCTTTAACAGCATGGTCTTCATACTGCTTCATATCTTTGTTGCGTCCGCACATCTGAATGTCGGCGAGAAGAAGTATTGTGTGTTCTGTCGCGTCGTCTCTCTCCAGCTCGAAATCGTTCTGTTCCACAACAGAAGGTTTGCCAGAGTCGATGCTTTTATAGAAATCAGGATATTTTGCGTGGAAGATGTATTTGTAACCCTTGGGATTGCATACAAACACATGCCCGCATTCCTTCATCGAAGGCAGATAATACCATCCGTTGGCATCAGTGAGAGTAACGTTGATTCCGTCTGATACCTGTGCGCCTTCAACCGGCTCATCATCGCAATACACCACACCCTTCAGGCTCATCCCCTCCTTGTCGGGAATGTTTTTGTCAACACCTGCGTTAATATGAGTTGTTGCAAATATCAAGGAAGAAAATATGATACATAATCTTGTTTTCATCGGGATGTGGTTTAAGTGAGAGGGGGCAGGAGCTCCCGCCCCCTCTGAGTGTTTTTATTTAATCAATACTTTCTTGCCGTTGATGATATAGAGACCGGGGGTGGTAGCTTCATTAACCTTTACGCCCTGGATAGTATAAATGCCTTTGAGACTTTCAGGGAGATCAGTTGCAATCTCATTCACACCTGATTCAGTTTTCTTACCTGTATTTTCGAATTCAAAAACATCAGCTTTTTTAGAAACTACTGGGCTGCCGGGAACGAATGTGGGATACAACTCCATTTCCTCAAGATTTTGTCCCCATACAGGATCAACGTCCGAACAATTATTCAGGAACCAGCACATGGCACCTGTGGATGCCCAAGTTTCTTCCAGCACTTTATAGACACCGTAGTTGTCAGCAGTTGCGGGAGCTGAATAGTCTGTCCATTTAACATTTGAATTTACTATTTCTGGATAGAATACGGTGGGATTAGAAGCGGATCCTCCAAAGAAGAAATTATAACCCCAGTCTCCCATGTGGTCTTCAACACCTGCTACAAGAACTGTGCCTACCTTACCGGGGTTACCGGCTTTTACATCGGGGCTTGCCTGTTTCTTCACATTTGTGACCGTGTAGCAACCTGAGCAGTTTGCTTTCGGGGCATAGCAAGACATGCCGCCAACAGTGACACCTCTTACTTCACCCTGGTTATAGCAGTTGGTGAATTTATAGGCAACATTCCCATCTGATGGCCCTACAAGTGCTGAAGCGCGACCTTTGCCGGAATCCGCACTATATGCATGGACTGCGGCATGTGTCCCAAGGCATGTGAATTCAGCTACACCTTCTTCTGCGTCTGTGCACTGCCCTACGAAAGCGGCGCATTTATCTTCTCCGAAGAATGTGGAGAGGTCATCGATAATTGTATTTTTAATCTTTGCTCCTACACCTGCGTAGCCAAAGAGAGCAAGGTTTGTGCCACCTTCCACCTCCATGTTGAGGCATGAGATTGTATGGAACTGACCATCCCATGAGCCTTTGAAGGCAGTCTGTTTCGAGTTGCCGATAGGAGTGTGTGTGACTTTATCCATATCAATGTCAGCTGTAAGCACTGCGCTTGCGGTGTTGTTGCCTCCATTTACTATGGCTGCGAATTCTTCAAGCTCCTGAGCGTTTGAGATTTCATACACGCCGGCTCCGTTAGGAGTAATCGCCATTACCGGGAGTGCCATGATTGCGACAAACCCCAAAAAAGTAGTTTTTATATTCATAAAATTTTGGATTATGAGATGAAGGGTTTTAACCCTTCATCTCGTTGATAAATATGGTTTATATTTTCCTGCTTATTAATATCCGGGATTCTGGGTCATGCCCGGGATCAACATTACATCTTCGATTGGCAACGGAAGCAGATATCCTTTGGATGCATCGAATTTTCTTTCCATGGTCTTACGGAACTTGGCTTTGGAATCAACCAACGGCTGGAGATTTACAAGACCATTGTCTTCAATTACGGGAAGAGCATCTGATGGGAAATAATAATCTCCGTTCTTAATGTTCTTTTGCAACTGCGCTTTTGCCGGGAGGTCAATTACTGGTCGGTTGATGGCTATGTCACAAAGTCTCCAGCGCACCAAGTCGAACCATCTGCGGTTTTCCCATGCAAATTCCATGCGGCGTTCGCTACGGAGGATAAAGCGCAGTTTGTCTTGATTTGTCTCCGTGACAGCCGGATATTTGGATGTGTTAGCTCTGGTGGTTTTATATGCTCGGGCGCGAACATCATTGATTGCGTCAAGGACGCTCTGATCAATATCGTTCATTTCGATTTTTGCCTCCGCATACATTAATAGTACATCTGCGTAACGCATTACTATGCAGTCGGGGTCACCTTTAAGGTCAACAAGATAATCTTCGTCGATACCTTTTTTCAGAATTAGACCGGTCCAAGAGGCAAGGCTTTGCACAAGCTGGGAATCATTATTGTTGATTGATTTCCCGGTCGTATAATTCTGAACTTTATTCTTTGAAGGATCCCATTCTACGCCTAAGAATTCTGTTCCGAATTCTACTGTTGTATACCCAAGACGAGGATCTCTGTTTTTGAAAGGATTTTGGCGATCAAACTTCGGTGATTTATCAATAGGAAGACCGTCATCACAAAGAAAAGCACAGAATAGTTCAAGAGATGGAACAGCAAGTGATTTCCCTTTATTGTTTCTCGGGAGGAAAGAACTTAGGGATATTTTATCATCGTGAAGCTCACGGGAACGAGGGATTGTGAAAACAAATTCAGGTGATGTATGTGTTTTCAGCAGGAACATACTCTCAAAATTGGTATCAAGCGAGTACGCTTTGGATTCAATACAATCTTTTGCGGCGGCAGCTGCTACTGGATAATCAAGCATCCAGGATGCTGTACGCGCTTTAAATGCCATTGCTGTGCTGCTGATTACTCTGACGTTACCATCGTTGCTTTCGGGAAGAAGTTCGATTGCTTTATCAAAATCTTCATATATATGACCAAGAATTTCGCTTTTGGGAGTACGTCCCATGGCATATGCCTGTTCTATAGTTATATAATCCGTATAATACGGACAATCTCCATAAAGGAATATCAGGTAGGAATAGAAACAAGCACGGAAGAAACGAGCCTCTCCCTCGAATTTGTCAAGTTGTTTGTCACTTAACTTGCCTCGTTGTTTTGCTACGTTAGCTATCACAGCGTTGCATCGCGTAATGCCCTTGTATGTGCGTAGCCATGTCGCTTTTACGTATCCGGTCGTAGGCATAAGTGCACCTGTAGACCATTCATAACCATGACCTTGCTGATCCCAGTCGTCGGTCCATCGGTCGGTGTGCCAAAGACGGTTGAATTCCCAATGCCAGAGATCTCCGCGATAGAGGTCATTACATGCAAATTCAAATTCTTCTACCGATGAATACCATGTTTCTGTGGATGCGTCTGCCGGCGGATTAAGGTCAAGATCTGCGCAACTTGTAAAGCCGATGGCAAATGCCAACATCAATATATATAGATACTTTTTCATGATGAATCTGTTTGAATTATTGTGTTAGAAAGAAACGGCGACTCCGAAGTTCCATGTGCGGGCAATATAACTTGATGCGCTTCCGACAGTTTCGGGATCCCATCCCTGAGGATATTTGTCAATAGAGAATGGATCTGAAACCGATGCAAACACGCGGAGACCATTCAGACGCATCTTTTTAAGAATATTGGGTTGGAAGGAGTATCCAAGTGTGATGTTCTTGCATCGGAAATAACCGCCGTTGAACATCCAGAAATCAGTGGTCTGGGAATTGTTGCCACCATCAATAGCCATGTCCGAGAGACGCGGATATTTTGCGGCAAGATTCTGTTCCGGAGTATTGTAGTGACTCCAAGAAGTCCCGATTACTTCTCCTGTGAACTGTGTCCAGCCGGCAGCATGTCTCTGATACATCATTGCGCGTGTCATCATTACGTTCTGTTTGCCGATGCCATTGAAGGCTGCGGAGAGTTCGATTCCCTTCCATCCGAAAGAGAGTTGAGCACCATATATCAGACGTGGTTGGGATGAGCCGAGAACGACACGGTCATATTGTGAACTGATCACTCCATCGGGCATTCCTTCCGAACCGCTTACATCCACATATTTTATGTCGCCGGGTTTAACATTGGCATTGAGCACCGGACTGTTGGCAAGGTCTTCGTCGCTCTGATAAAGTCCATTGGATACATAACCATACCATGCGTTGTATTCATCTCCTTCGCGAGTTATATGTCCTCCTGAGTCGAGTACGGTTCCGGACATTTTGCCCATAACTGAACGATAGTCGGAGATATTGAAGTTGATAGAATAATTGAAGTCTCCTACGTTATCATGCCATCCGAGTTGAAGATCCCAACCTTTGGTTGACATGTCGCCGGCATTCTGTTTCGGATTATCATATCCCATGAATACAGGAAGCTGAATGGAGAGAAGCATGTCTTTTGTTTTTTTCCAATACCAGTCGAAAGTGAGGTTGAGGCGCGAGTTAAGGAATGTGGCATCAAGACCTACGTCCCAGCTATGGGTGGTTTCCCATGTAATATCCGGGATGTTATAATCACGCTGTGATGCCGTGAGGACAGACACCAGTTCACCTTTGGAATTTACCATTACCGGGTGAGCGAATGTCATGTTCGCCTGATAAGGATAATTGTTGCCGATACGCTCATTTCCGAGAGTTCCGTAAGATCCGCGAATCTTGAGGAAAGTGAGAATCCTCGGGTCAATGTCGCGAAGGAAATTTTCTTCGCTTACTACCCAGCCAACTGAAGCTGAAGGGAAGAAGCCTGTGCGATATTTCTTTGCAAAACGTGAAGATCTGTCCCAGCGGGCATTGAACTGTGCCAGGTAGCGTCCTTTGTAGGCATAATTGATACGACCGAATATGGAACGATAGGCATTCTGGCTTTCATTTCCGTCAACTCCAAGATCGTTGGAATTGGCATTGGTAAGATAGAAGTAATCTGACATCGCCATGTCATTAGATGAAGCTTCAAGGGTATTGCTGCTTGCTTCATAATCTTCATAACCTACCATGAAATCAGTGCGGTGGTCTTCAGCGAAAGTCTTGTTGTAGTTGATAAAAAGCTGTTTGGTGCCCCAGGTATTTATATCTCTGTCTTCCGTGAGTTTGTTTAGTTCATATCCTTTTGCGAATCCTGCGGGATCATCGGGATTGTCAGCTGTGAAATAATTCACCTTTCTGCGATAAGATTTCTGTCGTGTGAATAGCATTCCCGGTGCCCAGATACCGCTTATGGATAATCCTTCAATCGGAGTAATGATCACAGAGAGCTTAGCTCCGAAGCGATCTGTCCATTGGTTGTTCTTTCCTCCTTCATTTAAGGCTGCAAGCGGGTTCTCTCCGTTATGACCATCAGCATATGTGCCATTTTGCCATACGGCAGCATCAATTGGAGACATATAGAGCATTGAGGAGAGAGGATTTAGCTGAGGCTGACGAGTGATGCCTCTGCGGTAATATGCGTCAAGACCGAATGTCAGCCATCTGGTGACTTTGAAATTGTTGTTTACGCGGGCAGTGAGACGCTGGTAGTCGCGACCTTTGTAAAGTGCTTCCGTGTATTCATAGCCTAAAGATACTTTTGTTTGCACAACCTTATTCCCGTATGATACTTTGAGATCATGTTTGGTGGTAGGGGCTGTGTTGCGCATCAATACCTTGCGCCAATCAGTGATGGGATAAGCATCCGGATTTTCCAGATGATTCTGCATATAAGAATCGATGAAGTCTTTCTCATATACACTATGCTCCTGACCCTCAAGGTTGCCACCATCGTTCCATTTCAGCTCATTGTAAAGATTCATGTAGTCGATGGCACCTACAGGTTTGGGAGTCTCTGTGGCTTGAATGAAACCGGCTGTGCCTTGGTATTCGACTTTGGCTTTGCCTTCCTTTGCCTTTTTAGTGGTGATGAGAATCACGCCGGCGGCTGCTCGCGCTCCATAAATTGAAGCGGATGCTGCGTCTTTGAGCACAGAAATGCTTTCGATGTCTGATGAATTGACAGATTCCATTGAGTCTGGAATACCATCCACAATAACTAATGGATCAGAGTCTCCGATTGTGGTTATTCCTCGCACTCGAATTGTAGCTGTCGCTCCCGGCATACCGCTACTGCGGCTTACGTAAAGACCCGGCATTGATCCTTGAAGCGATTGTGACACGGAAGCGGCACGCATATCCTCAAGTTTGTTGCCGGATACGTTGGTGACAGCTCCTGTCAAATCGGCTTTCTTCATTGTGCCATAGCCAACCACCACCATTTCATCAAGGGTGTTGGCCTCTTCTTTCATGACAATTGTAATGTTGCTGGCGGATCCGACCTTTATATCCTGTTTCTGGAATCCTACGTAGGATACTTGAAGAGTATCTCCTGCCTTGGCTTTGATTGAGAACTTGCCGTCAATATCAGTAAAAGCAGCTGTCTTAGCGCCTTTAACCATAATTGTGGCACCGATAAGAGGCTCTCCAGATGAGTCGGTTACGATTCCGTTGATATTCTGCTGTTGTGCCACTGCCGGCAGCGCAAGCAGAAATATCGAAATCAAAAATAGAGCAATTCTGTTCATAAGCTCTTGATTTGAGTTTGTTATTGGTGTTGATTCTATTTTGATGTTAGAAACTGTTTAAATTTATTACGAAAATTTTATTTTAGAGATTCTTTCGGGAATTTTGAGGTTCTTTTTGGCTGCTTCTGCCAAGTTTCGGCAGTCGAAACCGACAGGTTTCTCCTTTCTCAACTCGCGGAATCAGCTCAAAAATCCCTCCCAAACTTCCTCGAAAATAAATTTAAACAGTTTCTTAGAGACGTTTTAAATAAAACTGTCTCTTCGGAAAGAGGTCTTTTGTGACTTTTCCTAAGGTTAACCGATGCAAAAATAGATCAATGAAAACTCAAATTTTCGGCATTGATGAATCGATAAAATAGGTTTACTCTTTTATGTTTGGTGTAACGTATTAATGATTAAATAATTAATATGGCAATATGTGATAATTACACAAACGTTTTACATTAGTGACAAATTTAAAGATTTAACATTTTCGTGTTAATATCGCAACAATCTGTTAATTTCAGAGGCTATGGCAGAGAGGACATACGGGGCACCGCGGGTGCCTTCACTCAACCGAGTCGGGGAGGGGGTTGCTTTCGAAGAAGTGAGGGCGCGAGAAGGTGCGGCTATCGGTTCTACCGAAGGCATCTGTGTAGCTGATTTCGAGAGGAGTGTCGGGCGATGATGCCTTTACGAGAAACATTCTTGCTTTCTTGGGCTCACGCAACCCTTTTTTGTAATCTCCTTGCCATTCACCTTTCTGGATTGCGGTCATTGCATAGTAATCCGGATGAACTTCCCAGACATCTTTGACAGCAAGCTCTTTCCCGTTTTCCCTAACAGACAACTTTCCGTTGGGGTCCCATGCCCATACCTGAATCAAAACCGAGTTGTCGGGGAGTTTCTCATATTTACCCCATTTGGGAAGATGACGCTGAAAGGTCAAGGCTTCTGTATCGGTGGAGAAAAACTTCTTTAACGTGTTTACATCCCATGCCTTATATTGCATGTTGGCGGGATACTCGTATGGTACAAATCTCCATTCGATCTTGTCGCCGTCAATTTCCATTACCTCAAAACCAACAGGATTGCCGTCATGCGCAAGATTTTTCTGATTAAAAGAACTGTTCCACCAGATGCTTCCGCTTGTGCTGACGAGGTTGAGGTCTATAAGTTCGTTGTCGCCGTTTTGAGTGCGCACAATACCGTTTTTATGTGTGTGTCCGGAAACGAAATGTACCCTTTTGAATGGTTTGAGGATTTCTTTTAGTTGCAGTGATGATTCCTCGTCGGGACGGAGCTGTATCTCCTTCGTAGCTTTTTTATATATGTGCATGGGGCAATGCATGGCAACTATGACAGGAGTTTCCGGGGTGATGAATGAAAGGTCTTTTTTGAGCCAGTCGAGTTGTTCCGGAGTGATAAGCTCTTTATAATTGCGTTTGCCGTTTATTCCTTCGTTCTGGGGTGTTTTGGCAGGTTCGTTTATGTAATAGATATTGTCGAGCATTACGTAATGCACTCCTCCGATATTGGTAGAGAAATATCTTGGTCCGTAAGTTTGCATGAATTTGAATGCGGAGAGGAAATCTGTAGAATCTCCTTTACAGACGGCTCCGTTGGAGTCGTGATTTCCCATAATACTATAGAAAGGGAGCGGCCATTTGTTCTCATTAAGGATTTCGCGTGTGCGCGAGAGGTCTACGCCTGTCTCATACCAATAGTTGTCATAACTCATATCACCCAGTCCGATGGAATAAGCCGGGATACCTTTTGTCTTGAATGCGTTTGCTTCGCGGTTTATTACATCCATATATTTTGTGAATGTCGCTTCGTCGCGTCTTTTGCCGTGAAGATGTTGGTCAGTAACCAACAGGACGCCATGACGGGTGTTGTCTTGTTTGCGGAGGCGGAAATCAAGACGCTCATACCGTGTAGCCGGCTCAGTGAAATCTGCCCAGAACTGCGGCACGGCATCTTCGCTCCAAGGTTCATAGCCGGAGGGAGAGATGATAAACACTTGAGGATTCTGTTTTCCTGATTTAAGATAATAGGCGCCTTTCTTATCGGTTTTGGTGATCTCGTAACCATCGGAGACTAAGACACTTGCAACAGGTTTTCCATCGCATTCCACAGTTCCGGCAACAGTGATGTCCTTGGATGGTTTCAGGGGAAGAGTAGATTTGTAGGTTGATTGCCCAAATGCAGGCAAAGCCATGGTTGCAGCTACGGCAAGAAGATAAGTTTTCATAAATCGCATATCGTTTTTCTAAATTTCTGACAAAATTAACAAAACTTGCTGAAAAACCAAATCCGCGTTTATCGGGCACAGCCCGATAAAAAGGTTAAAGGGGAAAGGGAATAGGTTAAAGGTGAATAGGCATGACTCGGTTTGTTGAGGCGCGCCAACTTACCTTTACCCTATTACCTATAACCTTTCACCTTATCGGGGCACCCGATAAATCAGGATTATTGTAGATTTAGTTAAATATGGTGGCTAATTAGTTTATTATATGTTGGTTGTATGCATATTAATGCTGTTGGAATTATTTTAACGATGAATTAATGGAATTGAGGTGCAAACGTTTTTCAATAAATTTGCAACATGTCAAAATGACTTATTTTGAAGCCATAATGCTGTTGACCTAAAATTAATACTCATATGTTACGAAATCAGAATCCTTACACCCGGAGGTGGGTAATAGTCGCGACAATTGTTGTGGCGATCGTCTGCAATTATCTTGATAGGCAGTTGCTTTCGATTTTAAAACCTGAGATTCTCGGTCATTTCAATATCGGAGATATCGAATTTGCATGGATTCTCAATGTGTTCCTGATCTGCTATGCGATAATGTATCCGGTTTCAGGAATACTTGTGGATAAGTTTGGTCCAAAGCCGGTAATGTTTGGAGGTATCGCGGCGTGGTCGCTTGCCTGTATCGGTGGCGGTTTGTCGCAGGATGTATATCAGTTTGCGGCATGTCGTGGCATTCTCGGTCTTGCCGAACCGACTATATTTACGGGTCAGATTGTGGCTGTAACGCTATGGTTTGAAAAGAAGACACGGGCTACTGCCAACGCTCTCTGTCAGGCTGGCGGCTCAATAGGCACAATGACAGCCCCTCTTGCCGTGGCATGGATGGTGAGATATTTTCCATGGCAGGATGTTTTCATTATTGCCGGAGTTGTTGGGCTCGCGATAGCGGGATTGTGGTGGATAGTATATAGCAAACCGCAACCGGAGTTCCTGGCAATGACTCTTGACGAACCGACGGCAAAAGTAAAGAACCAGCGTTATTTCAAGCTCGGTGCTCTGTTTGGGACCAGTGCACTATGGGGTGTGATACTCATACGCCTTGTAAGTGATCCGGTGTGGTATTTTATAAATTTCTGGCTTCCAGGGTATCTTCGTAATCTTGGAGTGGAGCAAGGTATGGGTACGCAGGAGACGCTTGATATGATACAATATATAGGTGGAATACCGTTTCTTGTTGGCGCAACGCTTGGAGTGTTGGCTTCGGCTTATTCCGACAGATTGGTGTCGCGAGGATGGAACTCACTGAGGTCACGTAAGGTTGTGATGAGTCTCTCTGCGTGTGTCGCTCCTATAATAGCCCTTGTGCCCATGTTAAGCCATTGGGAGGGGGTGGCGTTTTCCGTACGCCTCGGTCTGATCACAGCAGTGTTCGCTATTGTGGCGTTTGTCTGCCTTGTGTGGCTATATAATATCGGGGTTGTAGTGGCAGAATCTTTCCCGGTTAAGAACGTGGCTTCGGTGATAGGTATTGCCTGCGGTGCAGGTGCGGTTGGGGCTGCCGGCTTTAATCTTATAGTCGGTTCGTTGATGTCGACTATGGGTGAATATCTTTTCTATTGCATGGGAGCGCTTCATCCAATAGCAGCTTTTGTGCTTATCAAACTTGTTAAGCCCGCTGTGCCTGATTCAAAAAATAGTATTGAAGATTCAAAAGATAGTTCAATTGATAATGATGTATGCGGTCTCGATGCTGCCGCCAATTAATTAGTGTTAGAGTTAAAGTATAGTTAAGTCGGGATGTCCGCCTTAGCGGCAGTAGTCGAGTGTGAATACCCACGGGACTCCCGTGGGTATTTCCAACTAAATCGCATGAAGATATTATATCAATTTATGCGAATTTTGCGTTTAGGATATGGGGTGATATG
The DNA here is from genome assembly GCA_910585285.1 of uncultured Muribaculaceae bacterium. Lineage (GTDB taxonomy): Bacteria > Bacteroidota > Bacteroidia > Bacteroidales > Muribaculaceae > Lepagella. The sequence goes on from CAJUDL010000009.1 coordinate 28,445, forward strand.
GGGCGATATAGGGTGTGATGGGGCTGCATGGGGGATGGGAAGAAGAGGACTGTATGAAAGGATTTTTAGAAATATTGATGGGGTTGGTGATGGTCGCGTTTACTGGGTGTGTCAATGAACGTGAGGAGCCGGTATGGTCACTACAGGTCGGTGACAGATTGCCTGAGTTTGAGATTACCCTCAATAATGGCGATATGGTCACAACCGAATCGTTGCGCGGCTTGGAGAGTGTGATCGTTTTTTTCAACACTTCTTGCGGAGATTGTCGTCGCGAATTACCGGAAATTCAGAAACTTTACGATGAATGCATTCTGCAGAACAGACCGATTCGCTTTATATGCATATCCCGAGAGGAGGGGGCGGCGTCAGTGGCTAAATTTTGGAATGAAAACCATTTCACTATGCCTTATTCTGCCCAAACAGACAGACGAATATATAACCTCTTTGCCTCTTCAGGAATCCCTCGTCTTTATGAAGTGGATAAAGATTTGGTAATTAAAAGGGTAAACGAATTTGACAATTGAAACGATTCAACGAATTTGATAATTGAAACGATATATGAAAACTGCTAATGTAATTACACCCGGCTACGATAGAGAGAATGTGACGCCGGGTATTCTTCATTTTGGTGTGGGTAATTTCCATCGTGCCCACGAAGAATTTTATACTAATGAGTTGCTTGGCAAAGATCCTTTGCAGCATTGCTGGGGAATAATCGGTGCAATGTTGCTCCCTTCCGATGAACGCCTTTATCGTGCCCTTAAACAGCAGAAGGGTGAATACTCACTGACTTTGTGTGGCTGTGACGGCGATGACAAGACTTTGAAAATTGGTTCTCTTAAGGATGTTGTGTGGGCACAAGAGGATCCAGAATGTATTTTGGATCTTGTCGCCGATAAGAGTATTAGAATCGTATCAATGACAATAACGGAAGGTGGGTATAACATTAATAAAGCGAGTGGAGAATTTATGTTTTCAAATGAAGGGGTTGAGCATGATCTGAATAATCCTCAGAATCCCGTAACAGTTTTCGGATATGTGGCTGAGGGTTTGCGTAGACGCAGGGATAAGGGTATCGGCGGAGTGACCATTCTTACGTGCGACAATCTTCAGCATAATGGAGACACTGCCCGAAAAGCGTTTATGAGCTTTTTTCGTGCCCAGGATGAGGAATTAGCAGGATGGGCAGAAAAGAATGTTTCTTTTCCGAACAGTATGGTTGACCGTATCACACCTGCAACTTTACCCTCCGATATAGACCGGCTTAACAAGAAAAACGGCACAGATGACAAGGCACCGGTTTATTGTGAGGATTTCATTCAGTGGGTTATTGAAGACAAGTTTGTGGCAGGTCGCCCCCAATGGGAGGCAGTAGGTGTTGAATTTACCGATGATGTCTCAGCTTACGAGAATATGAAACTCAGTCTCCTTAATGCTTCGCATACCTTGCTTTCATATCCATCTTTTCTTGCAGGATATAGAAAAGTGGATGACGCTATGCATGACCGACGGATTGTGGCGTTTGTGCGTGATTTTATGGATAAGGATATAACTCCGTATGTTCCGGCACCGGGCAACATCGATCTCGAAGAATACAAAGAGAAATTGATAGAGAGGTTTGGCAATCGCTCTGTAAGCGATCAGATTGCCCGGCTTTGCTTTGACGGAATTTCGAAATTTCCGGTATATATTATGCCGAATCTTGCTAAAATGATACGGCATGGAAAGGATCTGACCCGAATGGCGTATCTTATAGCCGTTTATCGCGATTATCTGAAATATCACACAGATGATAACGGTGAAGAATTTGAGCCGTCAGAGCCCTGGCTTACGTTTGATGACAAACAGCTTATCGAATCCGACAATCCTGAGGATTTCCTTTCTCTTTCAGCATTCGGAGGAGTGGACTTGAAAGGATCTTCAGAATTTCTGGCTCTCTATGATAAATTCAGCCACGACATTCGAGAGAAAGGAGCGATGAAAACCCTCGAAAAGATAATATAAATAGAGATTTCGGGGCTAATTGCGGGCATGGAGAATCAGAGCTAACGCAGACTCTAGATTCGATTCCGAAAATCCGCTGATCCGGATTTCGGGCTTGCGCCCTCAACACAGTATTTGAAAGCAGGAGAGCATATTATTGATTTTCAATAATATGCTCTCCTGTTTGTGCGCACGAAGGGACTCGAACCCCCACGTCGTTAGACACTAGATCCTAAGTCTAGCGCGGCTACCAATTACGCCACGTGCGCGAAACTGTTGCAAAGTTACAAATATTTTGTAACTTTTGCAACAGTTGAAGAGAATTTAAGGGAATTAAATTTTATCACCAGGTTTACAATAAAGATTAAAATTCTTCTATAGGGATTAATCTTCTACCATAAGGATTAATTTCTTTATTGTAAAAATATATTGTCATGGTGCGCAATCAGATTGTGGCGATTGTGTCCCAGACAAAGGCGCGGAGCCCAAGGAGCGGTTTGTTCTCATCAAGCTCTTTGAGATGTCGGAGCACCGGTTCTACGCGGTCGTCTTCCACAAATGTGAGGATGGCGGAAGCCAGCGACGGCCATGCGTGGGTGCCATAATGCGGATCTCCGGTTTTGCTTCCGCGACCCTGCACCTCGCCGAAGGCTGTGAAGCCTCGGCAAGACATGCGGGTGAGCACATCGATGATTTTTTCGTGATGTGCCTGGTCATATGAGATGAATATTGCTTTCATTTTTTTTCTTTTTTTGACCCTATATGGGGTTATGTGGTGATATAGGGCTGGATGGGGCTATATGGGAATGGAGAGGAGAGAGGAGGGTGATTTTATTTCGAGTGTTTTGCGCGGAGCTTGCGACGGTTTCTTTTCACTCCGTTGCCGGCGAATACGCAGTAGAGCACAGGCACGAAGAGGAGTGTGAGCACCGTGGAGAATGTCAGACCGCCAATCACGGCAGTACCCATCGGGCGCCACATCTCAGCTCCCTGACCGGTACCGACAGCCATCGGCACCATACCGAGGATGGTGGTGAGTGTGGTCATGACAACAGGACGCAGACGCGAGCGACCACCATCGATCACTGCTTTGCGGATAGACATTCCACGTTCGCGGTTAAGCGTGATATAGTCGATGAGCACGATACCGTTCTTCACAACAATACCTATAAGCATGATAGCTCCGATCATAGACATGATGTTGAGCGTGTGTCCTGTCAGCCAGAGTATAAGGAATACTCCGGAAAAGGCGAAGAGCAGTGATGTCATGATGATTGCTGGATATGTTAGAGATTCAAACTGAGCAGCCATCACTATGTATACAAGAATAATTATCAGGACTCCAAGCATAAGGAGATCGCTGAAAGAATCCTGCTGGTCTTCGTAGCTTCCCGCTATCTGGATTGTAACTCCCGAGGGGAGATGCATATTTGCCATTTCTGCTTCTGCCGAGGCAACGACCTCACTCATCGGTGCTCCGTCAACAACGGCAGATACGGTGATTATACGTTCGCGGTCCTTTCGTTCAATTGTAGGAGGCGTGAAGCGCTCCACAACAGTTCCGAGTTCCTTAAGCCTGATTCCCTTTCCCTGATTGGAATAGATGACGATGTTTTCGATATCCTCAATGCTTGTGCGGTGTTCGGGCGCATACATCACCTTGATATCATATTCTTCTCCATCTTCACGGAATTGGGAGGCGGTGGAGCCATTGATTCGGTTGCGCAGATAGAAGGCAGCTGTCTGAAGGTTTATGCCATACATCGAAAGTTTCTCGCGGTCGAAATCAACCTGATATTCCGGCTGGTAATCGGATCTTGAGATTGTTATGTCGGCGGTGCCTTCGATTCCAGAGAGAATCTGCTTGAGTTCCTGCGCCACTTTGTCGGTTTCTTCAAAATCATATCCGTATATCTCGAAGTCGACGGTGCTCTGACCACCCATGCCGGCTCCTCGTCCACCACCGACATTTACTTGCGCTTTTTTGAATTCAGGGAATCCTTGATTAATATCTTTACGCATTTCGTCAGCGATTTCACGAATGCCTCGTTTGCGGTCGCCAGGATCCTGAAGACGTATGTTCATTGAGATGATGTGTGGACCGTTATCCGACAATGAAGCGAACGTGTTGTCGGCACTTGCCGGTCCGACAGTATAGTTCATTACTGTTATTTCCGGATATTTTGCTCTCCATAGGGAGTCAAGTCTGACCATGACTTCTTGTGCTTCTTCAACTCTTGAGCCGATTGGTAATTCGAGGTTGACACCGATTCGACCGTTATCCTGAGTTGGGAAGAATTCTGTTCCCACAAATCTCAAAAGAAATATTGAACCCGCAAAAATACCAAGACATATAACGATGGTCACAGCTCTGTGGGTCACTACCTTGCCGAGAAGTCCGGCATATCCATTGTCGAATTTGTCGAGAGCTCGTTCAACATATGAATACCAGTTTTTCTTATTGCCGTCAGTTGCTTTCCCTTTCAGTCTTAACCACTGGCTACAGAGCATCGGGGTGAGTGAGAGGGCACAGGTTGTTGAAATTATCATCATAATAGTCACCATCCATCCGAGCTGGCGGAAGAGCACTCCAGTCATGCCAGTTACGAGTGTAAGAGGGAAGAACACCGCTATAAGTGTCAGAGTGGAAGCGATAACAGAGATTGCGACCTCATTTGTGCCGTGCACTGCCGCCTGTTTCGGGTCTGCCCCACGTTCGATGTGAGTAGTGACATTTTCAAGCACCACAATCGCATCGTCCACAACCATACCAATAGAAATGGATAAGGCAGACAGCGATACAATATTCAAGGTGTTGCCTGTGGCGAAGAGGTAAATGAACGAAGCAATCAGAGATACCGGGATCGTGATGACGATGATCAGGGTGGCTCTCCAGCGTCCGAGGAAGAGGAATACAACGATCATCACAAAAAGCAGGGCGTAAAGCACAGTCTCTACGAGGGCAGATATTGTGTTACGGATATTGTCGGAGGTATCAACAATCACTCCGATCTTTACATCGGAAGGAAGATTCTTCTGAAGAGAAGGAAGCATCTTCATGACCTTGTTTGAAATTTCTACCGAGTTGGCACCGCTTTGTTTCTGGATAACGATCATCGCACCTTCCTTGCCATCGTTGTATGTCTGCTGGGTGCGTTCCTCAAGGCTGTCAACTACTTTTGCAACATCGCTGAGATATACGATTTTGCCTTGGAAACTTCCAACCGGAATCTTTTCCATTTGAGAGGTTTCCTCAAACTCTCCCTGTACGCGTAATGCATATGTGTTTGAGCCGATATCGAATGATCCGCCGGGCACATTGCGGTTTTCAGCTCCGATTACGGAAGCTATCTGCTCCACCGACAGATTGTATGCCTCGAGTCTATTGGGATCGACATATACATGAATCTCTCGTTTGGGAGCACCGGAGATTGACACCGATCCGACACCATCAACACGCGCGAGGGGGTTGGCGACATTGTCGTCGAGAATTTTATAAAGTCCCGGCATACTTTCGTTTGCCTGCACAGATAGGAGGCATATTGGGATCATATCTGTGGAGAATTTGAAGATAATCGGGTTTTCCGAGTCATCCGGAAGCTGCGATTTGACCATGTCGAGTTTGTCGCGCACATCATTTGTAAGCACGTCTATGTCGTAGCCGTATTCAAATTCTAGAGTTATGACTGACGTGTTTTCCCTTGAAGTTGAGGTTATGTGTTTCAGATGCTCAACAGAATTGAGAGCATTTTCAAGCGGCTTGGTTACATTCTGTTCTATATCTTTGGCGGATGCTCCCGGATACATCGTAATGACCATTATGGTATTGGTATCAATATCCGGATAAAGGTCGATAGGGAGTTTCGCCAGAGAGAAGAGACCGAGTATTATTACAGTGACGAAACAAAGTGTTGTCATCACCGGTCTTTTTACTGCTGAACTATATAGAGACATTACTGGTAATGTTTAATGTTTAATGTGAAATGTTTAATTAGGAATTAGGAATTAGAAATTAGGAGTTAGGAATTTCCAAAGCCTAAAACCTAAAGCCTAAAGCCTCTTTTATTTTGACACTGTCACTTTCATGCCGTTTGCGAGGCGGGACTGCCCTGAAACCACGACAGTAGCTCCGGGTTCGACTCCGCTTATAAGCTCGTAAGAATCGCCGAGACGCTGTCCGAGTTCAACCTTGTTGTAACTTACGGTGCCATCTGGATTGTAGACATATACATAGTGGTTGCCGGATCCAGTCTGCTTAACCACTGCTTTGTCGGGTACAACCACGCGGCGTGCAGTCCCAAGGCTTAGTTCTACGCGTCCGAACATGCCGGGAAGAATACGGTTGTCGGAATTGGGAAGTGTCACTTCTACTCCGAATGTGCGTGATGCCTGGTCAATAGTTGGAGATACCAGGGTTACAGTGCCGTTGAAAATTTCATCGCCATAAGTGTCGAAGGTCACGATGGCTGGCATTTCACGTCTTACTTTGGAAAGTTCGCTTTCAGAGATGTTTATTACAATCTTGACTGGCTGTGTGCGTGCCACGGTCAGGATCGGGAGAGAACCGGTCATATCTCCCGGATCATAATTGCGGACAGTCACGACTCCCGATATCGGAGAGGTCAACACTGTGTTTTCCGTGATATTACGCAAGGCACGCTGTGCTGAAGCCACAGCATTCTTGGCGTTGATAAGCTGAGTCTCCATCTGGTCAACCTGTTGTTTTGTTCCTCCGCCGATCTTAAAAAGTTCGAGAGCGCGGTTGTAGTCAACCTCAATATTCTTAAGATTTGCCTTGGCGTTGTCGAGTTGCAGCTGATAGCTTGTGGTGTTGACATCGTCCATTACCACAAGTTTCTGCCCTGCAGAAACTCTCATACCTTCATCCACAAGAATCTGTTTGATTCTGTTGGGAGCAGAAGAAGAAATATTGTTTATTAGTTCCGGTTCAACAGTTGCAGTATAGTTGCCTATCTGGTTAACTTCGCGGTCGTTGACCTGCATTGTCTTTACTACTGGGGCTGCCTCTTTCTGTGTTTCTGAATTTTCTTTGTCGCTACCGGAGCAGGCACCGAGCAGCAGGAGTGCGAAGGCAGCGGATGTGAGAAATATTTTGTTCATGACGATATGTTTTAGCGTGTGGAAATTGTTGAATAAGCCTGGTCTTTGCCAAGTAGTTTGTCAAGTTCACTTGTTGAGACAAGGTAATTGTAGATACTCTGAAGATATGCTAACTGAGCTGATGTATTTGCAAGCTCACTGTCGCGGAGGTTAAGATATGTCGCCGCTCCGATTTCAAAGCTTTTCTGCATTATTTCATAGGCTTTTGCCGCTTGGCGCATTCCTTCTTCACTTGCAGAGATCTGTTTGACCTGTTTGTTTATGTTGTCAAGAGCAAGGTCAACCTGCATGTTGAGAGAGTTCACGAGATTTTCTCTTTGAAATTCCAGCTCTTTAAGTTGGATCTGGGCTTGCTTGACACCGTAATATTTAGAGCCCCCGGAGAATATTGGCACCTGAATGGCTACACCTACATTTGAATATGGATTGAACTCCTGATTTTTAAGGGCATTGCCATTGCTGAGGGCATTCCAGTTGATGTTGTATGTTACAGCAAGAGTGGGAATCCAGGCGAATTTCTTAAGCGTCACATTCTGACGAGCCATATCTGTCTGGATATCGAGTGAACGCAAAGAAGTGTTGTTGGCAAGAGATCTGTTGAGCGCAGCAGTGTAACCGAACATATCGCTCTGCATTTGTTTAAGCGTCACGTCCGGCATTACTTCTACTGTTGAATCTATACCCATCAGCACTTTGAGTTGCAGCTGACATTGACGCACGGCAATATCTGCCTGCAAAAGCTCCGGCTCCACATTGGTTACCTGCACCTGACTGCGGAGCACGTCGTATTCAGAAGCGGTGCCTTGTTCGAATTGTTTTTTATAAACATCCGCGTTAATTTTTGCGATTTCGTAATTTTGACGGATCACATCGCGTGAAGCGATTGCGAGGAGGAGACTGTAATAAGCCTGATTCACGTTGTTTACCATATCAAGACGTGAGGCACGAGCTGCTTCAAGCGTGGAAAGGATCTGAGTGTCAGATATATTGATGGATTTCCAAAGCGCGGCATTCACAATAGGCATTGCTGCCGAAAACCCGAAATTCCACATATTGTCTGTACCCATCTTGATTTTGTTGGATTGGCCGCCCATGTTGAGGCTCATGGTCTGCAATTCGATGGTGCGTTGATATGCTCCGGAGAAATCGATGGAGGGGAAAAGGTTTGCTATAACCTCTTTCTTCGAATAGTCAACGCGTTTTACTTCCAGGTCTGCAACCCGGATGGTGGGATTGTCTTGCAATGCTATTGATATACATTGCTCCCGTGATAATCTCAGCGTGTCGGCAGGAGCCGACTGTGCCATTGCTGCCATTGACAACAACAACGATAACATCGCTAAAACTGATCTTCTGACTGTCATTTGATTATGAATAAGATTTAAATTGTTATTGTATTCAAGAGGCCTTCGTCATGTCATTCTTGTGTATGTTCTCAAGAATAATCATCCCTTTCTGTGATGCAATGCTTCGAAGGAAACTCATACAGACGGTGTCGAAAGCTTCGGAAAGCTTCACATCGGCAGGTAGAAACTCTTCCATGCGTTTGAGTGATTCCATCTGTATTCGGAACATTCTGAAAAGAATAGGGTAATTGACATCGGAACGGAATACACCTTGTTCAAGCCCTTCTTCGAAAGCTTTCATCATGTTTGATTGCCATGTGTTAGACTGATTGTCGTATACAGGTCTTAGTTTTGCATAGGAAGAATCCATATCCCTGAAGAAATCGGTGCTTGCTTGCTCCATAATGCGTTGCAATGTCTTGAAAACGAGATAAAAGGCTTCCATGATTGTTTCCGATTCTTGGAATATGCGCATAACTGTGTTTATGTGCTCTTTATGATAATACCCAATAACGGCCTTCAGCATCTCCTCTTTGCTGTCAAAGATCTCGTAAAGGGTACGTTTTGACATTGACAGAGTTGAGGCAACCTTGTCCATGGTAGTTACCTTCATGCCGTTTTTTAATATGATCGGAAGTATCGCTTTCAGAAGGTTTTCATATGCCTCATGCGAAATTGAATTCTGTTCCATGAAATGGTTTCTAAGATGGAAAAACAATCGCAAAGTTAAATAAAAAAACTGAAAACCTTAAAAAAGTTTTCAGTTTTATTCATAAATATCAATATAAAAATTTTAAATTAACAAAATTTAAAGAATTATAATGATTTAGAGGAGTTTCTTTTCGAGGTTGATGAGCATGTCGCGGGTCATGGCATCAAGGTCGTATTCGGGTTTCCATCCCCACTCTTCGCGTGCGCAAGTGTCGTCGAGGCTGTCGGGCCAAGAGTCTGCTATCTTCTGACGCAGGGGATCAAGCTCATATGTCATCTTGAACTCCGGACGATACTCTCGGATTTTATTGTAGATTATTTCCGGATCAAAACTCATTGACGCGATGTTGAATGAATTGCGATGTTTGAACTTTGTTGGATCAGCTTCCATAATCTCGATGGCTGCACGCAATGCATCGGGCATATACATCATGTCCATAAAGGTGCCCGGTTTCAAAGGACATTTAAATTCCTCTTCTTTGACTGCCGAATAGTAGATGTCAACGGCATAGTCGGTGGTGCCACCACCGGGAGGAGCCACATATGATATCAATCCGGGGAATCGCACGGAACGGGTATCAACCCCGAAACGTCGCGCATAATAATCGGAAAGCATCTCACCGGTGACTTTAGTTACGCCATATATTGTTTCGGGACGCTGGATAGTGTCTTGCGGAGTCTTGGTGTGTGGTGTGTCAGGACCGAAAGAACCGATACTGCTCGGAGTGAAGAGTGAGCACCCTTTTTCTCTTGAAATCTCAAGACAATTGTAGAGTCCGCCAACACCGATCTTCCATGCAAGCTGTGGCTTTGCTTCAGCTACAGCCGATAGAAGGGCGGCGAGGTTGTAAATTGTATCGATTTTATATTTTTCAACCGCTTCAGCGATCTGAGCCGGATTTGTGATATCCACAATCATCGACGGACCGCTTTCGGCAAGTTCTCCCTTGGGCTCGGCTCCCGGAATGTATCCGGCAACAACATTGCCTGTGGGATATTCTTTACGGAGGCGCATTGTAAGCTCAGAACCTATCTGGCCGGTTGCTCCAATAATCAGAATATTTTTCATGACATAAAACTCGGTTAGATTTATTTGCAAATTTATATAAAATTCATAAATAATCGTTAACTTTGGAGAAAATATTGTATGGAAAAGGTAAAAGGTAATAGGGAAAAGGGGAAAGGCAATAAGAGAGATGTTAGAAGCAATACCAGAATTTAAATACCATAATAATGTACACAAAATTTCAGGAGCATCTGCAGAAAGAGCTTCAGGGCATCAAAGATGCCGGTCTTTACAAAAATGAAAGAGTTATCGTCACTCCTCAGAGTTCCGATATCGAGGTTGAGAACGTGAAAGGGGAAGTGCTGAACTTCTGTGCCAACAATTATCTCGGTCTTGCCGACAACAGCCGTTTGATAGAGGCTGCCAAATGTGCGATGGATAACCGTGGTTACGGAATGTCGTCGGTGCGTTTCATCTGTGGTACTCAGGATCTGCATAAAGAGTTGGAGGCTGCTATCAGTGATTATTTCAAAACAGAAGACACGATTCTTTATGCCGCTTGTTTCGATGCTAACGGTGGTCTTTTCGAACCTCTTTTCACTGAGGAAGATGCCATCATATCTGATTCTTTGAATCATGCTTCTATCATCGACGGCGTGCGTCTTTGCAAGGCGAAACGTTTCCGTTATAAGAATGCTGATATGGAAGATCTCGAACGTTGCCTGAAGGAGGCTGCGGATTGCCGCTTCAAGATTATTGCTACAGACGGTGTGTTCTCAATGGATGGAAATGTGGCTCCGATGGATAAGATCTGTGAGCTTGCCGAGAAATATGATGCATTGGTAATGGTTGACGAAAGTCATTCAGCAGGAGTGGTCGGCGCAACAGGTCATGGCGTGGCTGAGAAATATGATTGCTACGGCAAGATTGATATCTTCACCGGGACGCTTGGTAAGTCGTTTGGTGGAGCGATGGGTGGTTTCACAACCGGTCGCAAAGAGATAATAGACATGCTTCGTCAGCGTTCTCGTCCTTATCTTTTCTCCAATTCTGTTGCTCCTTCGATCGTGGGTGCAAGCATCGAGATGTTCAAGATGCTCGGGGAGTCTGATTCACTTCACGACACTCTTATGGAGAATGTTGAATACTTCCGCACAAAAATGCTTGATGCAGGTTTCGATATCAAGCCTACGCAAAGTGCCATCTGCGCTGTGATGCTCTATGATGCTAAGCTTTCACAGGATTTTGCATCTGAAATGCAGAAAGAGGGTATATACGTTACAGGTTTCTATTATCCGGTCGTGCCCAAGGATCAGGCGCGCATTCGCGTGCAGCTTTCTGCCGCCCATACCCGCGAGCAACTCGACAAGGCGATAGCGGCCTTCATCAAAGTTGGCAAAAAGCTCGGAGTGCTTAAGTAAAATACAAGACAGATAGTATAATCATAGACTGAAAATTAGAAAAAACTTCTGTGCAATCTGCACAGAAGCTTTTTCTATGATTTTCAGCAGCGTTATGGCAATTCCTTAATTAGCGAAGTCTATCGACAGTCCGAAGCGCAGTTGGCGCGGGTCGATAGGGTAATGAGGGAGAGAGAAGTAATTTTTTCCGAAAAGCCCCTGATTCACATGGCTCCACAACACGAAGAACCTGACTTTATATAGCTTAGCGGTGACATAGGCGTTTGCCACTGCGAAGTTTCCAACCCATATCGGATTCTCGCCTTGCACGTGGAAAGACATGGTTGCGGGTTGATAGTTGTAGCCACGATATTTGGTGTAATAATCGCAATCAACGCCGAGCTGCATGTGGAGCACGCGGAATGCGGTGAATCCGAGGAACATGTTGCTGTAGACGCTAAGAGCCGGGAGAGGTATCACATCCTGATTGGATGAGACCTGATAGGTAACAGTGTTGTTCCAGTTCCATATTCCGAATTTGAGTTTCTGCTCTATGGAGGCTGAGAAAATCTGAACGCTGCCACCATATTGCTCCGGCATGGATGAGGGGTTGAAATAAACGCAGTTTTGAATATTTTCAACTCCAGCGCGAAGATCTGTTTTTGTCCATGGAATATGCAGATGTCCGCCCACGCGGAAGGAGCGTGTCTTGCCGAAATCATTGTTCCAGATGAAATGGTTTGATACGTAGTTGCGGAGCAGATACGACGGAGTCTGGTTGCGGAAGAAGCCTTCGGCAGAAATGCGCACGGTATCTTTGCCGAGGCGAAAGCGAGTCTCGACATATCCGTCGATGTCGATGTCTCCCGCAGCATCACCCATTAGTCCGAATTTGGCATTGGCAGCGTATCTGAGCAGAGAGCCTTTCATCTTTTCGAGGCGACCTCCAATCCAGAGGCGGTTTCTTTTTTTCTCCGGCTCGAAGTTGAATCCTTCCGGAAGAGGAGTTACTTCTGCCGGCTCTTCAAAAGGTTCCGGCAAGAGATAAGATTGCTTGAATCTGTCGAATTCATATGTGGCATATGCCGAAAGTCCGAATTTTGCCCATTTCTGAAAACCCTCGATCATTGAGATTCCTACGGTGTTTGAGAATGACCAATAATGAGTGTTGTCAAGTGTGAAATCAGGGTTGAAATATGTATTTGCCCAGAATGTGGAAGCCTCATCAGCGCGGGTGTTCTTGAATGTGTGGTGATTGTATTTATAATCAAAGGCATAAATGATTTTCGTGACGGGCACAAGAGTGCGACGCTCCACTGTGTCACCCTCCTGCGTGTCGTCGCGCCAGAAGCCAATCTTATAGGCATGCGACATATAAAACTCTGCGCCCACAAGTCGGTTCTGAGCTCCATTCAGTCGCGTAGGAATGCTCTTGGGCTCGATTTTGTCGACACCTCCCTGCAGCACTGCCGGATCCTCAATATATAGATCATCCGTTATGCCGCCGTTTTCCTGGTTCTGCGAATTATAATGATTGAGGAAAGCCTGCATTTCGTAATGGTCAGTGGTGTAATATCCCTGGAATCCATAAATGAGATTCTTGGCTGCCTGACTATTGTATGCCCCTTTTGTATAGAGATAGTCGATGTTGGCACCAATTCCTATCTTTCGGTTCACATTCCCGGCGAAGACACCTTTAAGACGGTCGGTGTGGTTATCGCGGTTGCCCCCGAAATTATAAGACAAGAGGGTCATGGGAATATAGACATTGTAGAATTTTTCCTTGTTGAATGTTGGCAGCCAGTAATTCAACGCATCTTCAAACATGAATGCGGATGGTTGCGGACGTTGGAAATAAAGCATGTTTAGTCCCTCCGCAGCAAAAGAGCCGGTTGTTGCCCATGCATCGGAATTCATCGCCGGCACAAACTGCCGCTGGTAATTATAAAGCAGGGTATCGATCGTTGACTCTTCATGAGTGCCAAGGGGATATGACAATTTCCATGCATTGCCCGGCTTGTATGTTTCTTTTTTTGTTTCCGAATCTTTGTTAGAGAGTCCGGGCATACGATCACTTCCTCCACTATGTTCTCCAGTGTGCGACATCGGTCGCTGGCCTTGTGCAAGCAAAGGAAACAGAGAGAGAATAAGCAGTATTATAGTTTTATTTAGATTCATCTTGATTCATTGAGATGACAAAGTTAGTAAAAAAACGCCTAAAACAAAACAAAGCCGGGGTTTCACAACTCCAACTTTGTTTTAGCATTAAAAATTTCTTTCTAATACCATGAATAAAACACAGTGCAAATACAATAATCGTAACTATATAACATATGAGATGCCGAAAATGTTTCTTATTATGAGATTATTTTGCTAAATTTGCATATTAATATTAATAATTTTTATTTATGAAAAATTTCAAACATCTGATTATCATAGCCCTGATGGCAGTTTTTACATGTGGTCAGGCTAATGCAGAATTTCGTTTCGGTATCAAGGCGGGTTTAAACGTCAATAAATTACATCTGTCTGAACTCAAACAGAATATATCATCCGACAATCAATGTGGAGTCACAGCCGGTGTGATGACTGAGTTTACAGTTCCCGTAGTAGGAATCGGTTTTGATCTCTCTCTCATGTATACTCACATGAACAACGATATCAAGGAAGGCGCAGCCGAGGGTACGGTCGGAAAAAATTTTCTTGAAATACCATTGAATCTTAAATATAAGCTCAAACTTCCGGTGGTTTCCTCTTTCATGGTTCCAATGATTTATACGGGACCTACAATGGCACTCAAACTTGACAAGAGCACATTCCAGAATCTTAAGACCAAGACAGTGCAGATGGGTTGGAACGTAGGTATAGGTCTGGAGTTTGTCAAACATCTTCAGATCAGCGGTGGCTATACGTTTGGTATGAACAATCTCGCGAAGAAAATACCGGTGGTCAACAATAATATGAATATTGGAGATATCAAGGTCAAGAATAATTATTGGACAATTACTGCCGCATATCTCTTCTAATGATTAATTATTTGAAATGAGAAAAATCTTAACCGCTCTGCTGTTGGCAGTAATAACTTTTGGAGCTTCAGCCGAATTTCGCTGGGGACCGACTGCGGGTATCAATATCTCTGAACTGTATTGGAAGCAAGATCTTGTTGAGAACAAAATTCTTGTGGGTCCGAATGTCGGAGTAATGGGTGAAGTTATGATTCCGGGTATTGGATTCGGTGTGGACATCGCTGTCAAATACAGTATGCATGGGTCTTCTGTTAATTTCGGTGATCAGTATATCTGGAGTTCCGAAGGTTATGGAAAGGAGAATGTGTGGTTTCACACATTGCAGATTCCTTTGAACCTGCGCTTCAAATGGACCCGTATGAACGGACTTGAGCATTATGTGGCTCCGTTCGTGTATGGCGGTCCGGTATTCAATTTCAATCTGTCAACATCCGATCTGCCCATTATCGAGCATCCTGCAGGATCGTTCGGACTGCAGTGTGGCATCGGTGGCGAATTCTTCGAGCGTTATCAGCTCTCCGCCGGTTATTACTGGGGTATCTCATATGATTGCCGCACTGTTAAACTCGACAATTTCAGTGCCCGTTCACGTGGCTGGCAGATTAATGTTGCTGTGCTTTTCTAAAATTCTTAATTATGGAAGAGAGTAAGGAAGAAGTGAAAGGCGCTCCGATGGTTCAGACAGATGAGGAACTGCGTATCACAGAGAAAGCTATAGAACTTCTCAAGACTGTGTATGATCCTGAGATTCCGGTAAATGTTTATGATCTGGGTCTTATCTATCGCATAGAGTATGATCCTTCCGACAAGGTGCTGCATGTTGACATGACGCTTACGGCACCTTCATGCCCGGCAGCTGATTTCATTCTTGAAGATGTGCGCCAGAAGCTTGTGAGCATTGAAGGACCGGAGAAGGTGGATTTGCGTCTTGTGTTCGAACCGGAGTGGAATAATGACATGATGTCAGAGGAAGCCAAGCTCGAACTTGGATTTTTATGAAAGCATATTTTCTGAGTGATCTCCATCTCGGAGCCCCATATTTCTCGGATTCCCGTGAAGCAGAAAGAAGGGTTGTAACCTTTCTCGATACAATCAAGGATGACACCGAAGTGATTTATCTCTTAGGCGACATCCTTGATTATTGGTATGAATACAGGTATGTTGTGCCTCGTGGATTTGTGCGTTTCTTCGGTAAGCTTGCCGAACTTGCCGACCGCGGCATCCGTATAGTATGGTTTATCGGTAATCATGACATCTGGATATACGATTATCTGCCCACGGAACTTGGAATAGAGGTAGTTGATGGTTCCCTTGTAGAGGAAATCGACGGCAGGTATTTCTATATGACGCATGGAGACGGCATTGGGAAGCTGAAACCTTCGTTTCGGATGTTGAGAAAGCTTTTTCGCAATAAGACATGTCAGAAAGCTTTCTCTGCAATTCATCCGCGGTGGACAGTTCCTTTTGCCTACAACTGGAGTAGACATAGCAGAAAGATAGAGGGACCTTCGGAAAGCGATGCCAAACGAATGATGGACAACATCACGACTTTCAGTCGCGAATATCTTAGCAACCATCCCGAGATGAATTATTTTATATTCGGACATCTTCATCTCCTTGAAGAATTCAAAATTTCGCCGGATTGTGAGGTTGTGGTTCTCGGGGAGTGGATAGCAACATTCAGTTACGGCATATGGGATGGAAGCAAATTTGAGTTAAAAAAATTAATTAGTGATTAATAATCGGGGGATTTTTTAACGTATTTTCAGGGAGTACTCGGAAAATTATATGTTTTACAACATATTTGTAACATTTTGCTAAAAAATCTTTGGTAGAAGAATAGAAAATGCCTAACTTTGCAGTGACCTAAAACAATCTTTTTTTACCTTAAGATTTTTTACCTGTAGAAACTTATAAAGGGTGCGACCGTGGAGGTTATCACCCTTTTATTTTTTATCCATTCTTAAACTTAGGTCTTGCTTTTTACTCAATTTTATTTTTTAGGCGCAGCCGGTTGAGTGAAGGCACCTTGGTGCCCCGAATGTCGTTATAAGCAAATCTTCCATGTATTGCCAAGGCATTATTTCAATTAAGCTAAAACTACCCGGCATCGACGGCTTACGTGGCACCAAGGTGCCTTCACTCAACCGGCTGCGCAAGCATTCTTTCTTTTCACTTTTTACCTTTACAAATTATATCATTCAACTTTCGCAAGCGTAAAGTTGATGTTTATAAGTTTAATCATGCTTCGCACAGTTTATAAGTTTATTTGTTTGATGCGAATAAATGAAAACCCAGTCATATTCGCATCAGATAAACTATTAAACTTATAAACTCTTAAACTTTAAGTTGAAGCTTGCGAAACTTAAATTATATCATCAAAATTTTGTATCTTTGTGAGAAACAACTTTAACACAAGCCATGGGTTTTCTTACAACATATACTGAATCATTAAAACACACAATTCTTATAATGTTAATATTGGGATTTGGAGCAATAATCATGTCTTCTTGCAAATCCCAATCTAAGGATACGAAATATCTTCTCTCGATCGAGGCATTGAATGATTCCGTTCCTGAAAAAGTGTTGACTTTGCTTGATTCCATAAATCCGGAAGAATATAAGGATAAAGAATCAAAGGCACTCTATGCGTTGATAAAGTCGCAAGCTCTTGACAAAACCTTGGTTGATGTTGCCAACGATTCCTTGATTTCCATTGCTAAAAACTATTATGAAGAATCATCCGATAAATTTCATCTGATGAAAAGTGAGTATTATCATGGTATTGTCAATATAAATGCCGGAAGTTATGAGGATGCGATAAAATCGTTCCTTAAAGCCTACGACCTTGGAGAAGAGACCAAAGACTATTACTGGCAAGGAATGGCAGCGTCCAAAATAGCAGATATATTTATAAAGAATTATGATGGTTATGAATCACTCGCTTTTTCAAAAATTGCTTTAGCTTGTTTGGAAAAGACTGGAAAAAAACGCTACATTGATCATGCGTTATTGGATTTAGCAAGAGCTTATAATAACGTAGATTTTAGTGATTCTTGTATTATGACTGTCAATAAAATACACAGAGATAATGATAATTGGTTGAACTATGAAATAAATTTATTATTGGGAAATGCTTACATCAGGGAAAAGAATTTCAAACAGGCTATAAACGTTTTAAAAGATAATGTTATTCCCTCCGGAAAGAATACTGAGAATATGGCATATCTCGCTCTTGCCTACCTCAGGGAGGGTGAGATGAATAAAGGGAAACAACTTGTCGATTCGATCAGAGAAGATGAGAATTTGCTTTCTCATTATGTAAGATATGAATTGAGTGAAGAATTAAATAATGAAAAAGAGGCATATTCATTGCTTAAAAATCTATTTGACAAATCTGACGATGATTTTAAAAAACATTTGGATTCTAAACTATCTGTTGCGCTTCTGAATTATCATGAAACTGAACAGGAATTAGCAAAATTGATTAAAGCCAAGACCAAATTGCAGGTTATATTTATAATTACTGTCATTGTCTTAATATTCTGCATTATAATCCTTATTATACTAAATAAATTCCAAAAGCAGAAGATAAAGATTAGAGATCTAAATGCCGCTGCAAAAGATCTAAACAATAAAATTCATTCAACAGACCAAAATAATTCTAAACTTGCAAAATCGGTTCAGTCTCTTCTTGCGTCTCAATTTGTAGGCTTGAATGAGATGTGTCAGGCATTATATGAAACTGAGAATGAAGAAAAAGGAAAAAAGCAAATTGCAAAAATGATGATAAACTTCATAGATTCTTTGTCAGGAAATAATGAACTAATACAGGAATTGGAACGATTAGTGAATCATCATTATGATAATATATATGATTCTTTTAAATCTGATTTTAATGATCTAAAAGAGATTGATTATCGGTTGTTTTTATACTCTGTACTTGGTTTTGAAAATACTACTATAGCTCTTATATTTAATACTGAAATAAGATCAATTTACTCAAGAAGAGATAGATTAAAAATAAGAATCATCAACTCATCAGCTGTAAATAAAAATAAATACATAGCCTTTCTTTATCCAGATGGATTAAAAAAGGCTATGACAGGGGATGTAGGGAAACCACAAAACCTGTATAAGCCTAATATTAAATTCAAATGATCGATTTATCGGGCGCAGCCCGATAAGGTGAAAGGTTATAGGGAATAGGTTAAAGGATGAATTGGCACCGAATCCGCTGTGGCTCACATTCAGGATTTGATTCAACTTGAAAAAATCCGCATGCCATCCGCCATATCCGCGTCTTCTCACGATATGCCACAGCATGAAGGAGGATCCGCGATGCTGTAGATCCTTAATATGATTGATGAGGCGTGCCAATTCATCCTTCTTACCTATTCCCTTTTACTTTTTACCTTATCGAACTCGGTTCGATAAACTGGGATTTTAATTTTGTTCGAAATTGGAACATTAAACATAATGCGTATTATCATATCTGATGTGACAGAAAAGTCCAAATATTAATTAAATGTAACAGTTTTTAGAAAAATGTAATTAATATAAAGAAGCGTAGATTAATATGTTGATAGATTGATATTTGTATTGTCTAAAAGTGTAATTAAATTCAATAAAAAGTTAAACGTTATAGATTATTCAAGCTAACTTTGCAATAAAATTTTAAAGAAATATGAAACAAAAAATTATGGCTATTATAGCTGTTTTATTAACTATGTTGAGCTTTCAAATAAATGCTGAAAGCACGTCTTCCAACCAAAAAGAAAGTAAACACCAGACACTAACAATGTGCCGTACTTCTAATCCGAGTCGTCCTCGTTGTCCTGGTAGGCATCTCACGTGCATGTATGCGGGCGATCATGTTACAATTGATTTGCCGGAGAGTATCAGTTTTGCTGAAATTGATATCAGGGATAATCAAACATCAGTCGTAACTGGTGTAATTACTTATTCAGATCCAACTATGTATTTTGAACCATTATCAGGATCTTACGACATATTTGTTATTACTCATTCTATGGATGGTACAGAACAACAATACACAGCAACTTTAAATTTTTAAATAACCCATTTAAAACATAAATGACAATGAAATCAACTTTTATGACTTTTGAAGGATAAAAGAATGGAGTCTTTACTGAACACCCAATAAATTTCTATAAAACATCTTACTCTTAGTACAAAATATGAGACAAATAGTATTTTTTGTTATTTTGATTGCAGGTATATTTCATGTTGATTCCCTATGTGCTCAAAACAGATGGAATGTTGCTGCCGGAGGTAGTATCTCTCACAAAACTTGCAAACTTTTCGATGGATACTCTGTCGGCTGGGGCGGAGGAGCATTTTTAAACGGGGGGTATGAATTAAACTTTACTAAAAACTGGAGTCTTACCCCTCAAATAGAAATTGAATACATCAATAATGGGGCAATAATAAAAAATAAGCTCTATAATGAAATTATGCATTCAGACTGGAGTGATTTTTGGAATCTTAAAATTCCGGTGATAGCAAGCTTCAGATTTAAAACAAGTGATTTTGTGGGTTTCCGCATCGGCATAGGACCTTATCTACAGGAGTCTTTAGCAGGAAGGAAATATAAATTTAACAGCACTAAAGAGAAAGAAAGCATGCACGGAAGTTTCCAGAACCGCTTTAATGTCGGTATTCAAGGAGAAGCTGCAGTAGAGACAGGCAACCATTTGTCTTATATGTTCCGTGTAAATTATCCATTTGCTAAGGAGAATTGGATGGGTGAAACTATAACTTTATCTTTAGGAGTAAGGTATTCTTTTTAATTCAGTGTTTCTTAAGAATAGCCACTCTATTAATTTTGTGTTATCCAAACCACTTAAATTTTGTATGAAATTTTATAATAGGATAGGGGCTTTTAGGCATATGTGAGTCTTATGAGTAGAGAAGTGTTGTAAGACTCAGAAAAATCTGGAAATGATTTTAGATATAGATAAATCAATAGTGGCGTTGCTAATGCTATCCGGCACGGTCGGGGGCGGAGGCATATGCTGAGAATAACACAAACGCTCCCGATTCTGTCGGGAGCGTTAAGACTTTACAGGAACTTGTTGTGACCGGTGACGGGGCGGAACGGAATCTTAAGGCTGCGGAGATGGGTACGCATTCCCTGAGCGGGCAGATGATACTTAATCTTCCTGTCATGTTTGGTGAGCCGGATATCGTCAAGGCGTTGCAGTCGTTGCCCGGCGTGTCTCCGGGAATCGAGGGTTTCACCGGGTTATATGTCAGAGGTGGCGACAACGACCAAAACTTGTTTCTTTATCAGGATCTGCCTCTATATCAGGTTAGTCATTTAGGAGGAATATTCTCTTCATTTAATGTGGCTACTGTCAATAAAGTTGATTTCTATAAAGCAGCCTTTCCTTCTAAATATGGTGGAAGAATTTCATCAATTACCGATATTCGGATGAATCGACCCGATTTCGAGAAATATCATGGTCGCGTGTCTGTCGGATTGCTCAGTGCAAACGCATATGTTTCCGGTCCGATAATAAAAAACAAAACCGCTTTCTCTGCCGCCATACGTCGTTCATGGATTGATATAGTGTCTATTCCAACTCTTGCCATAATGAATGCTGTAAGCAAAAAGGATGGTAAGAAACACATTGCCTATTACAATTTCACCGATTTCAACGCCCGAATCGATCATAAATTCAACAGCAGAGCCAGTGCTTACATTGTTGGATATTACGGACATGATGATTTCAAAATTGGTCTGCGGGAATTCGAGGGAGAGGATAATGAAAATGCCGAGACATCTCGTCCTGTTGATAATCCTGATGAGAACAGATATTTCGATGAAAATACAAATAAACTTTCATGGGGTAACTGGGGAATCATCGGCGCTTTCAATTATAGTCTCAACAAAGGTGCGTTGTCGGCTTCTGTCTATTATTCCGACTATGCTTCAAAATACCGGCAGAGCCGCGAATACCAGTCTGACCTAAGTGATCTCGACACTTACGGCTATAACCGCAGCGTCACAAAAAACAGGATAAGAGATATTGGGGTTAAAGCCAATTATATAGGTAATTTGTCAAATATTTATACCTTGGATACAGGAATTGGATTTATTCATCACAATTATCTGCCGCAGGGACTTATTAAAGAATGGAAGCAGAATGATAAATGCTCCTATAACAATCTCACATCTCCCCAGATAAATGCTGAGGAAGCATATATTTATGCTGACAATAACTTTAAATTTGGAGAGCGAGTATCATTAAGTGCGGGTGTAAGAGGGTCAATGTATAACGTATCCGGACATTCTTTTCTTTCAATAGAGCCGCGCGGAGCTTTGCGAGTGATGCTTTCTCAAAATTATAGCGTGAAGATGGGATATGCCCGAATGACACAATATGTGCAGCAGGTCTCCAATAATTATATCAGTCTCCCAACTGATCTCTGGCAACCGATCGTGCCCGGTTTTTCGCCGCTGAAAAGCGATCAGTATTCGGTTGGGGTGTACGGAACGCTACCATACTCAATGTATTTCTCTGTTGAGGGATGGTATAAGAGCATGCATAATCTGCTTGAATATAAAGAGGGATTGTCTGTGCTTAAAGAAGATGTGGCATGGCAAGACAAACTGACATCAGGTAATGGTGAATCTTATGGCGTGGATATAAACCTTGTCAAAGATGCAGGACCCTTTACCGGTTCCATAGGTTATGGACTCATGTGGAACTGGAGAAAATTCGCAGATTTAAATTTAGGCGAGAGGTTTCCTGCAAAATTCGATAACAGACATAAAATCAATATCAATTTAGCGTATCGACTTAACAAAAAGATAGAATTCAATGCCGGATGGGTCTATATGACAGGCAATAGGATTACTCTCTCAATGTATAATTATGAAATGGCAGAGGTTTTCTTCCCTGATGCTCCCGGTGCAATCTCAAAAGATGATTACTTTCTGGATAATAGTGTCGGATATTATCCATCAAGGAATAATGTCCGTTTGCCGGCTTATCATCGGTTGGATCTGGGAATGAATATCAACCGCTATTATAAGAACGGTCGCAAAGGGGTTTGGAATATAAGCATCTACAATGCTTATTGCCACATGAATGCCATGACCATCATCAAGGATCATATGAATGACTATTTAACCATCACCGACAAGAAGAACTGGCACAGAGCGTTCAAGACTCTGAGCTTTATTCCAATAATCCCATCCGTTTCATATACTTATATTTTCTGATATGCACGCACGCTTTTTATTTTTCATATACACTCTGATTTTAATATCATTGGCTTTGTCTTCATGTTATCGTGAGATTGATCTCGATAAATACAGGGATGAGGCTGGAAAAGACATTCTGGCTCTTAATTCCATTATCACTCCGGATTCTGTAATAGCCGTCTCAGCTACCCAAACATACTTCTTTTCAGATAAGCATCGTGAAAGCATTCCTGTATCATATCTTGATATTCGGCTTTCAATTAATGGCGTTAATGTCGGATTGCTTGAATACGATTCTTCCCGGCAATTATACATGTCACATATAAAGCCGAATGAGGAGGATGTTGTAGAGATATCCACTGTTTATATGGATAAAACGGTCTTTGCTAAGGAATGTGTACCTAAAGAAGTGCCTATTGAAAATATATCTATAGTACGCAGAGGACCTTTAACAGGTGATTATAGCCAAAGATATTATTCTTTCACGTATAATATAACATTTACTGACAACGCTGATGAGGAGAATTATTATTTCTTTAGATTTAATGATTGTCGCAACCCGAAGGAACCATGGAAATCTACCAATCTTGGGTCTATCGATTATTCTCACAGCATTGTTTTCCAGAAGTTGAAGGATTACATGGGTGCTTTCGCTCCTTCGTGGTTAATGTGGAATTATCCCGGGCTGCCATTTTCCGATGCCGGCATCAATGGAGACAGACACAGTCTCACGGTAATCGAGGATGTCATGGTAGACAATATTTCTTCGGAGATGATACGGGATTTTAAGCTTTTCGCCATAAACAAAGCATATTACGATTATATAGTTGGAAATCTTATATATATTGAAAGTATGGATGATTCGCCATCGGGCATGATCGATCTTGGACTTGCTGATCCGATACGCACGTTCTCCAATATTCACAACGGCATTGGTGTGTTCGGCTGCTACACCCTATCTCAAAAACAGCTTGATGTTCTTCCGCTTGTCTTTCAATAGCCTAAAATAGCCCAATTCGATAGTATTTATTACATTGGATATTTATGACAACATACGGGGCACCAAGGTGCCTTCACTCAACCGGCTTCGCCTACGTTAGTTTTATAGCAGCTGATAAAAGAGGGTCATAGTGGTAAATAGAAGATGGAAATTTTTTTTCAAAAATTTTTAGGCTGTTTGAACTTTTTTATGCGGGTTATGTTATAAGAGTATAGAAAATCGTTTCATGATGTTAGGTTAGTTCGAAAAAGTATTATGGAAAAACACTTGAATGCGGCTGGTTGCGAAACTAGCCGCATTCGCGTTTATAGATTTAGAACGAGTATTATAAGTAAACGAGTCTATAAGTATTAGAAAGAATACCTGACTCCTAAAGATAGGGTAAGGGTTTTACCCATTAGATGCTCAGGAATTAGAGTATAGCATGTGCGGAATATATAGGAGAGATGATTGCCTGTCTCTACTGCCGCTTCTCCCTGAATGCCGACATTGAAACGATTGAGAAAATTGCCTGTCATTTTCTCTTTTTCGTTTGAGAAGGCGTTTTTATAATGTCTTACACATACAGATTCTTGAAAATTTGGTCCAACTCCGAAACGTAAACCTACTTTATCGCTAACATTAAATCTGAAACTTGTTATCAGCGGTATGTTGATATTACAATATTCATTTCCTCGATAATGATTTGAGCCATCATATTCTTTTTTGTGGTAATTGTTGATGTAATTCGCCTCAATCTGCGGATTAAAACTCCAATGAGGTGTAAAATTTATTTCGTATCCGACACCAATGAAAGCGCCAGCTCCGACATCATGTGTGGAACCTTCAAATTTTTTCTGAATGTCAGGCGTAAGATTGACTCCGGCTGATACATTCCATTTGTTTTGTGCAGTTGCTGATAAAAAAGATGTCATCATTGCAATTGCAAAGGCATAGAAAACTATTCTCTTCATCCTGAATATAAATTATTATTGTTATCTATACCTAAGACCCGGAATTATAAGATTTCCCCTATGCTGAGGGAAAATTTTTTTATTGCGAAGCAGGTGTCAGTAATTTATCAAATTCAACCGGTAATGGTGTATCCGGTTAGAAGTTGTGGCGTTCGCGGTGACGGTAGAAGAAATGGACAGCGATTATTATGGCGATCTCTATAACAGAGACGATAATGAAACGGAGGGTCTCACCGTTGCGGATGAGATCCGGACCGAAGATGATTGCCATGGCGAGAAAGTAGAGGGTAAGCACTGATGGCAACCAGATGGATTTCTTTATTGCTTTACGTTTCGGCATTGTTAATGAAGTTGTTTAAACTAATTTACGTTATTCAAAAATATTAAAAAGTTGTAAACTTTATGGTAATCTTTAATAATCTTTTGCGTATCTTTGCCCGCTTTCATCGGAACCAACCGATAGGTTGCTTCCTCTTCAATCGGTCAAACCTGCTCCAAAATCTTAATAAATCTTACCATAAAAATTAGTTTAAACAACTTCAATGTATTTCCGGTTCGGGAGCATCTTTGAGATGACGTGAAGTCAATGGGTCAAATTTGCCCGAATCAAGGTGTTCGTAAATCTGAATGCAGGCGAGTGCATCCAATGCTGCGTATGCTTGCTGATGCTCTGAAAGCTCATCCGCCTCCCAGTTGGTGAGGCGTTGTCCCTTGGATATGCGCATATCAAACAGGATTCCGTATATTCGCGAAAGGCTGTTGTCGGCAATCTTATATTCCTTCACATATTGCTGCAGATCAATAAATCCGTCGGGGTTTATCTTGCAAAGTTTGTTTAGATTGTGGAAATCATCGTGGATAGAGAGACCTATTTTGGTAACGTTTTCGTCTTCAAGAAGTTTCTTAATCGGCTCTGTCAATCCTATATGATTGAGGCGGAAGAGAAAACATGTTGTGTGTGATGACAATTGAAGCAATGCAACTTTGTTGGATTGTCCTCTCTTGAAACTGGGTTTGGTCTCTGTGTCGAATCCTATTATTGATTCCTGACACAATGTCTCTATGGCTTTTTCCGCGTCTGCAGCCGAATCAATTAGTATTATGTTGCCCTGATATGAAGCAGCCGGAAGAGTGGCGAGCTCCTCTTTTGAAATACTTACGATTTTGTTATTCTCTTCCATATTGTATCTGCGTTGTTGTGCACTTGGTAATTGTATTCTTAGAGAGAGGGCATTTCCATATATAAGGCATCCGGACAATGATGCTCAAGCCATCGCTTTATATAATTACGGGTATCTTCGCAAATTATTTTGTCTTTATCGAAATGAGAGTTATATATCACTGCAAAAACCGGTATCTCCGCATGACATAATGCCGACAGAGCGAGAAGTGTGTGGTTGATGGATCCAAGTCTTCCGTTTGTCACAAGTATTGTGGGTATCCTATGTTCGCGGACATAATCGATTGTCAGGTAATCACCTTTCAAGGGCACCATAAGACCTCCCGCACCTTCAATCAACACATGACCATATTTTTTTTCAAGTGTATCTGTAGCTGCAGAGATCACCTTGATGTTTAATTCTCTGCCATCGATTCTTGCGGCGAGTTCAGGGGAGGCAGGATATGTGAATATTTCCGGAGCTGTGATGTGCAGCTTATCTTCCGGCAGTATGCCTGTGCCCATGAAATGGCGGTGCACTTCTATATCCTCACTGAATTCCTCATTGCCTGTTTGAACGAATTTCTGGGTGATTACATTAATGCCGGCATCGAGCATGCCACGGGCTAACCAGCCCGTGGCATAACTCTTGCCTGCATCTGTATCAATTCCCGTGATGAATACGCGGGATGGGAATTTTATTTCTTTAAAATTCATTATAACTGCATGATTACCATGCGAACATGGGATAATCGTTCATCATGTCGTTTACTTTCCGACGAACATCCGCGATTACTGTCTCGTCATCAGCATTGCAGAGAACGGTATCTATGAGTTCGGCGATTGTTTCCATCAGTTCTTCCTTTGCGCCACGTGTGGTGATGGCTGCTGTTCCGAAGCGGAGACCGCTGGTGAGGAAAGGACTGCGGGTGTCGTAGGGCACCATGTTCTTATTGGCTGTAATGTCAGCCTCCACAAGCACTCTTTCAGCTTTCTTGCCGCTCATCTCCGGGAATTTCGGACGAAGATCCACAAGCATGCAATGGTTGTCGGTGCCGTCAGAAATGATTTTATAACCTCTCTTGATAAGGGCGTCGGCAAGAGCAGCTGCGTTTTTCTTCACCTGAAGGGCATATTCTTTCCATTCCGGTTGCAGAGCTTCACCGAATGCCACAGCCTTGGCAGCAATCACGTGCTCAAGCGGACCACCCTGCACTCCGGGGAATACGGCTGAATCTAGCAGGGCAGACATTTTCTTGATTTCTCCTTTAGGTGTTTTCTTGCCCCAGGGATTGTCGAAATCTTTCCCCATCAGGATCAGACCGCCGCGAGGTCCGCGAAGGGTCTTGTGGGTTGTTGTGGTTACAATGTGAGCGTGTTTCACAGGATTCTCAAGTAATCCGGCTGCGATAAGACCGGCAGGATGAGCCATGTCAACCATGAATATCGCTCCGATTTCATCGGCGAGTTTGCGGATGCGTGCGTAATCCCATTCACGGCTATATGCACTGGCTCCGGCTATTATGAGTTTCGGTCGCTCTGCGCGTGCCTTCTCTTCCATCTCCTCGTAGTTGACGCGTCCGTCTTCAACGTGCACGGTGTAGCTGATAGGCTGGAACATCAGACCTGAGAAGTTTACGGGGCTGCCATGGCTGAGATGACCGCCGTGGCTGAGATCCATACCCATGAACTTGTCGCCGGGCTGTAGGCAAGCCATGAATACTGCCATGTTTGCCTGCGCGCCGCTATGGGGCTGCACATTAGCCCATTCCGCACCGAAAAGTTTTTTAGCACGTTCGATAGCGAGGTTCTCCGCCTCATCCACAATCTGGCAGCCGCCATAATAGCGGTGTGCAGGATATCCTTCTGCATATTTGTTGGTTAGGCATGAACCCATTGCACGCATAACCTCATCGCTTACGAAGTTCTCGCTGGCGATCAGTTCGATTCCACGACGCTGGCGTAAATGTTCGCGATCGATGATATCAAAAATTTCGTTGTCTCTTTTCATGAATTCTAAATTTATGTATTAAGTAAGTAAAAAAAATTAACCGATATATGTAAGTAATGAGATCTTGCACTATAAAACTTGTTCTTTTTGGCTGTTTTCCCCTTGTAATTCAGTCGCATATGCCTATATGCTCCTTCATTACGCGGCAAAAACATCTCAAAAATAACTGCGTTTTATATGTGCATTAATTTTTCTTACTTACTTATGATTTAAGGTTAGCCTCCAAAGTTGTCGTAATGTATGCTTTCCGGTTCGACACCGAGATTATAAAGCATATTGTTCACGGCGTTGCTCATCGGACCGGGACCGCACATATAATATTGGATGTCTTCCGGAGCTTCATGATCCTTGAGATAGGTCTCATACATCACGTTATGCACGAATCCGGGTGTGTATTTCACACCGGCAGCATCTGCTGCCGGGTCCGGACGGTCGAGGGCAAGATGGAACTTGAAATTTGGGAACTCTTTTTCGAGCTGTAGGAAATCTTCAAGATAGAAGACTTCGTTGAGGGCACGCGCTCCATAGAAATAGCTCATCTTGCGGTCGGTTGTGTGAAGAGTCTTTGTCATCCACATTATCTGAGCGCGGAGGGGAGCCATACCTGCGCCACCACCTACCCATATCATCTCTGCCTTTGAGTCGACTATAGGATGGAAATCCCCGTAAGGTCCACTCATGAGCACCTTGTCACCAGGTTTGAGAGAGAATATATATGAAGAAGCAATACCTGCAGGCACTTCCTGGAATCCAACCTGAGGTTTCGGCTTGAAGGGGGGCGTTGCAATACGCACTGTCAGCATTATGCGATCTCCTTCTTCAGGATAGTTAGCCATTGAATATGCACGTACAGTCTCTTCATCGTTCTTGGCTTTGAGAGTGAAAAGTCCGAATTTATCCCATGCAGGTATATATTCCTCTCCGATGAGGTTCTTGTCTATATCCTTATCATAATCCATAGAATATTTCGGGATGCGGATCTGCGCGTAAGAGCCGGGGATGAAGTTCATATGTTCTCCCTCGGGGAGGCGCACAATAAACTCTTTGATGAAAGTGGCAACGTTCTTGTTGGATATAACCTCGCATTCCCATTCCTTGACTTCAAGAGCGGCTTCGGAAACCTTGATCTCCATGTCGCCTTTCACCTTGACCTGACAACCGAGACGCCAGTTGTCTTTGATCTGACGGCGTGTGAAATGCACGGCTTCAGTCGGGAGCATGTCTCCGCCACCGGAAGTGACTTGCAGTTTGCACTGACCGCAGCTTCCTTTACCACCACAAGCCGAAGAAAGGTGCACTCCGTTTTCACCGAGAGTGGCGAGGAGACTTTTCCCTCCGGCTGCATGAATCATTTTTTTGCCTTCATTGATGGATATGGTGACCTCTCCGCTATTTACGAGCCATCGTTTAGCCACAAGGAGCACCACAACCAGAACGAGCACAATTATGAGGAATATCAACGAGGCTGCCGCCACGTTGTTCCATTGAATCATATTGAGTGAATACATTGTCATTTCATATTACAGTTTAATGCCGAGGAAGCTCATGAATGCGATGCCCATGAGACCGGTAATGATAAATGTGATGCCTATGCCACGCAGAGGCTTGGGAACATTGCTATAATCAAGGCGTTCGCGTATGGCAGCGAGGCAGACGATTGCCAAAAGCCATCCAATGCCCGAACCGGCACCATATACGGTAGCTGTCCATGCGTTGGTGAACTCACGTTGCTGCATGAAGAGAACGGCACCTAAGATCGCACAGTTCACGGCAATAAGAGGAAGGAATATACCCAGTGAGTTGTAAAGTCCGGGGGAATATTTCTCTATTACCATCTCAAGGATCTGCACGAGGGCTGCTATCACCGCGATAAACATTATGAGTCCGAGGAAAGAGAGGTCTGCCGAGGCGTATTCTTCTCCCAGCCAGCTCAATGCTCCGGGCTGAAGAATATACTGGTTTATGCACCATGTGATTGGGAGAGAGATGAGCAACACGAAAGTTACCGCAACTCCGAGACCGAACGCTGTCTTTACATTCTTCGACACAGCCAGAAACGAGCACATGCCGAGGAAGTAGGCGAAGATCATATTGTCGATGAAAATCGACCGTATAAATAAATTAAGATTCTCCATTTTTTCAATTCAGATTTGCGGTTATTCTTGAAGATCTTTGTTTTTTGCACGATGAACCCATATGATGCAGCCAACGAGAATCAGAGCCATCGGGGGAAGAATCATCATACCGTTGTTCATGTATCCGGCTTCATACCAGCTTTGGGGAAATATCTGATAGCCCATGAGGGTTCCGCTGCCGAAGAGCTCGCGGAAGAAGGATACAATCACCAGGATAATGCCATAACCGATGCCATTGCCGATACCATCAAGAAATGCCTGCCACGGACGGTTGTTGAGGGCAAAAGCCTCAAGGCGACCCATGATGATACAGTTGGTGATTATCAATCCGATGAACACAGAAAGAGCCTTGGAAACCTCATAGTTCCATGCCTTCAGAACCTGATCTACGATGACTACGAGGGCAGCCACGACCACGAGCTGAACAATGATGCGGATTGAAGTAGGTATGGTATTTCTCAAAAGAGAGATTATCACGTTGGAGAGGGCAAGCACTGCTGTTACGGAAATTGTCATAACGAGCGCCGGCTCCATTTTTGCAGTGACAGCCAGTGCCGAACAAATACCGAGCACCTGGACGATGACAGGGTTGTCTTTCGACAGAGGATTAATCAGCGGCAGGAATGTTTTCTTAAGATTCATTTCTCAACCTCCTTTCCTTCACTAAGTTTTTTAAAGAATGCAGAATAGGGTTCAAGTGAGTTTTCGAGCATGCGCTGCACACCCTGACTCGTAATGGTGCCACCGGAGATGGCATGGACATATGCGCCCTCTGCTGGTTCCTGACCGTTTTTCACAACCTTCACTGATTGGAAACCACCTTCGGCATTGAAAATGTCTTTACCTTGGAACTGGTTGCTGAAAGCCGGTTTTTCAATTTCTGCACCAAGTCCCGGTGTCTCACCTTGATGAGCGAAATATGCTCCATAGATTGTATTGCCATTGGAATCAAAGGCGATATAACCCCAGATAGGACCCCAAAGACCTGCTCCGTAAACGGGGATGATATATTTAGTTCCTCCGTCTGTCTTGCAAACGAATACGGGGAGTATTCTTTCTGCAGCCGGCTTCTTGACTTCCAGGCTCACGTTGACGGAGAAGGGATCTACATCAGAGTCGATGCGGTCGCCGTCGGTATTTACGATATATGTGTCGGTGATATGTGAGGCATAGAGATCACTCACATTCTGATTTTTTGTGGGTACGATGAGTGCGGCAGCAAGGATCTGGCGTTTAGTGTCGTTGGCGATGTTCTCTACCTGTTGTGGACGCAGTGCCTGATAAACGATAGAAAGGACAACTCCCACTATCACCACCAACACCACAGAATAAATCACGGTGTAAAGATTACTTTGTCTGTTCATGGGTATATGATGTTAGGAGTTTTTAATTTCAGAGCGACGTAGGCGACGGCGCACATTGGCATTTACAACACAATAGTCGATGAGCGGTGCGAAACAGTTCATCAGCAGCACTGCCAGCATTGCGCCCTCCGGATAACCTGTGTTGTAGCATCTGATAACGATTGCCACCGCTCCAATAAGGAATCCATAAATGTATTTTCCTGTATTTGTGCGGCAGGCGGTGACCGGATCTGTTGCCATAAAGACGATGGCAAACATGAAGCCGCCGAGGCATATCTGCTCAAGAGGAGAGATGAAGGTTACCGGATAGAGGTCGGATGCGAAATGGTTTGCGATGACACTCATAAGCAAACCTCCAACGAGGGCAGATCCCATGATCCTCCAACTTGCAATACCGGTGAAGAGAAGAATTGCCGCGCCGATAAGTATGCAGAATGTTGATGTCTCACCCCATGAGCCGGGATAGAACCCAAAGAATATATCGGTGAATGATAAAGGATCACCGAGCACATTGGTTATAACAGCTCCCGGTTCTGAGGAAGCAAGCTGTCCCAGAGGAGTGGCACCCGTATAAGAATCAACGGCGGGGCTGCCTCCAAGTGAAACGAACACGTTGTCGCCACTCATTTTCGATGGATAACTGAAGAAGAGGAATGCTCTTGTCACAAGCGCAACATTGAGGAAATTATAACCTGTTCCTCCGAACACCTCTTTGGCGAAAATCACGGCGAAAGCCACCGCAACAGCGAGCATCCACCATGGCGTATCAACCGGGCATATCATTGGAATCAGGATGCCCGATACCAGAAATCCTTCCTGAATTTCATGTCCGCGCATCTGGGCTACAATAAATTCAATTCCGAGACCCACGATGTAGGCGGTCAGAATCTGTGGAAGCACAGCGAACAATCCATAAATGAACGTCTCGATAAAGCTGTGATTGAACTCTCCGATGGCGCGGTAATGCTCAAATCCGATATTCCACATTCCAAACAGGCAGCATGGCAACAGGGCTATGACCACTGTAATCATGGTTCTCTTTGAATCGTTGCTGTCGTGGATATGCACTCCTGATGAAGATGTCTCGTTGGGAGTGAAGAGGAATGTGTAGAAGCCGTCGAACACGGAATGCAGCTTCTCGAATCTTCCCCCTTTTTCAAACTGGGGTTTGATTCTGTCTATTCTTTGCTTTAATCCTTTCACGATTTATTTGTTTTCAGTTTTCTGTATTGCTTTAGTTACATCGTCTCTTTGCGGAGATAGTCAAGACCTTCCCTGACAATCTTCTGGAGCTCGAGCTTGGAAGTGTCTACAAATTCAGGGAGGGCAAAATCTTCTGGAGCGACTTCATAGATACCTCTTTCTTCCATTTTCTCGATATTTTTTGCAAGGATGGCTTTGATAAGGTATTCAGGATAGATGTCGAAGGGGAAGACTTTATCGTATTCTCCACTCATAATCATCGCGCGGTGTCCACCTTTGATACGGGCATCGAACTTAAAAGGCTTTGAAAGTCCGCGGAGGAAAGCCGGAAATGTTCGGCTAACACTATATTTCTTGGGACTGAGAGATGCCCATCCCATAAATTCGTCAGTCTGGTCTCCTTCTTCAATTACCGTGATCTGACGATAGGGATAGCGCAAGAATCCATCGTCTTTGCTTACACGCCATCCCGTCAGGACATTGCCTGATATAACTCTTACTTTCCCTCCTTCACATTTAATTTCATTCTCAAGGAGAGTAGCGAGGTTGGCTCCGATTGTTGTGGAGACCATATGCGGATTGTCGATGCATGGACCAGTTAGGGCAACCACAGTGCTGTAGTCAAGTTCACCGGTTTCCACGAATTTTCCGATACGGCACGCAGTGACAGCATCAAGTGTCCATACCGTCTCACCTTTATTTACAGGTTTTATATTTGCTATCTGTGTCCCTACATTTCCTGCAGGGTGTGGACCTTTGAATTCAAATACTTCTGCAACACTTGATGTGATTCCGGATCCTGTGGCAACGGAAAGGTAAACCTTCCCCTCTGTCAGGGAAGCAAGTGCTTTCAATCCGCTTTCAAGATATTTTGAATTTTGGGAATCAAGCAAAGCGGGTGCAAGAGGTGCCGTATCGAAAGCCGTAACAAAGATATCGCGTGGCTTTGCATTGAAATCAGGCACAATGTCGTAGGGACGCTGACGCATCATGGCAAATAAACCGGATTTATATAGATTCAGAATAAGAGAATCAGATTTCTCAAATCCGGATACTTTCTCTTCGCCTTCGCGACGCACTGAGACATATTCAATCTTGCGTCGTTCACCGCGGTGAATCTCCACTACTTTACCGCTTACCGGTGATGTCAGTTTGATCTCTTCGCATTCCTTGGCATAGAGGAGGGGAGAGCCAGATTTTACTTCATCACCCGCTTTTACAGCCGCTTTCCACGTATATCCCGGAAAATCATCGGGATTGATAGCGAAGACATCTGTGTTGATGTCTTCTTTAGTCTCCGATGTTGCCATCCCCTGCAAAGGAATGTCGAGACCTTTTTTAATAGTTATCAAATTTGCCATATGACAATATGTGTTACACAAATGATGAGGAGAATGATATGCCTCGGCATACTTGTTGCAAAAATACAAAAAATGCAAAAGAAATCAAAAAAGCTTCCATTCATTTTTTTGATGAATGGAAGCTTTTTACATTAAATCGTTATTTTTTACTTCAGACTATCAACATATTTGCGCACGGGCTCGTTGTCGGGATCCAGTTCGAGGAATTTGTTGTAATATTCCTTAGCCTTAACCTTGTCGTCTTTCTTTATGTAGTAGTTGCCGAGATACATATAGAGAGTTTTTGCGTCGCGTGCATATCTTGAGGGATCCGGAGCTTTTTCGAGAAGGGCGATTGCCTCCTCATATTTGGGTTGAGCTGCTACGGCCGCCTCATCTTCGTTAGCTGCTGTTTGTTTGGCAACATCACCCTGGAGCATCTTGGGTTTATAGTTGTCGGGGAGAATGGCAGCCATCTTGTCGGCATTTGCAAGAACCTCGTCAAAGAATTCTTTGGCTTTGGCAGGGTTCTCTTTGTTTTCAACTGCAGCGTAGAATGAGAACACAGCCTGCTGGTTGAAATCGTTGTAACCTGGCTCTTCAGTTTTCTTCACATAATCGCGGAAAGCTTCAGCTGCTTTGGTGAGGTTGTTCTGATCAACATATTTCATTGCAAGATCTTTGCTGAAGGCTGCATTGTCAGGCATCTCCTTGATTGCTTCTTCGAGAACAGCGACTGCTTCATCGGGACGTTTAGCCTTTGCAAGCTCATCTGCGATAAGTGTGAAGTCAATGGCTGCGAATTTGTTGGCTGTGGGGTTTGCATTGTGAGCTGCATAAAGAGCCTCTGCCATGGGAAGCAATTGATCTTTCATTGTGGGAAGCTGAGCGGCATTCATGAACTGATAGCGCTGAGCAGTGAAGTTGGCAGGATCCTGCTGGAGAAGCTTGGTTGCGTAGTCGTAACCCTTCTGATAATCGCCACCGTAGAAAAGAAGGAACGCATAGCGGTTCTCATCCTGTTTGAAGTGGCTGGGGTTTTGAACGTATTTGCCATATTCGGTTGCTGCGTTCTTGTAATCCTTGGCATTGTAATACGCGTTTGCAAGCTCACGCTGACCGAGTGCTGAAGTGGGATTTACTTCAAGAAGCTTCTTAAGCATGTCGATAGCGTAAGGGGGGTTAACCATTGTGAAGAGGTTAGCGTATTTTACATATGCGAAAGATGCCTCGGGATTATAACTTGTTGCCATTTCATATTTAGCACCTGCGTCGCCCCAGTCTTTCTTTTCTGCAGCCTGATCGCCTTCGAAAATGTAATAGTCAGGATTTTTCATATCCTGTTTGTAGGATTTCTCCACACGTTTGGTTATCTGCTTCTCATAAGCGACCGGATCTGCCATATCATAGGCACGTGCGATGGCAATCTGGAGTGAAGGATCTTTTTTACCTTTCGATTCTCCCTCTTTGAAAAGACGTTCAGCCTCTTTCTGGTTACCATTTATGAGCGCGAGTGTGCCTGCGCCAACATAGTTGT
The DNA here is from genome assembly GCA_910585285.1 of uncultured Muribaculaceae bacterium. Classification (GTDB taxonomy): domain Bacteria; phylum Bacteroidota; class Bacteroidia; order Bacteroidales; family Muribaculaceae; genus Lepagella. Next base: position 63,976 of record CAJUDL010000009.1, read on the forward strand.
AGCCATTCTCGGGATTTGCCTGCATTCCCTGCTCAAAATATTTCTGAGCCTCGGAATTTTTCTTCTCACGGAGGGCGATCATGCCGAGGTAGTAGTCACTGACAGCTTTGTCTGTGCCTGCGTTGTTGAGGCTACGAAGCAAAAGCTCTTTTGCATTGTCGAATTGGTCGGCTTTGTAATACTCGGCACCTTCGACATGTGTCTGTGCTGTTGCCGAGATTGCGAATCCGGCAAGGCAGAGGGTCAAGATTCCTTTAAATTTCATACGTCTTATGATTGTTTGTTTTATTTCCTAAAAAGACTCGCCCACACTTATTGATGTTGAGAGCGAGTCCAAAATTACTAATTTTTTGCTATATTCACAAATTATTCACGAACTATGAATATAATATATGTTAAAATCCGAGGGGTTAAAACATATTCGGGTTTATTTCAATTCCACTACCCGGGGATTCATATGGTATGGCAGAATACCTGTCTTCGATATTATCTTTTGCCCAACAAAGCCGGTGACAAATGTATAGAAGCTATGAAGCACTGTTGAGTTTGATGCTGTCGATATCATGTATACCTTGCGGAAGAGGGGATATTCTCCGGAGTTTATATATACCTGATAAGGTTTGTAACCGGTAGGATCGAAATCGTTTGCTTCTGTCGGATTGCTCACCTTGACTATGTTTACTTCGGTTGTAAGGTTTGTGGCTATCGTGTCGTTCTGGTTGGCATAGTCCTTGTTTCTCTGTTCAACCGGAACCTGCTTTGCCAGACTTAAATCATCGCCCAGCCAGCTCACTGAGATTATACCCAGTGCGTCAGGATCACTTTTGACCACATCAAACACCTGAGCGTTGTCTTTCTGTGCAAACGCATTCGGATTGTCTGAAATCTTGGCTCCTTCAGGAAGGAATTTCTGACGCATGTAGCTTACAGTTGAAGATCCCGCATTGTCGAACACAAGTTTTATTGCAGTTGTGTCATTACCGGCAAGCTGGCTCCAGCGGGTTATCTTACCATTCATGATGTCGCTGATCTCTTTCATTGAAAGAGAAGTTACACGATTGTCTTTGTTGGTGATTAGGGCAACAGCATCAACTGCGATGCAATGTGTCTTCACAACACGTTTGAATTTGCTTTTTATATAGTCTTTCTGTTCTTTGGTAAGTTCCTGTGTCACAATAATGGCTTGTGTCCCGTCTGCCATGATGGTATCGATGGCATCCTGTTCGCTCACAAAGAATGGGATTATCGATGAGCCCGGATAGGAAAACTCAAAAACCTCTATTTCTTCATTGAGAATATTTCGAAAACCGTCGTCACAGAAGATTGTTGCGCTGCCTTTGGCGTATTCGCCGCGTTTCACTTTAGTGCATGAAACAGCTCCCAGTGCCAAAAGCGCCGAGAGCATTATGGTAATTAAAGATCTGGTTTTCATATTTTCATCAGTTCGTGCCTTTGTAAAGTCTATATCCACGGAAAATACCGTAAACAATCAGTATTGCACCTATAATGCAACTGAGAGTATAATTGATGATATCGAAAACATTGAAGATGAATAGAAGTCCTACTCCGACATATACGATGACCATCAGAATGCCAAATGCCAACCGTGCTCCCTTGGGAGCCATGGGGCGATTATCATTATCATAACCTTGCATAACTTTATGTTTTAGATGTTCTTTATATTTTTAACAATCATTAGCTGATATGGTTTACGGCTATTGATGATTATCGTGAGTGATAATCATTATTAAATTCAAAATTAACAATTAATTTTAACATTTAAAAGAACGTGTTAAAAAAACAAAGGAGCGACCTTTGAGATCGCTCCTTTAATATTACATGTAAATTGGATTACTGATTCTGGAGTTTGAACACCACAGGGAGGTTGAAGTAGCTTCGCACGGCAACACCATTGTTTTTACCGGGCTGCCATTTCGGCATCTTCTTCACTACTCGGAGTGCCTCACGGTCGAGGTCACGGTCCACACCCTTGAGGATTTCTGCCTTACCGATCGATCCATCCTTCTCAACGACGAATTTCACGATTACGCGGCCCTGGATGTCATTCTGTTGAGCTGACTCCGGATAACGCACGTTGTTGTTTAGCCATTTCATCATGGCTGCTGTTCCACCAGGGAATTCAGCCTGCTGCTCTACAGCCACAAAAATTTCCTCCTCTTTGGGTTTAACCTCGGGTTCGGGTTCTTTGACTACAACCTGCTCCTGAACTGCTTTGAATTTGTCGGCATCATCGCTACCTTCCTGAGTCACGACACCACGTGCGGTGTTGTCCTCTTTCTGGGTATCCATATCCATCACCTCGTTTTTCACCTTGTCGGCATCAACGATGGCAATCTGGGTAACCTGGACTGTTGCGAGAACCTCTTCGGGCACCTCAATTTCGGGTTGTTCAAATTTCTGCTCTTCAACTTCTGGTTCCGGCTCCGGTTCCTCAGCTTCCTGAGCAAGCTGTGCAGCCATCATTTTCTCTCTTTGCTCCTGAAGAGCAAGAGCCTGCTGTTCGGCACGATAGTCGGACCATTTGCTGAATGCAATTATAAGTATGAAGATCACTACCAGACCGATCAGCGTAAAGAGCACAGCCAGATTATGACGTTTGTCGCTCTCTTTACGAAGTTGATAAGCACCAAATTCTTTGTTCTTATCAGCGAAGACGAGATTACGCCAATCTTGTGAGGTTAGATCTACGTTTCTATTAGCCATTTCTTTTCTGCTTTAAGTATTAATAAATCTAACTCATCATTTATGGTGGTTATTCTGGTAGTCAATAACCATGAGTGAATCCGCCTTGGTCATGTTGTCGATCTGATATTTAGAAATCGAGTTGATCTGCATTTCGTCGAGCACAGACACAAGACTTCCGAATGAAGCCTGAGGTGTTGACTTGATGATGATCACCGGTTTCTTCAGATTTTCATCTTTTCTGATCTTGGAGGCAGCCTCATCATAAGCCATCTGAGCTTTTTCGCGACCATCTTTGGTTTCGAGGCTTCCGAAACCGCCACTGGCGTATTTCTCTTTGAGCTTATTGATTTCGGTCAAGACTTCCTTGTTACGCTGCTGGATAATCTCACGGATGCCACGGGCTTTGCCAGATTTCTCATCGTTAGCAAGGAATTCAGATTCCTGAATGTTGTTGTTTTCGGAAAGTACTGTTCCGCCGGGACCTAAAATACCTGCATCACCACCGGGTTTGCCGAAGTAATAATAGATGATAGGCTGAACTTTCCCATTCACTGTGTCCACATCGAAAGAACCGGTTTTTCTTTTTGCATCAAGAATGATTGTAACAGCATCGTCGGCTGAAGCCTGTGACATGTTTTCTTCATTCTGCACCTTTTCATTTGACGGGAGCGCTATAGTCAAAGTCTGCGACTTGATCATGGTCGTACAGAGCATGAAGAATGTAATAAGCAACATGTTCATGTCGACCATAGGCGTGAAATCCACGCGAATCGTCATTTTTTTCTGGTGGCCTTTTCCTTTGCCACCTCCATTGTTTTGCTGAACTTCTGCCATAATTATTATTCTTCCGCTCCTTTAAGAGCTGTCAATAACGTAAACTTATTCATGTGGATTGTCTGGAGATTATCCATAACCATGTGCACGATGTCGAAAGAGGTATTCTGGTCTGCCTTGATAGCAACGCCTGTACCGTCTTTGATTTTGTCGGCAAGGTTGGAGTTCTCAGTCTGGCGCATAGCCTTCATCCACATCTGGAATTCATTAGGTTTGGATTCATCCTCATTCCAAGAGATTGGAATGCCGGTCACATGGTTGGGATTTTCATCCTCACCTGCCAACCATTCGTCCATTCTTGTCTGACCTTCCTGTTGAGAGGCGAGGTCAAGGAATTCACCCAACTGATTGAGTGGCACACCGAATGAACCGACCTTGCTGAAGGCGTACTTTTGCTCAGGTGTGAAGCTTATTTTGTTCTTATGCGACTCATTGTAGATTTCGCTCACTTTGTCGAGCAGTGCCATCTTCATCTTCTCGTTGCTCCAGTTTGATGAAGTGTCATTGTTCATTGTGAGCCAAACTTTGCCTTCCGGACTCAGAAGCACCTGCACGAAGTTGGTCTCCTGCACCTTTTCTGTAGATACAGAAGGAGGTGTGATAACTGTTGTCGGTTCCTTCTGAAGGAAGGTAGAAGTCAACATGAAGAAGGTAAGCAAAAGCACGGTCACATCACTCATCGCGGTCATATCGATGAATGTGCTTTTTCTTGCAATTTTTACTCTTCCCATATTAGCTATAAACTTAATTCGGTTTTGTTAAAGTTAGTTGTGTATTCTTTGTCGAAGAATTACTTGTGAGTAGCAGCGAAAGTAGCTACGATAGAGAAACCGATTTCGTCGATAGCGTAGGTAAGGTTGTCGATCTTATTGGTGAAGAAGTTGTATGAAATTACAGCGAAAGCACCGGTTGCGATACCGAAGGCGGTGTTCACAAGAGCCTCAGAGATACCAGTTGAAAGCTCTGTAGAGTCAGGAGAACCGGAAGAAGCAAGAGCCTGGAATGATTTGATCATACCCATAACGGTTCCGAGAAGTCCGACGAGTGTACCGAGAGTGGTGAGGGTTGCGATGATAGGGAGGTTCTGAGAAAGTCCCGGCATCTCAAGAGCTGTAGCCTCTTCAACCTCGTTGCGAAGCGTTGTAAGTTTCTGCTCTTTGCTGAGAGTTGTGTTCTCGTCCATCTCTTTGTAACGAACCAAGGTGTTGTAAACTACAGATGCTACAGAGCCTTTCTGAGTTTTGCAACGCTGCATAGCTGCATCAATCTTGTTGGCAGCGAGGTCAGCTTTGATGTCGGCAACGAATTTAGTTGTGTTACCTTTGCCGGAAGCTGAGCTAATGGCGATCCAGCGCTCGATTGAAAGGACGATAACAGTGAGAAGAAGAGTCATCAGGATAGGCACGATGAAACCACCTTTGTAAACTGTACCTGCAAGGTTCAAGGGATGGCCGTCTGTTGTGCCGCCTTCGAAGTTACCAGAGTAACCCATGCCGAAGAGGAAGATACATACAGCTGCTACAGCGCAGGCAATGATAACGAGGAATGCGTTGCGGATACCGCGGATGTTGCTGATTTTTTCCTCTTTTTTTACTTTTGCAGAAACAGTTGCTGCTGGCTGGGGTGCCATAGGTTTCTGAGATTCCATAATCGTTCTAAATTTTAATTGTTTTTGTTAAAAGATTAATTATTTCTTTAAGATTTTTTCCTTTTTTGATGTCGGCCCGCTTCAGATTGTATGCATGATGTAAGGTTTATCTTTGCGAGCTTTCATGTGTTTTGTTTTGTCGCTATTGGCACTTTGCGAGCCATTTGAATTGTCGACATTGCAAAGTTACAATATATTTTGAATAAATCATCATTCGATTATAAAAAAAAGTTGAGTTTGTCGCTATAATTTAAATTTATTAAGTAATTCGACTTGAAAAATATGTTTTATAACATAAATTTTCACTTTCATATCAAAAGAGACCCGACTGTTTGCCGGGTCTCTGATTTATTCATTGTGATATTCGCTTTGCTTATTTGCCTTCGATCGCTGCAACGCCGGGAAGGGTTTTACCCTCGATCGCTTCAAGAAGGGCACCGCCGCCTGTCGATACATATGAAACGCTGTCGGCAAGACCGAATTTATTGACGCACGCAACAGAGTCGCCACCACCAACGAGGGAGAAAGCTCCATCTTTGGTTGCTTCAACGATAGCTTCGGCTATGGCTTTTGATCCGGTTGTGAAATTGTCAAATTCAAACACACCTGCAGGACCATTCCACAGGATGGTTTTTGCTGGTACGATTACCTCTCGGAATGCTTTGATAGACTCAGGACCTGCATCAAGACCTTCCCAGCCTTCCGGGATATTCAGCACGGAGCAGATCTGAGTGTTGGCATCGTTGCTGAAAGCGTCTGCTGCAACGCAGTCAGTTCCGAGCACGAGATTCACACCTTTCTCTTTTGCTTTTTTCATGATGTCAAGGGCGAGGTCAAGCTTGTCGCTTTCGCAGATTGAGTTGCCAACATTGCCGCCCATGGCTTTTGCGAAGGTGTATGTCATGCCGCCGCAGAGGATGAGGTTGTCAACCTTGTCCATGAGGTTCTCAATGATGCCGATCTTGGTTGATACTTTAGAACCACCCATGATTGCCGTGAACGGGCGTTTGATATCTTTGAGAATATTGTCAACAGCCTTTACCTCTTTCTCCATAAGGAAGCCGAGCATTTTATCCTGCTGGTCAAAATAGTCGGCGATCACAGCTGTCGAAGCGTGACGGCGGTGAGCTGTTCCGAATGCGTCGTTTACATAAACGTCTGCATAGCTTGCAAGAGTTTTTGCGAATTCTTTCTGACGCTCTTTCATTTCTTTCTTTGCAGCCTCATATGCGGGATCGTTTTTGTCGATACCTACTGGCTTGCCTTCCTCTTCAGGATAGAAGCGGAGGTTTTCAAGAAGAAGAACCTCGCCGGGTTTAAGATCTTTGGCTGCCTCCTGAGCGCCCATGCAGTCGGGAGCGAATTTTACATCGCGTCCGAGAGCTTTGGCAACAGCCTCGCGAATCTGAGAAAGACTGAGTTTGGGATTGACTTTTCCTTTGGGTTTACCCATATGAGACATAAGGATCAGGGCACCTCCGTCATCAAGGATTTTCTTGAGAGTAGGGAGGGCACCGCGGATGCGGGTGTCGTCTGTGATGTTTCCGTTTTCATCCAGGGGCACATTGAAATCTACCCTGACGATAGCTTTCTTGCCGTTAAAATTAAAATCTTCGATTTTAGCCATTTTATAAATTATATTGGGTTATTGAATTTTCATGTATGACGATAAGAGGTGATACCTGTTGCAACGGTATGCAATAACCGTAATCACCAACTGCAAAATTAATAAAAATAACAAATGTGAGCAAATTAAAATTTGTTAGTGGTGTATTAATAAGGTTAATTTGAACTACTTTTATTAATTTTGTAGTTGAAATTTTTTTGAATAGATGAAACAGGATACAGACGTACTTTCACAATTATATAGAGATTATACAGGTTTCCCCCCATCTTCGGTGTCTCGACTTCCGGGAGCGGCATCAGGCAGAAAATATTACAGGTTGTCGGGAAATGTAATTAAGGATGGAGAATCTGTTGAATTCAATTGTATTGGTGTCGCAGGGGATACTCTTCGCGATTGTCGGGCATTTGTGAAGCTTGCAAAAGATTTTGTCAAGGAAGGGATTCGAGTGCCTGAGGTGTATGCGGTAACGGATGATTATATGCATTATATTCAGCAAGATTTAGGGTCGGTTTCTCTTTTTGACCTTATTAACGACAGCAAGAAGAGTGGGAACCCGGATATTGTGAAACCAATTGTGAGGGAGACTCTGAGCGAATTGGCAAAAATGCAATCGGTAGATCCGACTGTATGGAGCAATCATGCTGAATATCGATCTTTCAGCATCAGGCAAGCTATGTGGGATCTGAATTATTTCAAATATGAATATATTCGTCCCTCAGGAATTGATATTGAGGAAGACAGACTGGAAGATGATTTTGAAAGGTTTGCGGAAGATCTATGCTCTCCCGGTGCAGGCATGCAAGGATTCATGTATCGTGATTTTCAAAGCCGGAACGTTATGGTTTATGAATCAAAACCATATTTTATAGATTTTCAAGGGGGAAGACCAGGTCCTGTGATATATGATGCGATTTCGTTTCTATGGCAAGCAAAGGCAGGATTCTCAGATGATTTCAGGCAGGAAATGCTTGAACATTATTTTGAGGAGTTGTCGCGACTTACGTCATGTCGCCGCAATGAGCAAGAAGAACATCAATCGGTAAATAGGTTCGCATTGTTCCGGACTCTTCAGGTTCTCGGGGCTTATGGATTGCGCGGACTTGTGGAGAGAAAGGCTCATTTTATAGAGAGTATACCGGCGGCACTTGAGAATCTTAAGATTCTGATTGAAAATGGTGCTGTTGACAGATATCCGGAACTGAAGAGGGTCTGTAGTTGTGTATGTACTGACAAACGCTTCGCAAAAAAAACGGAAGATGGTCTGCGGGTTACGGTTTTCAGTTTCTCTTATAAAAAAGGTTATCCTGCAGATTTTACAGGCAATGGCGGAGGATTTATGTTCGATTGTAGAGGAATGCATAATCCGGGTAGATATGCTGAATATAAATCCCTTACCGGAAGAGACAAGCCAGTTATAGATTTTCTTGAGGAGAGGGGAGAGGTGCAGCAATTTGTGGAGAATGCTGTCGGGATGGTTTCTCCATCAATTGAAACATATCTGCGCAGAGGCTTTTCTAATCTCCAGATAGGATTTGGATGTACGGGAGGTCAGCATCGTTCGGTTTATTGCGCAGAGCGTACGGCGCAGGTTATTGCCGAGAAGTTCCCGTCTGCGCATATCGTTCTTATTCACCGGGAGCAGGGTTTAGAAACAACATTACAATAATGAAAGCGATGATATTGGCTGCCGGACTCGGCACAAGACTTAAACCATGGACTCTTGAGCATCCCAAAGCATTGGTGCCAATAGGAGGCAAACCGATGCTTGAAAGAGTAATACTTAAGCTAAAGGCTCAAGGTTTTGATAACATTGTTATAAACGTGCATCATTTCGCGGATCAGATAGTTGATTTTATAGATGGTAATGATTTGGGAGTTAAAGTCAGCATTAGCGACGAAACCGGCAAGTTGCTTGACACAGGTGGAGGATTGGCAAATGCTTCCGAATTGTTGCTGGGAGAGCCGTTTCTTGTGCACAATGTGGATATACTCAGCAATGCTGATCTTGGAGAATTGATGGCTGTTCATAAAGAGAGAGGGGATGATGTGACCTTGCTGACGAGTGGTAGGGACTCTTCACGGAAATTGCTGTTCGGAGAGAAAGATGACCTCAAAGGGTGGCATAATTTAACTACCGGTGAGTTTCGTCCGGCAGAATCGGGATCTCTTGAACGTGTCGAAGAGAATGCGTTCAGCGGTATATATATTGTCAGTGAAAATGGTCTGGATGCTTTATGCCGGTTTGGACAGGAACGGGGAATGGATGTGTTCCCCGTCATGGATTTTTTTCTTACTTCAATTGGTAAATTAAAAATCCGCAGACATTATTCTGCGGATTTAGATCTTATTGACATTGGTAAACCAGAAACATTGAAGAGGGCATCAGCATTTATTGATGGTGATGCACATATGAGCGGTTCTTGCTGCTATTGAACTGAAAGACACAGCCAAGAATAAGAAAAACTACTGCGATACCTCCTATCCACCATGTTGTTGCGACAGCAGTGGTGAAGCATGACACAATCAAGAGGATGGATCCTATAATGTAGCTGATAAAGGAAAGTGTTTTCATATTTTTTTTCGTCTATTAGGTGTTAATAATCTTTTTCATTATAACACCAGAATAAACGAAAAGATTACCACATTTAAAAAAATTCACAATAGAATCTCTTCTAAAGTTCTGCCGCCTTAAGTTTCTCCGCGTTTTCAGCCACTATGAGGGCGTCGATACATCCTTGTATGTCGCCATCCATAAATGCTCCGAGGTTATATATGGTATAATTGATGCGATGGTCAGTGATGCGTCCTTGCGGATAGTTGTACGTGCGGATTTTTGCCGATCTGTCTCCGGTGCTCACCATTGTCTTGCGTCGCGAGGCTATATCGTCAAGATATTTCTGATGCTCTTTATCGTAGATGAAGGTGCGAAGACGAGCCAAGGCGCGCTCTTTATTCTTGGGTTGGTCGCGAGTTTCCGTGCACTCAATCAGTATTTCTTCTACCACGCCGGTGTTTGGATTTTTCCAGTTATAACGCAAGCGCACGCCGGATTCGACCTTATTGACGTTCTGACCTCCGGCTCCACCGGAACGGAAAGTGTCCCATTTGATTTCACCTTCATGAATCTCTACATCGAATTCCTGGGCTTCCGGAAGCACGGCTACCGTTGCGGCAGATGTATGAACTCTTCCCTGGGTTTCGGTGGCAGGGACACGTTGCACTCGGTGCACTCCGCTTTCATATTTCATTGTGCCGTAAACGTCTGTGCCTGTAAGGTTGAAGACTATCTCTTTATAACCACCCGATGCACCTTCTGATACAGATGAAACAGATAGTTGCCATCCTTTTGTTTCCGCATATTTCTGATACATGCGGAATAGGTCGCCGGCAAAGAGGGCTGCCTCATCGCCACCTGTGCCGCCACGGATCTCGACGACCGCATTTTTTGCGTCATCGGGATCGGCAGGGATGAGGAGAAGCTTGATTCGTTCTTCCAACGCCGGAATTGCAGCCGAGGCACTTTCAAGTTCCTCCTTTGCGAGAACCTTCATCTCTTCGTCATCCCCTTCTGCAAGAATCTCCTTGGATTCTGCGATGGCATCGAGTTTTGATTTGTATTCGTTTTTTGCCTTGATAATCACTTCAAGGTCGTGGTATTCTTTTGATAGACGCACATATCTCTTCTGGTCGGCAATCACAGCCGGATCGGTGATAAGGGTAGAAACCTCTTCAAATCGCGCGTCAAGACCGTCCAGGCGGTCGAGGAGTGTAATTTCTGCCATAGTAGAATTTCCATTTTAGATTGCAAAATTACAAAATAAAATGGAAAAAACTTTGTGGATTGTACAAATAGAGTTAACTTTGCACCCGGAAATGAGAAATCATTTTCAATAATCATTAATTAACCAATCAATAAACCGGCAAGTTTATGGCAACAAAAATCAGATTACAGCGTCATGGCCGCAAAGGCTACGCTTTTTATCCAATTGTAGTAGCCGATAGCAGGGCACCACGAGATGGTAGATTTATTGAGAGGATAGGTTCTTATAATCCGAACACTAATCCTGCTACAATAAGTTTAGACTTCGACCGTGCTTTGTATTGGGTAGAGGTAGGTGCACAGCCCACTGACACAGTTCGTTCAATCCTCTCTAAAGAGGGAGTAATGCTGATGAAGCATCTCCGTGGCGGCGTTAAGAAAGGCGCATTCAACGAAGAGGAGGCACAGCGTCGTTTCGATGCATGGAAAGCAGAGCGTACAAAGGTTGAGGATGCAGCAAAAGCTAAGACAGCAGCCAAAGCTGCTGAAGAGGCTAAAGCAAAATTCGAAGCTGAGGTAGAGAAAAACCGTATCAAAGGTGAGGCCGTAGCTAAGAAGAAAGCAGAGAAGCTTGCTGCTGAAGAGGCAGCTGCTAAAGAAGCTCTCGAGGCAGAAACTGCAGAAGCTCCCGCAGAGGCAGCAGAGTAATTCCTTATACCTCGCAAAAATAAAATCCGCAAGTCGTAAAACTTGCGGATTTTATTTTTGCGAGGTATAAGGAATGTTTATTGATATCGTGCGTAGATTTCCACTCCTTTGTTTTTGGCGCGACGGATATCTTCCGGATTTTTAGGATCTATGCCATATTTGGAAAGAGATGGGATTACAACTTTGGTTCCTGGACGTATGCGGTCCGGATGTCCCAGGATTGCTTTGTTCTCTTCATATATGTATGGCCAGAGATTAAAATTGCCATAATGTTCTTTCGCCATTGTTGTCAGATAGCGGGTTTTGGAGATGGTATCATACACCTTCTTGTCAGATGGTTGTGTAGGAGCAATATTTTCTGCGTCAACTTCCGATTTCTCATTCTTGTCAGAAACCTTTGTGTCAGATGCAATCTCCTTGGCAATTGAATCGCTTTCGGCGATTGCAGTTGATGGCATCGGTTTTTCTTTGACAGTTTCAACTGATTCAGATATAACCGGTGTCGCTTTTTCAGAAGTGAAAATGTTAGACCATTTTTCAAAGAATAACAGATAAGCGCCGAGGCATATCAGCGCTGCGCAAGCAACTCCACAGGCAAAACCTAATATGAACCTGTAATTCTTGCGCGACTCTTCGACTCTTTCAACGTCCTCAACCAACTGGTCTATTTCATCCTCCTCATTCTTATCGCCATCCTCCGTTGACTCTACATTATTTACATTTTGCTCTTCCTCAACAGTTTCTTCTTTCTTCTCCTCTTCCTCTTCCTCTTTCCCTTCTTCCTCTTTTATCACATAATTTTCTACGGTTTCTTCAGTGGTATTTTGCACCGGAGTTTCGACAATAAGGATTTCTTCGTTTTTATCAATCTCCTCTGGATTGTCAGCCATATCCTCATTAACCTCTTCCTCTACCTCTGCGTCGGTGACATCATCAGGTAGTTCTACGGATTCAAACATTGCAAAAGGAGTGTTGACTTCCTCCGCAAGTTCCTTTGCAGGCACAAAAACTATTTTGTTGTGACCGGGAATCTCCATCTGCTCCCCCGTATTGACATTGACACTTTTACGTGGCTCTACCGGGATCACTTTGAAAGTGCCCAATCCCTTGACTCTTACGTTGTCACCTGCAGAAAGTGTATCCACTAAGGTATTGAAGAATTCCCGTAGGAAATCTTCACATTGTTTTTTTGTTTTGCCCGTTTTTGCAGAGAGAAGGGCAACAAGCGACGGGAGTGTGATCTTTTCGTTCATCAGCGGATTTTTTGTTTGAGAAGTGTTGAGGGTTTGAAGTATATAGATAACTTTGGAGGAACAAGTAATCTTTTGCCCGAAGAAGGGTGAACAGCTATTCTTTCAGCCCGCAGTTTGGGTTCAAAAGTGCCGACAGAAGGGATGGCAACAATGTCGCCATCCTTAATGGTATCGGCAATAACTATGCCGAGAGCATCGATCATTTCTGTCACTTCCTCCCGGGTTTTGCCGATTTTTCCGGCTATGGTGTCTATTAAAGTTTTATTATCCATTATTCATATCGTTTTTACAAAATTAACAAAAAAAACGGGTTTGATGAAATTTATTCCGATTTGTAACGTCTAATAAATAAAACAATATTAATAACTATTTTATGAAAAGAAAATTTACAACACTGGTTTCTTTGATTTTGGTTGCTTGTGTGCCGGCATTCTGTCAGATTTTTTACAAGGTAGAAGGGAACGGACTTAAATCTCCTTCTTACATATTCGGAACGCACCATCTTGCTCCCCTCTCTGTGATTGATTCCGTGCCCGGATGTCGCGAGGCATATAATGCAGCCGAGCAGGTAGTGGGAGAGATTGATATGACACTTGACCAGATGGAGCTTGCGATGAAGATGCAGCCTTATATGCTCGCACCATCCGACAGCACCCTTTCAAAGGTTATTGCGCCTGATGATTTCAAACGCATAAATGAGGAATTCAAGAAATGGGCTCCAATGCCGGGGATGGAGTTGACGATGCTCGATATGATGAAGCCTATGGTTGTGACCTCCATGGTTTCTGTTGAAATGGTAAAAAAGAAACTCCCGGGTTTCAATCCACAGGAGCAGCTTGACACGTATTTCCAGCTTCAGGGAAAGGCAACCGGTAAAAAGATAAAAGGTCTTGAGACTCCTGAGTTTCAGGCAGAAGTTCTCTATGGCACAGATCCTATTTCAAAACAGGCTGAATCATTGATAGAAATTCTTGACAAACCGGAAGAAGGCATAGAAAAATCTCAAAAACTTAATGAGGCATATCTTGCTCAGGACTTAGATACCCTTTTTGAGTTTGCAAAAAGTGAGAATGAGGATTCGACAGCTTTCCTTGACATTCTGATTAACAAAAGAAATGCCGACTGGATCACTAAGCTCCCGGCACTTATGCAAGAGGCTCCGACTTTTGTGGCGGTTGGAGCTCTTCACCTTCCGGGTGAGAATGGAGTGATCGAAGGACTTCGCAAGGCAGGTTACAAAGTTACCGCGATTAAAAAATAATATTTAAAGAATATTTATAAGCATGATATAAATATAGACGAATATATTTATTCATTATTCATCCCGTATCGAATTTTTAAGGAAAATTTCTTTGAAATTTGATGCGGGATTCTTAATTTTAACGAATAAATGCAATTATTAATAACAATAAAACCTAATAATACATGGAACTTCCTTTCGCAGAATCGTGGAAAATTAAAATGGTCGAGCCAATTCGCAAGAGCACACGTGAAGAGCGTGAGAAATGGCTTGCAGAGGCAGATTATAATGTGTTTATGCTTCGTGCCGATCAAGTGTATATCGATTGTCTAACAGACTCCGGCACAGGTGCCATGAGCGACCGTCAGTGGGCTGCCATGATGACCGGAGATGAATCTTATGCGGGAGCACGCTCTTTCTATGAACTCAAGGATACTATAACCCGTATTACGGGTTTCGAATATGTCATTCCTACTCACCAGGGTCGAGCAGCCGAAAATGTGCTGTTTTCACATTTGGTAAAGGAGGGTGATATCGTGCCGGGAAATTCTCATTTCGACACCACAAAAGGTCATATTGAAAGTCGCAAGGCGTTTGCTGTTGACTGCACTGTTGACGAGGCAAAGAATACGCAGCTTGAAATACCATTCAAAGGTAATGTTGATTTGAACAAACTTGAGAAGGTCCTTTCAGAGAATTGTGACAAGATACCTTTCATCATTGTTACCATCACCAACAATACAGCCGGAGGGCAGCCGGTTTCCATGGAAAATCTGCGTGGAGTCCGCAAACTTGCCGATAAATATAGTAAAAGAGTAGTGTTCGATTCCGCACGTTTCGCTGAGAATGCTTACTTCATCAAGACCCGTGAACCGGAATTTAAGGATGCAACGATAAAAGAGATCTGCCGCGAGATGTTCAGTCTTGCCGATATTATGACCATGTCGTCGAAGAAAGACGGTCTTGTAAATATGGGAGGTTTCATTGCCACGCGTTGGGAAGATGTATATGAAGGAGCAAAGCGATTTGTGATTCCTTTCGAAGGATTCCTTACATATGGAGGTATGAACGGTAGAGACATGGCAGCCCTCGCGGTGGGTCTTGACGAGAATACAGAATTTGAGATGTTGGAAACCCGAATCAGGCAAGTGCAGTATCTTGCTGCTAAACTTGATGAATACGGTATCCCATACCAACGTCCTGTCGGTGGCCATGCTCTTTTCATTGATGCCGACAAAGTGCTTGACCGTGTTCCTAAAGAAGAATTTCCGGCTCAGAGACTCACTATTGAGCTTTATCGTGAGGCGGGTGTGCGTGGCTGTGAGATAGGCTATCTGCTTGCAGACCGGGATCCCATTACTCGCGAGAATCGTTTCGATGGAAATGATTTTCTACGTCTTTGCATCTGTAGGCGCACCTATACTGACAACCATATGAATGTGATTGCCGCTGCTTTGAAAAACGTGTATGACCGTCGACATGAAATCACAAGAGGTGTTAAGATTAAATGGGAAGCAGAACTCATGCGTCATTTCACTGTCAAACTCGAACCTCTTGGCTGATTAAACCGTTTTTAAGATTTTTGAGGAGCAGTCTGCGGCTCAGGTGCTGGCACAGGTCCGCAATAGAGGTTTGCTCCAGGATATAACCCTTTTGGCGGCATGCCCGGTCTTCCGGGTGTGCCGCTGTCTGTAAAGAACGGATAAGGGAGTCCCCAGATGTATTCAGGATCTTTCCCAGGACTGAGATACCCGTCGACAATGGTGTCTCTGCCTGAGGGATTCTCAAATGTGTAGAGATGGAAACGATATAGCATAACTGCGATGTGCTCAAATACTGTTGACTGAATTCCTTCATACGGTATCCAGGCTGAGGTAGACGTGAAACAATACACTTGTAATGGTATTCCGGCAGCTGTTTGGGCAAGGGTATTTACGAAGCAGTCGTCGACATGGCTTATTGAAGGATTGTTGTCAAGATAAATCTTGACGTATGCTCTCATGATGCCAAGATTGGTGTCGATGGAGCCGTCGGCAAGCCCTGCGCTGTTGCTGACATCTTCAACTTTGCCGGCATTTCGTTGCTCAATTTTCTTCTCAATCCATTCCTTAAGTAAAGGAATCTGTGTGAACTCAGCAAGCATGGCATCATCTGTGGCTACAACGCTGTCTGCATCTATCATGTAGCATCTCTGGATACGTCTCGTATGACTCTGCTGCATATTACGATAACTTTTGAAGCCACTGCTGATAAGGTTATAAGGAGGAATGGTAGAAATTGTCTTATCCCAGTTTTCGATTTTTATTGCAGTCAGACCAACTTCCACAACGGTGCCGTTTGCATCGGAACCATTGGGCACAATCCAGTCGCCTACATGAAGAGAATCATTTTCTGCAAGCTGCACTCCTGCAACCACACCCAGAATATTATCTTTAAACACCAGCATCAGCACTGCCGAGAATGCTCCCAAGCCGGCGAGCATTGATGCGGGGGAACGATTGAACAATATTCCGAATACGACGATCACGCCGATAATCCACATTATAAGTTTTATGAGTTGCACAACTCCATTTAGAGGCAGATGGCGTTTGTTAGCGCGGTTATTGATGTGCGTCCATACTACATCTGCGAGTGTTGTGAATGTTCTGCATAACACGAAAACTATATATATCCATGTTATTCTTGTAAGCCATAATGCCAATGATTCTTTGCCGTTGAGGGTAAACTGAATCAGTATAAGAAATATTATCGGAGGAATAATGCTGCAAACTTTTGTGAAGAAATGATGATCAACGAGATATTGATAAAAATCATTTTTTACGTGGGGACCGATTTTATTGAGGATGTATACCATCAACCATTTTACAAGCATTCCGATTCCCCAAGCCACTAAAAACACGAGAATGGCATATAGAAGGAGAAAAAGATTTGAATGATGTTCAAATCCAAAAAGATCGAGAAACCAATACACACATTTCATCAATATTCGTGCAATGAAGTATGTGCTTTCTTCAGTTGTGGAGGAGAGATGCAGCCCAATCGCATCAGCCATATTGGGATCGGCTGCGGGAGTGGCAGGTGGTGTTAATATTGAAATCATACGTGTGTCAAATGCAATATGGTTATGCATTTAATACAACGCGGTCAATGTAAAAGTTCAAATTCCGAGATTAATTCATTTGCCTCTGGCTGATACAGCATGGGTAATAAATATTACGGGACGACAATCACTTGCCATCCCGTCAGAATTTATGCAAAATTAATGTAAAACACTATTATGAAACAATTATTTCAATTTCAAAACCTGACCTGCCTGTATCTTGTCGGAACTTGCGAGTCTATTGATTTTTCTCAGCGTAGTAGCAGACATACCATAAGAGCGAGCTATGGAAGAGAGTGTGTCGCCTCTTTTGACAGTATAGGTTGTTTTTGAGTCATTACCTTTCTTATAGGGATTCTCTTTTTCAGCCCTTGCGAGATTTTTCGAAGGTGCGAAATTTCTCGGTTTGGTATATGTTGATTTAGAGAATGTATACGTATCGGTATGGGTTGTATGGTTTGCAAAGTCGAATATTGCCGAAGGATTGATTGCATATCCCATGAAACGGGTTTCGAAATGCAGGTGAGGTCCGGTGCTTCGGCCTGTACTTCCACCAAGACCTATAGGTTCTCCTGCTTTTACGGTCTGATTGGGTTTTACAAGATGTTTATTAAGGTGACCATAGACGGTTTCAAGACCATTAGGGTGACGGAGGATCACATAATTTCCGTATCCTCTTGCTTCATATGCAGTAAGTCTGACTTTTCCGTCAAAAGCGGCATAGATTGTATCATTGCTGCGGATAGCAAGATCGATTCCTTTGTGCATTCTTCCGAATTTTGCACGATAACCGTAATTTGATGTTACTCTGCCTGGAACTGGCATGAAATAGCCTGTCACATCAATAACTTTTGAATTGGGAACATCAGCTTCCTTGAAAGGATTCACAGCTTTGCTGTTCCAGCCTTCAGTATATATGTCAAGTTCCGGTTCGAGGTCATCGATAAGGTCTATGAATGTATTTTTTTCAACCAGGCGTATCTGATCTTTATTCTTAGCCTGATTTGCGAGAAGCTGCTTGTGCATGTCGGAATGGGCAGCTTTCGATACAATTTTTTGTGCAGACACTCCGGTAGCGGTTATTGCCATTAACAGAGCAGCACCAAATATGTTTCTAAATCTAATCATTTCTGTTATTCGCTTCGAGGAGACAGGTCTTCGAAAAGAGAGTTTTATGTGTTATTAATTTAGTTCGTCGTCACCATAAATGAAACTAATGTTTCCCGGTGTGTAGTCGAAAATCTCTTCTGGTTTAAAGAAGCGTGCGAGTTCAATTTTTGCGTTTTCAACGCTGTCGCTTGCGTGAACTATATTCATCTGACCGCTCATGCAGAAGTCGCCGCGAAGTGTGCCTGGGGCTGCCTTGCGACCATTTGTAACACCTGTCATCTCGCGGAAAACACTTACAACATCAACGCCTTTAAGACACATGACGATTACTGGAGATGCAGTCATGGAAGCGACTATTGATGGGAAGAAAGGTTTATCAACGAGATGTGCATAATGTTCGCGAAGAATAGCCTCGTCAAGCTGAATCATTTTCATTCCGCATATGATTAATCCTCTTTTCTCGATTCTGCTGATAACTTCACCGATAAGATTACGTTCAATTGCAGATGGTTTGAGGATTACAAGTGTCTGTTCCATGTTTTTGTTGTTTACAAATTTTAAGATTTTCAACTTCTTACGATTCAAAGATAATCAAAATTGCTCCTAAATCCCAATTATTTAACAACTTTTTTTATTTTGTTTTGACGAATCGTTGAAAATATTAGCCATAACTCTATACTATAAGTAGTTTTATGGAGTTTTTATGTTTTACAACATGTTTATAAACAATTTGCACACACCCTTTGGGCATGTGCAAATTCTATATTGTGGAAATGTTAAAATTCTTTAATAAAAAATAAGTGTGGTGTTATTTAATGCATTAGCATTTGCCTTGGGATTTTTAAGGCATTTCGTTTGCGGGAAGTTCGTTGTAATTTCCCTTGCGAATTGTCTCAAGAAGGAGATGCAGCTTGCCTACTTCTTCCGGATGGGAATTGGCCACATTTTTATCTTCATACACTTTACTCATGTCGAAAAGCTGCTGTACAGGTGCGCATCCGGTTTCAACGTACGCACCACGTGGCTTCATTTTGGGGAATGTGCTGGCTTCAACATATTTCCATTGCGGCACACGGAGAGCGAGAGTGTGGTCATAACCCTGCTGCACAACCCAAGGACGGTTTGTCATGTCGCGTCCAAGCCAGTTGTCCATGCGGTTGAAAGAGTCGGGCGCGCTTCCTTTGGGCATCTGCACACCAAGGAATCCGGCGAAAGATGCCACAAGGTCAATCTGGGAAAGGACTGTTGCGTTTTCCCCTTTGGTAAGGTTGCCTGCAGGCCAGTGCACGATTACGGGTACGCGGGTTCCTCCTTCGTAGAGACTATACTTCGATCCTCTAAGTTCGCCTGTTGGGGAATGTCCGTTGAGGAGTTCCTCTGCATGGTCGTCGTATCCGTCGTTGAGCACGGGACCGTTGTCGCTTGAAACTATGATGATAGTATTGTCAAGGATCTTCATGTCTTCAAGTGTCTTGAGCAGTTGACCGACACTCCAGTCGAACTGTGCGATTGCGTCTCCACGAAGTCCCATCTTATTCTTGCCGCGGAATCTATCGTGAGGGAAGCGAGGCACATGAACATCATTCGTGGCAAAATACATGAAGAATGGTTCATTGCCATTCTCTTTGATAAAACGGATTGCATGTGAGGTTATTGAATCAGCAATGTTTTCATCTTTCCAAAGAGCTTTGCCGCCTCCTTTCATATAACCGATGCGAGAAATTCCGTTAACAATCGACATATCGTGACCGAAAGTCGGTTTGAGATTGTAAAGTAGTTCCGGATTGCTTTTACCGGTGGGTTCACCGGGGAAGTTCTCCTTATAGCTGACTTCGATTGGAGCTGACGGGTCATAGTTTGCCACATGACCGTTTTCTATGAATACGCAAGGCACGCGGTCGGCGGTCGCAGCCATAATATATGAGTAATCGAAACCTATGTCCCCGAGGGCAGCGGGTAGTTGTGCATTCCAGTCTTGTGTTCCGGTTTTGTCACCAAGTCCGAGATGCCATTTGCCGATTGCGCATGTGGCATATCCTGCGGATTTAAACATGTCAGCCATAGTGTATTGCTCCGGTCGGATTATCATTCCGGCATCACCGGGGGCTATGTCAGTATCGGGACGTCGCCAGCTGTAATGACCCGTGAGCATAGCGTAGCGAGAAGGTGTGCTTGTCGCTGCTGTGGCATATGCGTTTGTGAAACGGATGCCATTGTTTGCCAGTCGGTTTACATTGGGTGTCTCAACATTTTTTGCACCATAACACTGCAAGTCTCCATAACCGAGGTCATCGGCATAAATTATCAAGACATTCGGGCGAGATGGATCTGAAGTGCGTTTTTCTTTTTTAGGCGCTTCGGAAGCATTTGCTGATGCAATTATGCCGAGCGACATAAGTGCGGCAACGTTTTTCATCGTTTTCATTTGGTTAAGTTATTTTGAGATTTTTAGGGTTTGAGTATGATCGGGTAATACGGCAGAATCATATTTTCCATTTGCCTGACGGTCTTTGGAAAATTATATTGCGTCATCTCTGAAGAAGATGACGCAATGGTGCTATGTTAAGGTTTATGGTATTATTTGAATAAAGATTGTAGAGATTCTGATAGCCAAGACTGATAGCTTTGTCAATCATCTCTTCTCCCTTTACCAGGTCGCCTGTTTGCGCATAATAGACTGCTGCCATATAGTAATCATCTTTAGTTTTATCTTCTTTGTTAAGAAGGGCGCGTTTCATGGTTTCATCTGCATCAAGTTTCTTGCCGGCGAGACACTGAGCAAGTGCCTTATATGTGATGTCGTTGAATGTCTCAGGATCGAGGGTATTGCCTATTCTTCCATATTCGAGAATAGCCTCTTTTGCATTATCGAGCATGTTGAAGTTGACATATGCTTTTATCATTTGGGCACGAAGGTCAGCCGGATCAATCATGACAACTTCGTTTAGATTCTGCATTGCTGCCTTGGCATCTCCCAACGCAACGTTGGCAAGGGCAGACTGAATGAGGGCTTTGGTTGAATATGCATCGATGTGCAAAGCTTTAGTTGCAGCAAGAAGGGCAGCGGCTGCGTTGCCGGCAGCTAATTCTGCCTCGGCTTTAACAATCTGCGTCGAGACACTGTTTTCTTTAAGCACAGCAAGGCTTGCATTAGTTGTAGCTTCAGCAATCTTATCAAGAGCGATGCAGCATTTAGCCATGTTGGCATAAACAGATGCTATCTGCCCTTCTTTGGATTGCAACAGTTTTGTAAAACCATCATACGCCTGTCTGTAGTTTCCACTATTGAAAGCAATACTTGCCTGCAGGAAAAACAAGGGGTCAGTATTTGAAGTGCGAGACACTGCGTATTGTATTGCGGCCTCTACTGCAGGATAATTTTTGTCGGCAAGGTGAATGAGAGATTCGAGAGGACGACTTGATTTGCCGTCGGCAAGGCTGAATGCGCTCAGATAGTTTGCCGCTGCGTTCTCATCCTCATGCATGTCTTCATAAAGTTCACCGATTCGGCAATAGGTAAGATAACTGCTGGGATCTGCATTTTCAGCTTGTTTAATAAGTTCTTTTGCCTCCTCAGTCTTATTCATCATAATATCCGCTCTCGCCATTCCGAAGAATGCTTCCTGGCTGCGGCTTTTAAGACGCTGCATAGATGCAAATGACTGATAAGCATCATCCGGACGATTAAGGTAAAGGGCAATGTTTCCTTTCTTATAAAGCAACGCATAGTCCTGGGGTGAAAGCGCGAGGGCATTATTTATGGCAGTGAGTGCCTTGTCATATTCTTTCGTCTGAATGTAGATGTCGGCAAGCATCGAGTATTCATCCGTTCTGAGAACTTTCTCCTTTTCCGGAGTGTATTCGAGAGCCTTGACAATATCTACGAGTGCTTCATCATACATTGAAAGATTGTAATACTGAGTTGCACGCTGGTACAGTGTGCTGTAATCTTTGGGATTCTCATTCAGGATTTCCTGATATCCGCGTAACACGGCTTTGGTAATAGGGCTGATCTGCTGAGCACTCGCACCTGCACAGGCAAAAAGTGTCAGACTTAAAAGCAATACTTTTATTTTCATTTAGCTGTGAATTATATCGTTGTTGGAATTATATGTTCATATCATTAAGCGCAATGCGAAGAGTAGTGAGATTCTTCAACAGTCCGGCGGCTTGGTCGAGAGGGAGCATATTCGCGCCATCACTTTTGGCAATGGCAGGATTCTGATGAGTTTCCATAAATATTCCGTCGGCACCGGCAGCCAGTCCCGACTTCGCAATTGTGGAGATCAATTGCGGAAGGCCACCGCTGACACCGTCGGCGCCATTGGGCTGCTGAAGGGAATGTGTTATGTCCATTATCACCGGGCATTCACATTCTTTTTTCATCACCGGAATTCCGCGCATATCTACCACAAGGTCTCCATAGCCGAAGAATGAGCCACGTTCGGTGACAGCAATCTTGTTATTGCCAGACTCGCGTACTTTCTCGCACGCGAAACGCATTGAAGAGGGAGCAAGGAACTGTCCTTTTTTTATGTTTACCATCTTGCCGGTTTTAGCCGCCGCCACGAGCAGTTCAGTCTGTCGACATAGGAATGCCGGAATTTGGAGTATGTCTACATATTCAGCTGCCATCGGGGCTTCTTCGGCAGAATGAATGTCAGTTACTACCGGAATATGGAATGTTTCCTTTACTTTTCTCAATATCTTGAGTGCTTTTTCGTCTCCTATTCCGGTGAAGGAATCCAGACGGCTGCGATTAGCTTTTCGATAACTCCCTTTAAAGATATATGGAATATCCAGATCGGAGGTTATCTTAAGAAGTTTCTCAGCTATGTCAAGAGCCATTTCTTCACCTTCAATCACGCAAGGACCGGCAAGAAGAAAGAAATTGCCGATGGCACTTGAATTTATATATTCTATTATGTTGTCTGTCATTATTCAGTTATTTATTCTTAAGTCGTTTATAACATGTATTGCAGCGAGGGCATAAAGTGCAGCCGTTTCGGTGCGTAAACGGGTATTGCCGAATGTGGCTGGTATGAATCCTGCCTTGACAGACAGATCAACTTCCTCTGGAGAAAAGTCTCCCTCCGGACCAATCAGCAAAGTGACATTCTTTCCAGCTTCATAGACATTGACAAGTTCCTTTCTTGGGAATTCTTCCGAGCAGTATCCCATGATTTTTATGCTCTGGTCTTTGTTTGTGCTGAGATCCTTGATGAATTCCTTAAATGTCTTCATGCCGCAGAATTCCGGCAGCGTTGCTTTCATGCTCTGTTTCATGGCTGAAACAAGTATCTTGTTGAGGCGATCAGTCTTGACATCTTTCCTTTCGCTTCTTGCGCATTTAAGGAATATGATTCTGTCGATACCGATTTCTACTGCTTTCTCAAGCAGCCACTCCATTCTGTCGATGTTTTTGGTTGGAGCTACTGCAAGCGTAATCTGAGGTTTCCAATGACGTTTTTCTTCTAAGCGTGAAATTATGTCGAGCTCAGTTTTCTTTGGATTCGCATCGGTTATGATGCATTCATAAGCAAAGCCTTTGCCATCCACTGCATGGATTGTATCCCCCTCTTTCATTCTCAGCACTCTGCAGCAATGACCCGACTCCATCTCCGGCAGAGAGTAGTCAGTTTCAATATCGGGGGCATAGAAACGAATCATAGAGGATTTATTATATTCTTTACAGGGTTATTCTGTCATTCCATCCGGATTTTCGCTACCCATGTCAATAGCTTTGTCGATATTTATGTTCTCAGGGTGTTTGGGAGCCTTGAAAATAAATATGAAAAGAATGCTTATCACCAGTGCATATGCCGCGAATATGAACCAGGAATGCTGCCATCCTGAAAGATTTTCTGCAGCTGAAGTCATACCTGACATATCAACATGTTTGTTTACTACAAGGGTTCCGGCGAGGAATGTTCCGACACTTGCACCGATGCCGTTTGTCATTATCATGAATAATCCTTGTGCGCTTGAACGAATTTTCTTATCTGTCTGTTGATCTACGAATAGACCGCCGGCAACGTTGAAGAAGTCGAATGCTACGCCATAGACTATACATGAGAGGATTATCCATACAAGTCCGGAGCCCGTGTCTCCAATACCGAAGAACCCGAATCTGAAGACCCATGCCAGCATAGCCATTAACATTACTCCTTTTATACCGAATCGTTTTAGACAGAATGGTATCAGAAGTATGCATAAAGCTTCGCTTGCCTGGGAGATGGCTGTCAGTGCTGTCGCATTCTTTGCACCCCATGTTTCGGCATATTCAGCAATGTTTTGGAAAGAATCAATGAACATTGTGCCGTAGCTGTTGGTGACCTGAAGACAAACACCAAGAAGCATTGAAAATATGAAGAACACAGCCATTGTGCGGCGTTTGAAAAGTTTGAAAGCGGAGAGACCGAGTGTTTCTGTCAAAGAAGAGCCAGATGATGGATTCACAGGGCAGTTGGGCATTGTCAGAGCATAAATCATAAGGACGAGGCTGACCACTCCTGAAGATACGAACTGAGCATATGTTGATTGAAAATTTGTGAAGTTGACGAACAATTCCGCACAAATAAAACCGATTGTGCCGAAGACGCGAATCGGGGGGAAAGCAGTTACCGTGTCGAGCCCGGCTTTATTGAGAGCATTGAACGCTACCGAATTTGCAAGCCCGATAGTGGGCATGAAGAATGCGATTGAAAGAGTATAGAATGTAAAGAGCGTTCCGAAGTTTACATTTCCATTGCTTTGCCAGCAATACCATCCCGCGAGTATCATGAAGATACCGGCGATGCCATGACACAGGCTTAACATTTTTTGGGCAGGTACCCATTTGTCAGCCACAATTCCGATAAGGGCTGGCATAAAAAGGGAGACGAGACCCTGAGCTGTGTAGAACCAGAATATGTGGTCGCCCAGTCCAACAGAACCAAGGTATATACCCATCGAAACGAGATAACACCCCCACACAGCGAACTCTAAGAAGTTCATTACAATGAGGCGAGTTTTCATAGCAGTATTTGAAGCCATAATGTATTTTTTATTTAAGTTTCGCAAGCTTCAACTTAAAGTTTAGAAGTTTAAAAGTTTAAGGGTTTATAAGATGCGAATATGCCTGATGCCACACTTATTTCATCATGAATATATAAACTCATAAACTGCGCTTTGCGCAACTAAACTTATAAACTTCAACTTTACGTTTGCGAAAGTTGAATTTTGGATTTAAGCACAAAGATAACCATTATCTTCCTAATGTCAAAAAAAAGTGAAGGAAAGTCAATGTGTAAGGTTAAATCATTCTAAGGAACGCGCTCTATGCTTCGAAGAATTTCTCTTCAGAAACAATAGTGAAGCCACCTGGAATTTGTTTGATTGCCCCGATGCTTTCAAGATTAATAATTTCTTTTTTGAAAGAATTGGTATCGATATTGCAAAATCCTGCAAATGACTTAGGATTGAAAAAAAATGAAATTTCTTCAGAATTTCTGGAACAATAAGTGTGGATGATACGTCTGCAGGTTGCGGCAAATCCTCCTTGAGGATAATCATTAAAAATATTAAAGCGGATCTGAGCACCGTAAGATAAGGAATTGAGATAATTTAAAAGATATATTGATCCTGCGTTAAGAAGATTTTGATATTGGTCTTTACTAAATTCCATGGTACTCACATTCCCAACTGCGCAAATGTCTGCCCCATATGTTGTGTCCATCCCGAAAAGTCTGTCAGCTCCGATTACTTCATGATTTCGGCGTAGTTCGGTAAGGCGCAGTAGGTCTTTATCCCCAATTATGTGGCATAAACGTATTTGACCGGAAATCACGCATTTCACTTCCTCAACGCGTTCACCAGCCGATACGATTTTTTCTCTGTCAGAATATTTTGAGAATTTTAAGTGTGTCTTTTCGAGAAAAGACGAAACCTGCTCATGACTCAATCCCTTGAAGAGCGGCAGATTCATGATTGTCTCATACATTGTAGCCATAGCAGTGAGATTTATGAAATCTTATGAAATAGAGCAGTGACAAATGTCAATACAAAATGAATTCCTGTTTGTTAATATTAACAAATGGCACTCATAAAAGTTAAAAAGGCGAGCTAAAACAGCTCGCCTTTTTAAGGTAGCGGGATCGAGAATTGAACTCGAGACCTCCGGGTTATGAATCCGACGCTC
>CAJUDL010000010.1 GCA_910585285.1 uncultured Muribaculaceae bacterium
TGATTCCATACATCTCTCGCCTGCAAGAGCATGGAATAAACTGCTATATCCAGTATGCGCTCAATGATTATGAGGATGAAAGATTAGAGCCGGGAGTGCCGCCGTTGAAGTATCGGATCGACACATTCAAACGTCTCGCGGAAATGTCGGGAGTCGGTGCCGTAGTGTGGAGATTCGACCCGCTGATTCTGACGGATAAAATTGGCATTGATGACCTGCTCCGCAAAATCGAAGGAATCGGGAATCAGCTGACGGGGTATACTGAGAAATTGGTGTTCAGTTTTGCCGATATCGCCCCTTATCGCAAGGTCAGCGGCAATCTGACGTCTCACGGCATTAATTATCAAGAATGGACGGAGAGCGAGATGCTCAGCTTCGCACGACAACTGTCAGAGCTGAATCGCCGGAACAACTGGAATTTCCGATTGACCACATGCGCTGAGAAGATTGATCTTGGCGAATATTGTATTGCACATAACCGTTGCATTGACGATGAACTAATAGTCCGCATTGCCTGGCAGGATACAGAACTGATGAAGCATCTTGTGATGGAGATACGCCAATCTACGCCCGACCTTTTCGGACAACCGACGCTTCCGGAAGGTGCTATTCCTCTTGATGGAGACAGATATGCTGTGCGTACGCGACAGAACCGGGATTCCGGCCAACGCAAACTATGCGGTTGCATCGCGGCCAAGGATATCGGCCAATACAACAGCTGCCCTCACAGCTGCCTTTACTGCTACGCCAACACCTCGCCCGAATCTGGCCGCCAGAATTTCCTCAGATACAATCCCAATGCCGAAACAATCATTAAATAGAACATCATGCTGAAACTATTGAACTTTGACATAATAATCAATCAAGCATCCGGTCGCTATAACGCATTGTCTGAAACGACGCAAAAGGATTTGAAAGAATCCCTTTCAAATGGTAAAGCCTTATTGAAAAGTCCATATCAACTGGACGCGTATTTGTATCATTATGGCGATATGCATCGCAAGAAATTACTAAGAGCATATTCCCATATACCTGAGTCCATTTTCCAGCATCCGTTCTCGGTTATAGATTGGGGTTGCGGACAAGGCATCGCATCTATGGTGCTTGATGAATTTTTGGTAAAACAAAAATTTGGTACCGGCATGATAACTGATGTGACCCTGATAGAACCATCCAAGCTATGTCTAAGACGAGCCATCGGATATATTGAATGGACTTTGCCAAATGCGTTGTTGACGACTATCAATAAAAAAGAGGAAAATGTTGGATCTGCAGACCTATGTATTCAGGAAAATACCGTTTTACATATCTTATCTAATCTTGTCGATATACCGGAGTTTTCAGGAGTCGGAATTCGCAGATTTTTGAGTTCAGCTAAAGCTCTACGCCATATTTTAGTTATGGCGAATCCATTTTATCCGGAAGAAGGAAGAGGAAAACGAATGGATGATTTTTGCGACTCCCTTAATGGATTCCATCCCATATACTCTTTTCAGAAACATATAGACGAATGGAAAGAAGATTTCAGTTGCCAGATACGGATCCTTGATAACTTTTAATCGCATTTTGCATTTATATTCCTGAACAATTAATTATATGTTTGTATGGGAATGTTCTTGAATGGTGTTATCTTTATTGAAAAAAAACAATTATCTTTGCACCTTGATATATACACCAAATATTAATAACCGTCAAATGTTTTAACTTATGGTTAATAAGATATTCAAGATAATCGCAAGAAGCCTGTTGATGTTTGCCATTCTGGCGATTTCATCTGCTGCCGATTTAGCGGCACAAACACCGTCGGTGCCGTCTATAAAAGCACTGCATGAATATGCCGATAAAAACGGTGTATCGCCTAAGGACTACATGTTCAAGCTGTTTGAAAAATCGGATATTGTCGTTTTGGGAGAGCGTGACCATCGCGATTCGGTACAGTATAATTTTATTCTTGACTTGTTAGCCGATTCCCGTTTTGCGGAGCGAGTAGGGCATGTATATACAGAAGTCGGAGGAATAAATATGACAGATGACGTAAACAGATTGCTAAATGCGACATACGCCTCGGAGGGTGATTTCATGGACAGCCTTTACACCTATTATAGAAAAGGTGAGTGTTTCTATCCGTTATGGGAGAAATACAACCGCATCAAGTTTCTCAAAGGGCTGTATAATATCAACAAGAAAACCTCCCGGAAGATACATCTGGGTCTGACCGACATAAATTTCTCGTGGGATAGTATTCACACTGTGGATGATTACAAGGCTTTCTGGAAATCTCTTAACAAGACTAACCGCGACAGCCTCTTGTGTGCTAATTTCGCTTCGATGTATGAGCGCCAGCTCCCCGTAAAGGGTGCCCGCAAAGCCCTGGTGATAACCAGTCAGCCACATGCCATCAGCTATTCGGGGTATTTCAAACCATGGAAGCGCGACTACGGCACGCAAGGATGGTGGATGAAAAAGACCTTTGGCGAAGACCGGGTCAAGATAGTTGTGCTAAATTGGTTTGATTATGTGCTATTCAACGGGCAGAACTGTCCGATGACCGCGAACGGTGCCTGGGATGCGGCCTTCGAGCGAATGAATTGCCGTCCTTTCGGCATAGATCTGCAAAATAGTCACTATGGGACAACGAATTACACCGGAGACGCAGGAGGAGGTCCGACGTTCATAAAAGACCGGAAATGGCAAGATGTGGCGGACGGTCTTATTTATGACGCGCCCTTGTATGACCATGTTGCAGCTATAGGGATAAAGGGAATAATCTCAAAAGAATTCGAACCGGAAATCAGGCGTCGTGTAGAGCTATTCTGGAAAGCGGCCCACCCCAAAGATACTGTCATTCCATTTGATGCATGTATAGAGGAATTTAACGTTCCAATCACGGCTCCTGCTACTTTCAAAAGCAAGGAAGAGATAAAGCGATTGATTCAGGCGGTCGAAGAACAGCAACAGGATTAATCCCTTACAAAGTACACTTGCCCCGGATTGACCTCAGATGTCGTGGTTTGTTTATCTAAATTTCAAGACAAAAATAATCCTCTGGAATATTTACCCTCCATGAGGGTAATCAGACATTAGGGTCTTAAGGCTGCTAAAGGAATAATCTTTACTCCGTCATCTCTTGTATACGCGATTTTCCCACCGGTGAGTATTATGAGCAAATCGGGCTCTCGAATAGGCATCTGGTTTTCGGTTTTGTTTTTTTCAACAATCAGCCTTCTAATTTCCAGCAAATGCTCAGCTCCTTTTTCTATCTCTGAGCTTCCAAGTTTACATTCGATGAGAGCATATCTTCCGTCGGCAAGATGCAGCACTATATCAGCTTCCAGACCATACCTGTCATGATAATAGGATATATGGCTTCCCATATCAATGGTGTATGCTTTCAAATCTCGAATACACATCTGTTCGAAAATGAAGCCGAATGTCTTGAGCTGTATTTTCAGACTTTCGGGGGAGAGACCAAGAGCTGACACTGCAATGGATGGATCGCAAAAACAACGTTTGGGTGTGCTGCGTATTGCCGTTTTACTTCTTATTGCCGGACACCAAGCATCAATATCTTGAATGACAAACAGTTTCTCAAGAGCTGAGACATAATCATCAAATGTTGTTCTTGAACATTCGATGCTTTCTTCCCCGGTCACGTCTTTCAATAATGAAGATGATTTTGCGAGGGTGGATATATTGCGTGCATAAGCATAAAGAATACGGCGTGTAAGTTTCTCCATCCGTTGCTTATCATCGATTCTTGAAATATCTTCCGAGCATACACTGTTGACATAGTTTTGAGCTATCATAAGTTTCGCTTTGGGTGTGCGGGCTTTTAGTGACGCAGGCCACCCTCCACGACATGCCGCAAAGATAAGGTTTTCTACTGTCAATGAGGATAGATTCCCTCCAAATTCATAATTCGGATTATCAAAAAGTTCGTGAATGGAGATTTGTCCGGAAGACTCATTTGATTCCCAAAGGCTCATTGGGAGCATCTTCATTTTTGCTATCCTTCCGGTTCCTGAATGGTGGGTCTTTTTTCTATCAACTTTATTAGATCCGGTTAGAATAAATTGTCCCGGTTCCCGCCTGTTGTCTACGGCGGTTCTGACAGCATCCCAAATCATAGGAGCATCTTGCCATTCATCTATAAGACGAGGGGTTGCACCCTGTAAAAGATAAGATGGCTTAGTCTCGGCAGTAGCGAGATATTCATCACGCATATCCGGATCTTGAAGCTTCAATACGCTGTTGGACTGTTGTTCTGCAGTTGTCGTTTTCCCGCACCATTTGGGTCCTTCTATCAGGACAGCCCCGAAAGCGTCAAGCATGTCTGATAAAAACAGATCCGCTGTTCTCTTTAAATATTCCATAAATCTTATTTTTACAAAGTTACTTATAAATAATAATATATCAAAATCTGATTGGAAGTATTGTGGAGTTTTAATTGGAAGTCTTGTGGTATTTAGATTGGAAAAATTGCGGTGTTTTGAGTCGGGAGTATATCGTCTTTGACGGTACAATTTGCATGACCGGCTCAGAGTTGTTATCCAAACTATGAAAAGTGCGCGATGTCCCTGTTTAGGGGTTACCTTAACGGGGCAAACCAAACGCGGCATGGGGCAGACGATAAATATTTTTTTAGATTTTTTAGCCTGATTGACAAACCTTAACAGATTTTTAATAACTTTGCAATTGTAGACCGCTCGGAAGCCCCGGTCGGGGTTTGAGGGCGGGAGGCAATTATAGCCTTGGCGTTTTGCTTTGGCAAAGACATAATGAAAGCGTTTATCCGCGCTGATTCTTGATTGTTAGAAATTCTCGCAAAATTTCAAATCGAAGTCAAGGAATGAGCAACGTTAGATGCCCGTGATATGTGATTATCTTGCTTTCGGCACGATATTCCGGGAGGAATATAGCCGGACGCATTGATTGCATATACAAGCGTAGGGCTTCTCCGTTGCCGTCCAACTTCGATTTGGCAATGCGAGAAGCCTCTAACAGTAGGACGGTAACGATACAGAATCCTACGCTTTTTTCGTATAAACTAATCTAACGCCAACGAGGGGATGACCGCGGCATATCCGATATCATGCGAAAACTGTTATTGCTATCGTTTCTTATCATAGCCGTAATCGCACATGCACGCCAGATTTCAGAGGGAGAGGCAGCTTCTATCGCCTCGGAGTTTCTCAATTCTGCAACCGTCAGGCAGACACCGGCAAAAGCCGGAGTGCGCCGTGCCAAAGCTCCGAATGCTGCAAATGCCGAGACCGCTCCGTTCTATGTCTACAATGCCGATGACAACCAAGGCTTTGTAATAATCTCAGGTGATGACCGGGCAAACAAAATCCTCGGTTATTCCAACAAAGGGAACTTCGACTACGACAACATGCCACCGCAGTTAAATGCCATGTTGGAGCAATACGAGGAACAAATAAAGAATATCCCTGCGAATATCGCGACTCACGAGTCATGGAAAGCCTCGACGAGAGTCTCTGAAGAAGGCGGTGTCCTTCTCGAAACTGCCAACTGGGGTCAGGGCGCACCCTATAACCTGGACTGTCCCGAAGGTTGTGTGACCGGTTGTGTTGCCACGGCAATGGCTATCATAATGAAATATTATGGATGGCCACAAAGAGGTCGTGGATCCAATTGCAATCCTTATGATCCTCAAAGAGGAAATTACAGTTTCGACACTGAATATGACTGGAAGAATGCATTGACGGATTATTCGCGATATGGTGAGAATCCCAATTTCTACACGCAAGACCAAATAAGTGCAGTCTCTAAAATAATGCATGACTGCACCACCTCTATCGAATCAATCTTTATGACAGGAGGGATGACCTCTGCCGATGACCATGATTGTGCTTATGCCTTGAGGAATTTCTTTAATTACGACGGGAACATAGGCCATACTTATATCAACAATATTGATACATCAGGAGATAATGCCCTCGGTTTCGTAAAAAGCGAGCTGGACAGTGGTCGTCCTGTACTAATGTCCGGAGCTCCAGTTGTGGGTTACTCTGGTCACGCATGGGTGATTGACGGCTACGACGATACTGATATGGTTCATATTAATTGGGGATGGGATGGATCAGGTAATGGTTATTACGATTATCCCATAGCATTAGGTTATCAAACCAGCAAAATCACCTATAATATCAAGCCCGGCGACTCCTGGGTTGAGTTCTCACCCTGGGAGGTGCCTGTGGAGGGCAGCCTGAATATTGATGTTGAGGAGGTAAAGCAAAACCAATATTTCAATGCCTATTGCTATTTGATAGATTCATCTAATATCTTTCATCATCCGGATCCGGAGCCAATATGCACAGGAGCTCTCGCAGTTGCACTTACCGACGCTGATGGAAACATAAAACAGATTTTGCGCGAAATTACCATAAATAATTGGTACAACGACAGATTGAAGGGAAGTTCCGGCTTCACAGGATTACGCGTGACTTCGCCAATAGATGCTACAGATAGAATTACGCTCGTAAGCAAGCCGAATGGATTTTCAGAATGGTTGAAGTTCGGCAAACAACCATTTGCCTACACGTCGCGGCCTGTACTGGGCAACACGCCCAAAGTGGCAAAAGTAAATATTTCATTTATAGGTGATAAGTTCGATTATACGACGACCTCGGTGGGAACCTCCGGACAGTATCTGCAAACGAAACCAATGGCTTCCGGTGAATATGTCATTAACTTTAAATTCCCCGAAGGTAAAGAAAAAATGTGGCTCGGGTCTACAGATTATCCAATCGGAACCGTTTATCATCGATCTCAAAATCCCTTGGTATATCTTTCCTTGCCATATCAGCAGGGCGATATGAGTGTTACGGTGCTTGCTATGGCATATAATGATAACGAAGTCTTGCAGGATTGGACAACAGTTGACATGACTGAAGCAGGGACGCTGAAGGCTAAAATGAACGAGAATCTGCGCATTCGCACAACAAAGCTGAGAATCAACGGAGTGATGAATTCCTATGATTTCGACTACATTCGCAATGAGATGCCTTTAATAAAACATCTCGATCTGGAAAATGCAAGAATCGTGCCTGACTTCCGAAATTATAACGAAGACTATATCCCTGATTATGCCTTAATGAGGAAACGCCTTGATTCAATAATTCTACCCAAAAGTCTGAAAGGTATTGGGCTTGAAGCACTAAGGGCGAATAGTTTCAGTAAGATAGAACTGCCTGCCACATTGGAATACCTGGGTTTGGGTGCATTTTACGAGGAAGGCGATGTTGACCTTATGGATGTATACTGCTATAACCCCGTGCCACCTACTATACAAGGCGGACAGGCTGGCAATGAAGAAAATATGTTTCAATCCTCTACCTACTCCAGAGCCACGTTGTGGGTTCCCGCGGGATCTAAGAATGACTACTTGAGTCAGCCTTTCGTTTGGCATAATTTCATAAACGTGAAGGAATTTAAACCTGCCGGCATCGATGAGATATTGCCCAATGAGTGCAATAATCTTATCGAGATTTATAATCTGCAGGGGATCAGGTTGTATTCAGGCGAGAAACGCCAATCTTACAACCTGCCGTCAGGCATATATATTTGCAAGAGAGGTGCTGTAGCAAAGCGCATATTTCTGCAAGACTAAAACGCTAAACAATCAAAACGACTCAGAGCCTGTATGGATTAAAATCATAATAAACCTATACAGACTCTGGGAGTGTTCACAGTTTTCTGATGAGTATCCTTTTTGCGCTGGGTACTTATTGCTTCTTCACCACAAAGCCTGAAGTAACCTTCGATTTGCCGAACTGAGTTTAATTAAGTAATAAGTAAAAAGGAGTAATTGAACTTAATTTTGATACACCCTCTATCTGATGGGGTCTTACAATGTAATTAGTAAATCCGAGCCATATTGCAGGTTAATGGGAATGGCAGGATTTCCTCATTCGGTTCCAGGAAGGAAGACCTCGCAAGAGGTGAATCAAGGCTGTGACGCTCATGGCTATTCCGATGCCGTAGTGCCATAATCCAAGATGTGGAATTTTAACGGGTGAAAGCAACTTGACCGTAACTGTAAGCAAAACGGCAATAAACAGGATGATCAGCAGCCATGTGTCGGCGTAAAACCATCTGAATTTAGTTTTAAGGGCATTCAGCATTTTATGGAACTGTGACCAGTGGATAAAAAGAAGTGCTGCCATGGCATAACCGAATATCCAGTGAGCGATCTTTAATACGCTACGCGGCTGGATAAGTATGCCATGGCTTTTAAGATGCAGTATAACACCGATTATCAGTGTTACGGCAAATGCAAGAACCAATGCGATGCCAAGTTTGCTTTGCTTTTCATTGTTGATGAATGATTTGGTTGTAAAGAGAGCGTTTAAACATATAAATGTCTCGAATGGGAGAGCTGTTTATATGAACAGATTGACATTGGAATCTTCAGCGCGGTTCATGTAGGTGGCAACCCCTCCGATCACGACGTTGTCGAGGAGTTCTTCACTGGTGATTCCCATTACGTCCATCGACATCTGACATGCAATGAATTCCACGCCGTTGGCAATAGCCATATCCCGAAGTGTCTCGAGCGACTCTATGTTTTTACGCTTCATGATGTTGCGCATCATCTTCGGTCCCATTCCTGCCATGTTCATTTTCGAGAGTTTAAGCTTGCGGGAATCGGAAGGAAGCATCATTCCAAACATTTTACCGAAAATGTCTTTCTTCGAGTATGGTTTGGTCTCTTTCTTTATGGCGTTCAACCCCCAGAATGTGAAAAATATCGATACCTTCTCTCCAGTCGCAGCCGCTCCGTTTGCCAACACGAATGCTGCAAGAGCCTTGTCGAGGTCATCGCTAAAGAGAATGATGGTTTTCCCTTTTCCGGCACATGCGGGAGATGTGTCAGACTTCCCATGCCCCTTCTCTATAATAATCGATGTCACTCCCCGGGAGGTGTCGTGACTTATGAACGTGTTGCCGGTAGAGCCGCACCAGGCTTCCGCATCGCGGGCAAATCCTGGGTCGGTGGCTTCGATGAGTATGCGGCTTCCCTCTGT
Source organism: uncultured Muribaculaceae bacterium (assembly GCA_910585285.1). Taxonomy (GTDB): domain Bacteria; phylum Bacteroidota; class Bacteroidia; order Bacteroidales; family Muribaculaceae; genus Lepagella. The sequence continues at coordinate 9,051 of CAJUDL010000010.1, forward strand.
CGCAGACTCCATGGCTTGCTTGAGTTTCATGATTGGTCCGGGGCAAGAGAGTCCGCAGGCATCGATTTTCAAGGCGGGTGCTTTTTCAGCCTCATTTGTGGTTCGCGAGGAGGATTCCGGTTTTGATTTTTCCTGCGAGGTGAGAGGAGATGTTACGATAGGTGCTGTGGCTGTTTTATATGTGCGTAGTCCTCCGATAAGGTTGCGGACATCTTTGAAACCGTTCTGCCGAAGTATGTTGGAGGCGAGATAACCTCTCAGCCCTACACCGCAATAGAGCACAATGGGTTTGTCTGTAGGGATATCTATCAGACGTTCGCGCATGTCATCGAGCGGAATATTTATGGCACCCTCGATGGCTCCAGTGGCGAATTCTTCGGGCGTGCGCACGTCGATAAGTGTTACTTTCTGCGTGTCCATGTCCCGGAGTTCTCGCCAATAGATTGGATTCATCTTCCCTGAGAGGATGTTTTCAGCCACGTATCCTGCAAGTGCGACGGGATCTTTTGCGGAAGAATACGGTGGGGCATATGCGTGTTCAATGCGTGTGAGGTCGGTCACGGTGCCCCCTCTCTTTATTACCAATGCTAACTCGTCAATACGTTTGTCGACTCCATCATATCCTACGACCTGTGCTCCAAAGAGTTTGCCAGTAGAAGGGTCGAAGATCACTTTCACCGACATAATGGTGGCTCCGGGATAGTATCCGGCATGAGAGTTGGGATGAATTGTTGCGGTCAGATATGGAGTGCCGGTCTGGCGCAGACGTTTGGCAGCGATGCCGGTTGAAGCTACTGTCATGTCAAATACTTTCGCCACGGACGTGCCGATCGATCCTTCATATTTTGTCTTGTCGCCCCAAACCATATTGTCGGCAACGATCCTTGCCTGACGGTTGGCGGGTCCGGCGAGATAATTCATCCAGGGCTCGCCGTTGAGCGGATGAGGATATTCGATCGCATCGCCCACTGCATAGATGTCAGGTATGGAGGTGCGTAGATATTCATCTACAATTATGCCCCCTTTGTCTCCGGTTCGGATTCCGGCTTGTAATGCGAGGGCATTTGCAGGACGCACACCTATGGAGAGAATTACGATATCGGCTGCCACTTTCTCGCCCGTTGCGAATGTGGCTGTAATGCCGTCGGCGGTGCTCTCAAAGGAGGTTACAGCAGTGTTGAGGAAAAGTTTAACTCCATGCTGCTGAAGATGCTGTTGAACTATTGCCGCCATGGAATAGTCGATCGGAGCCATTACCTGGTCTGCCATTTCTATTATAGAAACTTCCGCTCCGGCTTCCTTAAGGTTTTCCGCCATCTCCAGGCCGATGAAGCCGCCACCGATCACGATTGCACGCTTCACATTGTTGCTGCCGAGGTAGTTTTTCACGGCATCCGTATCCGCTACATTGCGCAGCGTGAAGATGCCAGGGAGGTCAATGCCCGGCAAAGCGGGCTTGAAAGGGAGCGCCCCGGGAGAGAGGAGCACACGGTCATAGCTTTCTTCATAAATGAGACCGTCGGGACCCTTGGCCTCCACGGTTTTGCGGTCTGGATGGATGGCAATCACTTCAGATTTAATTCTTACATCGATTTTGAATCTGCGCCCAAAGGCGTGGGGTGTCTGCACAAAGAGCCTGTTGCGTTCAGTGATTGTGCCTCCAATATAGTATGGAAGGCCGCAGTTGGCATATGATATGTATTCTCCCTTTTCAAAAAGGATAATATCGTCTTTTTCTGAAATTCTGCGTATTCTTGCCGCAGCGGTGGCTCCGCCCGCCACGCCGCCGATGATAACGTGTTTCATATAAGTAAGTAATAAAAATTAACTGATCTATGTAAGCAATGAAATCTTGCACTATAAGAACTTGTTCTTTTTGGCTGTTTTTACCTTGTAATTCAGTTGCATATGCCTATATGCTCCATCATTACGCGGCAAAAAAACATCTCAAAAATAACTGCGTTTTATATGCGCATTAAATTTTCTTACTTACTTAGTGAGTATCATTTTTGCACAAAGTTATATTTTCATTCTTTGAAGTGCAAATTTTTCTTGTAAGTAATTTATAAAAACAACAGAAGTGTTGTGAAACAAATGGAGGTGAATAAACGTTAAGTATTGTAAAAACTCTGTATTGCCACTATGCACGATTTGATTATAATAATCGCATTAATACTTCTCAATGGGGTATTCTCCATGTCGGAGGTAGCACTCATTTCCGCACGAAAATCAAAACTGACAGCAGATGCAAAGAACGGTAACCACAACGCTTCCACTGCTTTGAAACTACAGGGTGAGCCTGATCGCTTCCTGTCGACCATACAAATTGGGATCACACTTATCGGTATTCTTACCGGTCTGTTCTCCGGTGCGACCATAGCCACCGATCTCGGTAATTATTTCGCACGGTTGGGCGTGGCGCCGCATCTGGCGCTGAATCTTTCCAGAATCACTATAGTAGCACTTGTGACCTACCTGTCGATTGTGGTCGGTGAACTTGTGCCGAAACGTATCGGAATGGGTAAAGCCGATACTATTGCAAAAATCGTGGCGAAACCGATGAAACTCTTGTCGGTGATTGCATATCCTATAGTATGGGTTCTCTCTGCCTCAACATCGTTGCTGGTCAAACTTCTCAATATAGGTGATACATCATCGAAGGTGACTGAAGATGAAATAAAATCTCTTATCCAGGAGGGTACTGACTCCGGTGAGGTAAGAGAGGTGGAGCAGGATATTATGGAGCGTGCTCTCGTGATGGGTGACAGCCGCATTGACGCAATCATGACAAGCCGTAAAGATGTGGCATCACTCACTGTCGGTATGGATGTTGAGAGCATTCGCAAGGTCCTTGCCAACGATCTGCATTCTTCTTATCCGGTGTTTGACATCGACCGGAAAGAGATATGTGGCGTTGTGTCTTTGAAGCGGCTGATTCTCACTCTTGATTCGCCGGATTTCAGTATTGAGAGGGAGTTGACATCGGGATTGTGTATGCCTGATACCATGACATTCTACGACGCGTTGGAAACATTCAGGAATTCCAATGAGCATTCAGCGCTTGTGTATGATGAATATGGAAGTTTTCAAGGAATTGTCACCCTTCGGGACATTCTTGACGGACTGATCGGTAATATCACGCAAGGCGAAGATGGTCCGTTAATAGTCAAGCGTGCGGACAAGGATGAATGGCTTGTGGACGGACAATGTCCGGTATATGATTTCCTGGAGTATTTTGGTAGAGAGGATTTGTACAAGCCTTCAACATATACTACAGTTGGCGGATTAATACTCGAGACTATGAGGAAAGTGCCTACGGAAGGCGACCTTGTCACCTGGAACTGTTTCCGACTCGAGGTTGCAGACATGGATCGTGCTCGCATTGACAAGATTGCAGTCACCAAAGATGCTTCTGGTGCCTCTCAACCTGTGTGAAGATGTGATTAAATTACGATTTATCGGGCTGCGCCCGATAAGGTGAAAGGTTATAGGGAACAGGTAAAAGGTGAATTGGCGCGCCTCAACAAACCGAGTCAACTTAATATTTAGACGCAAAGGGCGTGGGTTAGACATTAGAGTCATGCCAATTCTTACTTTTTACCTATACCCTTTTACCTCTTACCTTATCGGGCGCTGCCCGATAAACGGGGATTCTTATTTTTGAAGTTGTTTAAACAACTTCTTTTTCAAAAATTCGTGAAAAGCGAAAATAATTATTAACTTGCAGCAGTTTTAAGAGTGTATTTGATTAATAGGTTGAAATAATATGAAAGAGAAACGGTCGCAATTCGGGACTAAGCTTGGTGTTATAATGGTGACGGCGGGGTCCGCCGTCGGACTGGGCAACATATGGCGTTTCCCATATGAGGTCGGGGCTAACGGCGGAGGAGCCTTTGTTCTGTTATACCTCATTTTTGTGTTTTTCGTTGGTTTGCCGGTAATATGCGGAGAGTTCATTCTTGGTAAACGGTCGCGTTCCGGAATCAGAGGAGCATTCGAGAAACTGCATAAAAGCCGTTTCTGGGGCAGCGTCGGTTATATCTCCATACTGGCGGCTGTGCTGATAATGGGTTTTTATTCTGTGGTTGCATCTTGGACAATGGAATATATCGTTCAATCGGTAGAAGGTTTCTCTGGGTTATCATCCCCGGAGGATTTCCATAATCGTTTCGAGCTGTTGACAGCGACACCGGTGCGCCCCGTGGTATGGACGGCATTGTTTCTTATCTTAAACTATCTTATACTTATCAGAGGTGTTGAGAAAGGGATCGAGAAAGTATCCAACCTCATGATGCCTCTCTTGTTTATCCTTCTGATAGCTTTCGGCATCAATTCATTATTGCTGCCGGGAGCCGGAGAAGGCTTGAGATTTTTGTTTCATCCCGATTTCTCGAAACTGACGGGTGAAGTTGTGCTTCGCGCATTGGGACAGGCGTTCTTCTCACTGAGTCTCGGCATGGGATGTCTTGTCACCTATTCCAGCTATTTTAAGCCAGAGACGCCTCTGATGCGTACCGGTATATCTATAGCGGTGCTCGACACGTTTGTGGCAGTCATGGCAGGTGTCATGATTTTCCCGGCGGTTTTCACGTATGGACAAGAACCGGCAGCCGGTCCGCGACTTGTTTTCGAAGTGTTGCCGATGGTATTCTCCAACATGCCTTCGGGTAGCATATGGTCGCTTGTGTTCTTTGTATTGCTATTCCTCGCAGCCCTGACTTCTATCATCTCTGTAAGCGAGATAATCATCGCTTATTTAATGGATGACTTCGGAATGTCGCGGTTCAAGGCATGCACGGTGCATTTTGTGATCAGTCTTGTCTTTGGAGTTGTCTGTGCACTGTCATTTAGTTCACTGAGCGATTTCAAGATATTTGGGTTCAATGTATTTGATTTGTTCGATTATGTTTCATCGAATATACTCATGCCATTAGGTGGAATGCTACTGTCGATTTTCGTTGGATGGGTAATCAAACGGAGCATAGTTAAAGAAGAGCTTTTGGCCGGTACCTCCCACAGTGGCGTTTATCGTGTTCTCGCTACAGTGATGGCGTTTTGCCTTAGGTATGTTGCACCTGTCGCGATAGCTATAGTGATGTTGAATTGTCTAAAAGGCATCTAATCATCAGCTCCCAGTGAAAATATGAACAATCCGTTTGAGTATACGCCGGATGAGGCATGTGATGAGGCATTCAAGGATCTGGTTGTCAGGGTGGAGGCAATGAAGAAGAGTAAGAATCCTGATGACGTTAACTTCTGCCGAGAACTTGAGGAGGGGAAAATGCTGGGAGTGCTGATTGCTGCGGATTCTTGCGGTGGACGGCATACGCTATATGCCTTTTCGGGACAATTGGGAGATGGGGGCTTCCATCATCCCGGTTTTGTGGAGCCAGTGTTCGATTATCTTAAGCCTGATGGCTATTTCAAGACAACGGAAGCTGATATTTCGCGTCAAAACATTGAAATTGCTAAGTTTGAAGAAGACGATTTAGCGAATATAAAGGAAGGCTATGAGCGAATCAAGGAGAAACTGAACGCAGAAGTTGCGGATTATAAAGAGAGGTGTCGCTTGTCGAAAATGAGAAGAGATGCCAAACGGGAATCTGGCGTTTGCAATGCAGAAGAATTGGCAGCCATGATACGTCAGAGTCAATTTGAAAAAGCTGAACTTCATCGGCTAAAAAAGAGATTGGCAACGATTCTTGAGCCATATGCTGTCAAACTGAGGAATGCTCAATCACATCTTGATGCTCTAAGGGAAAAGCGGCGTTCGGATTCAGAAGCCCTCCAGACATGGCTCTTCACAAATTTCAGATTACTTAATGCCCGTGGTGAAAGCAGAAGCCTGAGTGAGATTTTCGCTGATACTTCTGTCGGTATTCCACCTTCCGGTTCCGGGGAGTGTTGCGCTCCTAAGCTATTGCAGGCAGCATATTTGCGAGGCTGGCAACCTGTGTCAATGGCAGAATATTGGTATGGCAAGCCGAAGGACGGGGAGGTTAGAAGGCATGGCGATCATTATCCTGCGTGCAGAGGTAAATGCCTGCCTGTGCTTGGCTGGATGTTGCAGGGACTACCGGTGGATCCTCCACTCAATGGTGACTGCCAACTGAGCGCAGTTCCGAATCCCGAAATCATTTATGAGAATAAGTGTTTTTGTGTTGTCAACAAACCATCGGGGATGCTGTCAGTGCCGGGCAAAGGCTCTAATGTTTCCGTGCAACAATGGCTGATGGATAAATATGGGGATGACCGACATGTTAAAATGGCTCATCGTCTTGATCAAGATACCTCCGGACTGATTATCGCAACTTTCGGGCAGCAATCTTTCAAGGTTATGCAGTCTCTTTTTGCCACGCGACGAGTGAAAAAGACTTATGTTGCGGAACTTGAAGGAGACTATGAATCACGAGGTATTTCCCGGCAGGGATGTATCGAACTGCCTCTTTCTCCCGATTGGCTTGACCGTCCGCGGCAGCGTGTTGACTTCGAAGGAGGGAAGAACGCTGTGACAGATTATGAATTCACCGGTATCGCTGAAGGTCGTAGTCGGGTGAAGTTTTGTCCGCACACGGGCAGGACTCATCAGTTGCGAGTGCATGCAGCTTCGGAAAAGGGTCTTGGAATGCCTATTGCTGGCGACCGTCTCTATGGTAGCCGCGTAGGACGAGACTCGAAGCGTCTTCTACTCCATGCTGAGAAGATAGAATTTACCTTTCCAATGGATGGGGATCACTATCTCTTCGAATCTCCTGCGCCATTCTGATAAAATTGTGGCGAGTTTGGAAAATAATAGTTATATTTGCGGAGGATATCCAGTATGACTGACGCATATTGTGTATTCTAATTCCATGAAAAATGACGGTGCTTGTGTGGCCTCGCCTGATATGTGTTTTTATAACTTCTCAACGTATGGATACGATTTTTAGCAACGTAGAAAAATTTTACAACAACGGCACTGTGCATCGATTTCACACCAATGTGCCGTATATCACGGTTGACAATTTCCCGAAATTAGGCAAATTGGCTGCTATGAGATTCCTTGAATGGGTCAATGACAATCCTGAGGGCGTGATTAGTCTGCCCACTGGTAAGACCCCGGAGTATTTCATTGAATGGGTGAGACGCACGCTTAATGTCTGGGATAGCGAAGCCGGACGTCGGATGCGGGAGGAGAGCGGTCTGTTGATTGACAAAAAACCGGAACTCAGGGGACTACGTTTTGTGCAGATTGATGAGTTCTATCCCATTGACCCGAGGCAGCACAATAGTTTCTATAACTACGTGCAGAAATATTATATCCGTGATTTCGGACTGGATCCTGCAAGAGGACAGTTTATAAACAGCAACGAGATTCCGCTTGCTGGCGGTCGTATGTTTGCAGAAGTATTCCCTGATGGCACGGTGGATCTCGGACTCCGATACAGAGAGCCGAAAAACCGGATGGAGGAGGTGCAGCAGCGGTCAATATTCATGATCGACGACTGGTGTGCTGAATATGAGCAACGCGTCCGCGACATGGGCGGTATCGGTTTCTTCCTGGGAGGCATCGGACCGGATGGTCATATTGCGTTCAACACACGCGGAAGCGATCCTCATTCAACAACGCGACTCACTCACACCAACTTCGAGACTCAGGCAGCGGCTGCCGGCGACTTGGGTGGCATAGAAGTGTCGCGTACAAAGCCGGTCATTACGATAGGTCTTGACACTATAACCTACAACAAAGATTGTGTGGCGATAATTTTCGCAGCAGGAGAGGCGAAGGCAGGGGTAGTTGCCGATGCTTTAGAGAAAAAGCCGTCTAACCTATATCCGGCATCAGTGCTTTCGAAGCTGCCCAATGCACGCTTCTACCTCACCCGAGGGGCGGCATCGATGCTTCATGAATCTGTGTATGACTATTATACCGGTACACCATGGACGCAGGAGAAGACCGATCGTGCGGTACTCGACTATTGTAACAGAGTAGGAAAATACGGAGACAAAGTTACTGTCGACGAATTGCGCAGCGATGAGTATTGCAGCATGATACCGGATCTAAACGAGAACACAATGCAGTCTGTCATAGACTCGCTTGAGCACAAGATCGCGCTGGGCACATCCTCGTGGAGCAACCAGATGTTTTTCCACACTGGTCCGCATCACGATGATATAATGCTCGGTTTCCTGCCGCATATCCACCGTATCTCACGCAACGAGACCAACAAGTCACACTTTGCAGTGATGACATCCGGTTTTAATGCCGTTACCAACACATTCCTCGTCAATGCCCTGACCGATACGCTGCGCTTTATCGAGGAGGGTCGGATACAGATGCTATCATACCCTGACTTCTTCGAAAAGGGTTATAAGGAAAAGCGAGACAAAGACACATACCACTGTCTTATCCATGTAGCCTCCGGCAACACGGAAGAACGGAAGCGAGGCTTTGCCCACCGTCTGGTGCGAGACTTCATTGAGATCTGGGGTGTAGATAGCGTAGAATCGTTGAAGACGAAAATACGTGAAGTCATAAACGAAACGCGCAACAGCTACGCCGGAGAGAAAATGTCGGCGGAAATACGTGTGCTGAAAGGAATGATCCGGGAGTTTGAGGAAGAGAGGGTATGGGGGTTCTTCGGAATCGAGAGCAGCAACATCCATCATCTTCGTTTAGGATTCTATACAGGCGACATCTTCACACAGCAGCCTACGCGCGACCGCGATGTGCTGCCGGTGCTTGAGCAGCTGCGCAAGATACATCCTACAGTCATCAGCCTTGCTTTCGACCCGGAAGGGAGTGGTCCCGACACGCATTATAAGGTTCTGCAGACCATCGCCGAGGCTGTGCGCGAATGGAGTGAGGAGGAAGATCTGAGTGAATTGAAGATATGGGGCTATCGTAACGTCTGGTTCCGTTTCCTGCCTTCGGAAGCCACGCATATTGTTCCGGTGTCGCTCAATGCCATGGGAGTTTTTGACAATGCCTTCAGCAACTGTTATGCAAGTCAGGTCGATGCTTCGTTCCCGAGCTATATGCTTGATGGCAAGTTCAGTGACCTCGCCAAACGGATATGGGTTGATCAGCTGTCGCAGGTTCAGCACGTGCTCGGCAAACCATTCTTCTATCAGAACGCCAGCCCGCGTATCCGCACTACTCATGGACTCCTCTTCTTCAAAGAGATGACCGTCAGCGAATTCCTCGACTCCGCCCGCGATCTCCAGAAGTCGGTCGGTGGAGATTGACGTGAACCGTCGACAACAGACCAAGGATTAATTTAACAGCTTCTAATAGAATTTCAATGAGCGCAAACAGTAACAACCAAGGCAGAGCATATGAATTTATATGCTTGCAATCTCTTTATTCTGCAATAGTAGCAATAAGACCCGTAGAGATTGTAAGAAACAGCAGTTATATGGCTGCAAAATCTGCTTGGGCATCTCTGGATCCCAACAGTCAGAAATTATATGAGTTGAGTGCAAAATCTACTATCGGGGTCTTGTTTGCTATGGAACCTAATATTGTGGAGCAAACCGATGATATTCTAAAACTTTATATTCAGTCGGATAAACATGGTGAGGATGCGGATGTACGCGACATTATTATAGAGCGATCAGACATTGTATGGGAGGTTGGTCTTAGCATAAAGCACAATCACCTTGCGGTTAAACATAGTCGTCTGTCGAAGGATATAGACTTTGGAGAAAAATGGTATGGAGTGAAATGTTCTCCACAATATTGGAATGATGTTAATCCAGTTTTTTCTTTTTTGGCAGAAGAGAAAGAGAATGGTACATATTTTCGGGATTTGCGTTCAAAAGAAGACGAAGTATATGTGCCGTTGCTGGAGGCTTTCATTAAAGAAATAAGTACTGCCATAGAAAAAGATGCAAGTGTGCCTCGGAAACTTGTTGAGTATTTGTTGAGTAAATACGATTTCTATAAAGTGATCAGTCTTGACACTCAGCGAATCACTGCTATCCAGTCATTCAATATGTATGGCACATTGAATAAGGCAAGCCGAGTTAAAAAGCCTGAGATAGTTGTGCCTCGGATTGAATTGCCCAAGGAGCTGCTGTACATTGGATTTAAAAAATCAAGCAAAACTACTGTATTGATTTGTTTTGACAACGGATGGCAGTTCTCTTTCCGTATTCATAACGCAGAGGATAAGGTTAATACATCTTTGAAATTTGATATTCGAATCGTAGGGATGCCTACAGATATCAGTTTGACGATTAAATGTAAATGGTAAGAAATGCGGTTAATAAGTCTTTTTTCAGGAGCAGGAGGGCTTGATCTTGGTTTTCATAATGCAGGCTTTCACACAGTAGCGGCAAATGAATATGATAAGAAAATCTGCCCGACGTTCAGGGCTAATTTCCCGGACGTAAACCTGATTGAAGGTGATATACGCAACATATCATCTGATAGGTTTCCAGATAATATAGTAGGGATTATCGGAGGCCCACCATGTCAGTCATGGAGTGAGGCTGGGACATTAAAGGGTATTGAGGACGCTCGCGGACAGTTGTTTTACGAGTATATCCGAATACTCCGAGATAAAAAACCGTTGTTTTTTGTAGCTGAGAATGTCTCGGGAATGCTTGCCAAACGTCATGCGGTGGCAGTTAGTGGATTCATGGAGCTCTTTGACGAAGCCGGTTATGATGTAAATCTTAAGATGCTTAATGCTAATGATTTTGATGTTCCTGAGGATCGCGACCGGGTATTTTATATTGGATTCAGAAAAGATTTAGGTATCCATGATTATACCTATCCACTGCCATTGAGACATAAACCTACACTGCGTGAGGCAATTTGGGATTTACAAGAAACAGCCATCCCGGCTCGCGAAAAGAATCATACTAATGGCGATGCTTGCTTAATTCCGAATAATGAGTATTTTGTAGGTGCTTACTCGCCGATATTTATGTCTCGTAATAGGGTGAGATCGTGGGATGAACCGGGATTTACTGTTCAGGCGAGTGGGAGACAATGCCAATTGCATCCTCAAGCGCCAAAGATGGAGAAGATAGAAAAAAATCTTCAGCGCTTTGTTCCAGGTTTAGAGCATTTATATCGTCGTATGACGGTGCGTGAAGTGGCACGTGTTCAGAGTTTTCCGGATGATTTCGTTTTTCTTTATGAAGATATAAACATGGGTTATAAGATGATTGGAAATGCAGTACCCGTCAATCTTGCATATCATGTGGCAAGAAGTATTATTGATACGTTGGAACGTCATGGAATAGATCTAAATAATCTATGAAAATAGTCTCACTTTTTGCAGGATGCGGAGGCTTGGATTTAGGATTTGAGCAGGCTGGTTTTGATGTAATCTGGGCTAATGAGTATGATGAAACAATACACGAAACATATCGGCTCAATCATCCTAAGACTATTCTTGACACACGGGATATTCGAACTCTAAAAGGAGGGGATATCCCTGATTGTGATGGCATAATAGGAGGTCCACCGTGTCAGGCATGGAGTGAAGGTGGTAAGCAATTGGGAATAAAAGATCCGAGGGGGCAACTATTCCTTGATTTTATTCGCATTGTAAGGGAAAAGAAACCAAAATTTTTTCTAATTGAAAATGTGCAAGGTATTCTACATGAAAAACACAGTGAGTCATTGAAATTATTTTTGAATTCTCTTAAAGATGCCGGATATAGGATATTTCATGAGTTGTTGAATGCTTCCGACTATCGTATTCCACAGGATAGGTTTCGTGTGTTTTTTATCGGAATCCGTAATGATTTGAATAAGAAATATGTGTTTCCCGATGCAACTACAACTGTACCCATCACTCTGCGACAAGCTATTGGAGACATAGTAGAGGTGCCAAGTTTCTTTGGTAATACCAAGATAACAGTAGGTAATAAGTTTCGAAAGAATCACGATGTTTATGTGGGACCTTTCGATGCTAAATACATGTCTCGTAATCGAGTTCGCGGTTGGAATGAGATGTCTTTTACCATACAAGCGCAGGCTTGCAATGCTCCACTCCATCCGCAAGCACCGAAAATGACTCATGTAAATTCAAATTTGTACCAGTTTGTGAGAGGATATGAACATCTGTATCGGAGGTTGAGTGTGAGAGAATGCGCCAGGATTCAAACGTTTCCGGATAGTTTCTGTTTTATATATGATCGTGTGGAAAACGGCTACAAGATGGTTGGTAATGCTGTCCCTCCTCGTTTAGCCTGGAATTTGGCACAGCAAATGAAACGCACATTTGCTGAAGAATTTGACATAAGCAATGGGAATAACAATATTTCCGTTGTTGGAATTAAGTCGATATTAAAACGCCTGGATATAAGTGAAATTAAAGAGAAATACTTGCAGAATATTATTGTCAACAATGATAATGTAGATAATTTGACAGAATTGGCTGATTCTAAAAGAGTTCTTATAGGCTTTGTAAAACCAGACAATATTGATCCATATATGCGCCAAGAGGCAAAAATATACTATACCGGCAAACATTTTCCCTCAGGAATTGAACTGGATAGCCTATATTATTTTATGCCATATATCAAGGGAAAAGGAGTTAAGGATTTATATGTGATCAGGATTGTGAGAGTCGGATCAAAGCATGAAGTGCATCCAAGTTGTGGAACAGAGGATTTTCGTTTGATCTTCGAAATAGAATTCGTAAAAGAGTTATATCCGGATTATAAGCCTATTCATTTGAACATTTGGCATACCTTTTCTTACACAACACTTGGGGAACTATTGAAAATTAATGAAGAGGAAGATTGAAAGGAAGATACCATAAGAATATTAAATTGTAAGTAAGAAAAATAATTAAATTTTAGTGAATCAGAAGGGTTGTATGTAGAAAATATATTGAAACCTTTTGAGAAGTATAGTTTTGATATGGAGAAGTTTGATAATATAGAGGATTTTGTGAAGGGGATGGCAGAAGAGTTGCTTACGGGGAGTCGTGTGTACTATGATCTCAACAAACTGATATACTATGCTGTGTTTATAGACTGGATACATGAATATGGGGAATATATTGATCTTGAAGATGATGAGTTTGAGAAAATTGCAAAAGACTCCCATGACGATATGATCGATTTGGTAAGAGAAATCAGAGACGCGATTATGCTGCCCGATAATATTGAGGCTCCATTCTCATCTGTGACATTTCGATGGAGGGAAGATTTTGTAGAAGTTCATCGGGATAATGCGCGATTTGTAAACCGGGCTGTCAGAGCCTTATCCAGCAAACATCCTTTCCGCTCTTTTAAAATGGCAGTATATGATCACGATCTGAAAAAGGAGTGGTTTCCCTTTGAATTGGATCGCATGAAAGAATACGTCCGGCATGAGTTGGGAATCAAACCTTCTCACTTCCTAAATTAGGAAATCATCAATAGTTATGTAAATTTGCAGTACAACTGCAAATTTACATAACTATTGGCTAAATATTGAGAAATCAATATAATACGCATAATAATCATTTGTGTGTTTGATGAAAATTGATTCTCAACGTGGTAATCTCCATTAAAGATTAAAGCTTATTCCTATTATGTATCTGTTAAGTATGACATCGAAATTATTTAATGGATTGATTAGTCAACGCATCTTTTTGCGTCTTTCCGGCGATTTAAGCGAGTTCAGTCAGTCTCAATGCCCGCATTGAGACTGACTGGACTTTCATAAATCCCTCGAAAATCCACTAAAAATATGCATTAACTAATTTGCGAGTCATACTTATCTAAGAAGATATTTGGTACGTCTAATCGTCTTGTTGCTGGAAAGTTCTTCAATAATATATACACCTTTTGTTAATCCAGAGATTTCAGAGATGTTGTTGAAAGACCCGAGATATGTTCCCTGGACACCATAGACCTTTATTCCGGTTATTTCATTGTTATCATGGTACGTATTTTTTATTCCAGACAAATCTTTCAGAAGTTCTATGGTTTTAACTGTATCTCCAAATTTGTTGGATAATTGAATATCTATCCATATATCATAACCTTCAAGCAGTTTTAAAGTTTGACAATAGGGTGAAACTTCACAGTTATAACCCATTTTTTTTATCGTAGTGTCAAATTCATATTCAACAGTCACATAAATCCAAGGATAGCAGTTACCGGCATAATCAATTTCAAATGTTAGATCATACTCGCCGATACTTTGGGAAGATATGTGATAGCGGGGTTCACTGACATATGGTGTCAGAATCATTGGGAGTGAAAGCTGTTTAGATATCGGAACTCCATTGAGTTTCGCTTTGGCTATTACTATAAATTGAGCTACCCCTTCATTTTGTTCTATATTTTCAGGTGATATATCCAAGAATAGACTCGAATTGTTAACTACAAACAAATCTTTTCCGTCAGTTTGAGCTGCTATAATCTGAGATTTAACACCATCATTACTTTTAACCTCGAGACCCCAGCTTATGTCTGTCACTTCTTCGTTGCCTTCGTGAATAAGCTGAAATTTTGGACAACCATAAAGATATATAGGTCCCTCGCCAATCACTTCAATATTATTCCAGATGCCATAGATACAACCGGAAACAACATGGCAATTATGTAAAAAAGTTGTCGTTTCATTTGTAAGGTAGTTTTTATATAACGATTTCCCAATTATGGTTATTATCTCTCGTCTTTTTTGTTGAGGTGGCAGTGGGTGAGGGAGGCAAGAGAGATTGCATCGCCATGTGCATTCCCAGAAAAGTTGCCGGAGAGGATGCTCTCTCCGGCGTTCAAGTTTTATCTTTCGATTAAGCTCAAGTGCAATTCTTTGTTTCAATAAAAGCAACTTATTTTTCTTAGCGTAATTTGCCCCACCAGCGGTCGAAGGTGTTGGGACAGACTTTGCGGAGGGATTCTTCATCGTCTTCTTCCCATTCGAATTCCATTTCCGGACGTTCTTCCTGTGGCCAACGGTATTTTTTAGTTGCCCGGTCGTAATAGTCGCTGTCGTTGTTACGCCGGTTGAGAAGGTCAATCACTACATAGTCTGCCTCCTCATCTGTAGGATCCTCGTCCTCTAATTCGGCGAACACATCGCAAAGTGAGTCTGCATTTTCCAAAGCATTGTAAAATACTTTACGTCCCTGCGTAATGAGCCAGTAGCGGAAATAGTCGAAGCTGTCGTCCCCGCAGCCACCGCGATAGATATATGCCGCAGCCCAGAGGTCCTGTCGGTATGACATGTCGCAGAAGTGTTCCCACCAATATCTGAAACCGAACAATTCATCTTCCGAAAGGGGAGATAGCTTTTCATAGAGATCATCTGCCGATTGTGATTCACCGATCAGATTCCAGAATTTTTCTTCTGTCAGTAACGTGGTAACATCTTTCTTTTCTGACTCTGGAATTTCAATCTCCCGTTGGCTTGGCTTTACGGTCGGTTCGCACGCTTTCATATTAGGCTTGAAAGCCATTTCTTCCTTATCGGTTTTATTGGAACTGCAGAATAAATTCTTCAGCCTTTGAAACAGTCCGGGTGTTTGTTCAGTCATGTTATTATCGTTTATTGGTGAATATTCTTCTTGGTTCCAATATGTTTCAACAATTGGATATGTTTCAATAATTGAATCAACCTTGCCTGTGATCAGATTGTCCGTTTGGAGACTGATGAATGGAAGCAATGTCAAACATATTGTGCAAATATATAACATTTAGCTGTGTATTCAAATAAAATTTGTAAAATCTTGTTGGCGTTATTGCAAGGAGAGGGTGACGATGCTTTTGGCGGGAAGCGTGACGACAAGTTTGTTGCCGTTGCGTTTCCATCCTTTTGCAAAAGGTTTAAGAGTCACGGAGTCGGGATGATCAAAGTCGTTGTAATCGTTGATTTTTGTAGAGGTCAGTATCTCGCCGGTAATCTTTTTAGCGGATACGCCGGAGAGGTCGATAGTAATTTCAGCCTGATTGTCGAGGTCGGTATTGACAAGTGAGATAGTAGTCTTTTCACCTTTTACGGATGCTGTCGCATCCACAACGGGCACCTGTCTGCCATCTCGTGCGCGAATCATAGAGGTAGCTACATTAAGAGGCAACAATTTGGCATCCTGGTGAGGCACATACATCTTGAAAAGATAATATGTAGGCGTCAGCACCATTTTGTCACCTTTTGTGAGCACCATTGATTGCAACACGTTTGCTATCTGAGCGATATTTGTCATCTTTACACGGTCTGTGAAACGATGGAACGTGTTGAGACTCAATGCTGCAACCATTGCATCGCGCATTGTGTTCTGCTGGTAGAGATGCCCCGATACGGTACCCGGCTCTTCATCCCACCATGTGCCCCATTCATCAACGAGCAAACCGATGCGTTTCTTAGGATCATACTTGTCCATAATGTCGCAATGACGTTTCACCACATCCTTAACTTCCAGACATTTTCCAAGGGTCCAGTAGTAATCTTCAGGCGTGAAATCAATGGCAGACCCTTTGCGTCCCGACCAGCCCAAAACAGTATAATAGTGAAGCGAAATGCCATCCATCTGGTTGCGGGCGTTCTTCATCAGCACCTCAGTCCAGTTGTAGTCATAATCGCTTGCGCCGGACGCTATCTTGTAAAGCTTATTGTCGTTGAAATTGCGGCAATATGTCTGATAGCGACGATACACGTCGGCATAATATTCCGGACGGAAATTGCCTCCGCATCCCCAGCTCTCGTTGCCGACACCGAGGTATTTAAGTTTCCATGGCTTTTCGCGTCCGTTCTGCTTGCGAAGGTTTGCCATCGGTCCCTCCTCCGCTGTGATGTATTCCACCCATTTTGCAAGTTCCTCAACAGTGCCGCTGCCCACGTTTCCGCTGAGATAAGGCTCACAGCCAAGAATTTCACAAAGGTTGAAGAAATCGTGTGTGCCGAAAGAATTGTCTTCTACAGTGCCGCCCCAGTTGGTGTTGACCATACGCGGACGTTTTTCCTTCGGACCGATGCCGTCCATCCAGTGGTATTCATCGGCAAAGCATCCTCCGGGCCAGCGGAGCACCGGGATATGCAGCTCTTTGAGGGCGTTAAGTACGTCTGTGCGATAACCGTTGGTATTGGGGATATTGGAATTTTCTCCGACCCACAGACCACCGTATATGCAGGTGCCGAGATGTTCGGCAAACTGTCCGTAGATTTCTTTAGCGATAACAGGACTCTCCTCAGAAGGGAGGAGCTTGATTGTAGTCTCATTGGCTGCGTGAAGCGGCAGCGCGAATGCAGCCGCCAAAGCAAATGATGTTAGATTGAGTTTCATAATGGGATCAGTAAGATCTTGGTTAATATATTGCAAAGATAATAAATAGATTGCCAATTGGCAAATCCCGATTTATCGGATGGCATCCGATAAGGTGAAAGGTTATAGGGAATAGGTTAAAGGAGAATTGGCGCGCCTCAACAAACCGAGTCAACTTAATTATTGGTGCGCGAAACTTGATTCAAATTGTTACGCAAATAATAACACAGAGGCGCAGAGTAACAGAGGTTTAGCTAAAAATCATGCTGGACTATTCAGGCACAGAGGGTCGTAAACGACCTGACGGAGACACAGAGATTGAGTCGGAAATGTGAAATGTGAAATGATTAATTCGCAATAGCCTGATTATATGTGGCACTCTAACTTTGTGCCTCTGTCAGCATCGCCAGATGCCTCCGTGCCTTTCAATTAAACATTGCCCATAACGCATTAAACATTGATTAAAAGCTCTGTTTCTCTGTTTCTCTGTGTTTAAATTACTGTATTATAATATTTTAAGCATCGCATCTAAAGCTTTTATTCTTCGCTTCTTCGCGTTTTAATTTTGTAGAAGTATTACGCGAGTCAGACATTAGAGTCATGCCTATTCATTCCTTTTACTTGTTCCCTTTTACTTCTTACCTTATCGAACCCTGTTCGATAAATGGGGGATTTGGTACAGAGACTAAAAATAGAATCTAAATTGGGTCTTCTGTCAAATAAATTTGCTAAATTTGAAGGATAAAGAATAGATTATGAGAAAATTGATTATCACTATATTGGTTTTGACTGCAAGTGTGGCAGCTGTTTGTCAGAATAATTTTCAGATGATAGATATCCTGCGAAATGCGCTGCAAGATTCGTCTATCTCCCAGAAGGATAGGAATTTCTATAACGCTTCGTTGGCTTTGATGCTTAAGAATGCCGGCAAAGGAAACATCGAAAGTGATTCTTTGGTGAAGGCGGCTTGGAACTCAGAAATTAGAATGCCGTTTAAAGAACAGAATTACGATACTTTTAAGATGATAACAGCCTATCATATTCTCACTGCCAATAGAAAAGGAGCTGCCGACGCCGTTATGATGGCGGAGAAGGCGTTCAGTCATCGTGCAGAGAGTATTGACAGCATATGGCTTACTCACAGATCCTTTCTTTTGACAGCCTATGATTATATCGGAGATAACGAAAAGGCTATAGGGATGGTGACAGAAGATCTTCAGAAAATAGCAGATGTCAGTAGTTTAAAAGCCTCTAAGCCATTGCTCGATTATTTGGGGAACTGTAATAGATGCCTGACTCTTAATAATAAAAAAGATTTTGCAGTATATGAGTATAGTTGCCTGCTGCTTATAAAATATACCGGGGAATATGTTGTATCGGTTGGTGCAGAAAATGTTGAAATTGCATATGTGCTGCCATTGATGAAAATATTGAGTCAGCCTGACTTCGCTAAAATGCTCGATAGGGATGAGGTTCTTGCGTTATATGAGCAGACGGATGGCTTGTTGATGGAAAAGAAATTCTACGTTACTGATAGAAGTGCTTATATATCTTTTCTGTTGGATAAGGTTCATTATCTCATGAATAATATTGGAGATCTGGAGAAGGCGGATTCTGATATCAAGCGCGCTTTGAATATGTCAAAAAATAATTTTGAGCGGTATAAGGCATATGCGAGTCATGCACTGTTATGCATGAAGAGAAATGATTATGAAAATTTCAAGAAATCATTTTCCCAGATTTCCGAGCTGGCAAAGGTTACCGGTCAGGATAATTATACTTTGGAGTGTATAGAGGCTGCCTATGATGCCGGCACATGTGTGGGAAATAATGACGCAGATGGCGCAGTAGAGGCAGCCGAGCGGTACTTCAATATTTTAAAAGAGCAATGGAATACGCGTCTTCCGTTTATGACCAAAACCGATCAGGATGTTTTTATATCTACTAACGGCGATCCGGTGCAATATCTTGGAGTCCTTCTTGACAAATATCCTGCTAAAGTAGTGGCAAAACTCTATGACGGGATATTGTATCGTACCGGGATGCAATTGCGGGCGCAAAAAGAAGCAGAGGATGCTATTAATAAGTCAAAGAATCCAGATATAATTGCTCTAAGGGATAGCCTGAAGGATTTAAGAACGTCTTTCCGCACTATGAGTGATCTTGACACAACGGCGCTAAAACTTAGTGTGCGTATTAGAAACCTTGAGCGCAAAATTGTAGGGATGGTTGAAAAAAGCGATCGAAACATTAAACGCTTGCCTAAATGGGGTGATGTCCGTGACTGTCTGAAAGAGGGAGAGGCGGCGATCGAGTTTATATTCTCTCAGTCGAATCTATATGCGCTTATTGTGAGAAAGGATGTTGAGTCTCCTATGGCGGTAAGGCTGACTTCAAATGTCGGATTTGTGAAATTTATGAATTCCCATTGGTTGGGCAATACCGTTAAGACTGCTAAGAATATGTATAAGGAATATGGCGGTAAGGATGGTCTATATCATTTGCTGTGGCAACCGATGCTCGGGAAACTGGAAGGTGTCAAAAAAATCTATATGTCAGTGCCCGGTGCTCTCAATAGCATTTCCTTCAATGCCATAGTCACGCCGTCTGGCTCTACATTGTTTGATGAATACGAGATACATCAGGTCACAACTACAGGCAACGTTACGGAGAAAAAACATGAGGGAGCTCCCGGGGAGATGTTGATGCTCGGGGATGTGGCGTTTTCATCAAAGCCATCATCTCAGAAAGAAGAAGAGAACAATAGCGGTGAGCGAGGCATTGCACGCCGCCATTTCCGGCAGCTGCCGTTTGCATTAGCGGAAGTCGATAGTATCCGCAGTGTTTTATCTCCTAAGAAAGTGAGAATTCTTACAGGAATGAAAGCCTCTGAAAGCAATCTCCGAGAGGCGATTGAGAAAGTGCCGGATGTATTGCATCTTGCCACGCATGGTTTCTATATTGCGGATGTTCAAGATGCTCTTAAGGTGCCATATATGAATAAGCATGCGATGTCGGTAAATTCATCGATGCAACGCGCCGGGGTGGCGCTTGCAGGAGCTGAACAAAGCTGGACCGGAGGAGATGCTGAGGATTCCAACGATGGGATTCTCACAGCAATGGAGGTTGCGGATATGAATCTCAAAGGGGTAAGACTCGTCACGCTGTCGGCTTGTGAAACGGCATTGGGAAATTTTAATTTCGAAGGAATCCATGGTTTGCCGCGAGGTTTCAAACAGGCGGGTGTGGAATCTCTGCTTGTTAGTTTATGGAGTGTCAATGATAAGGCAACTTCGGAATTTATGGCAGAATTTTATAAAGACTGGAAGAAAATGAAGAATCGCCACGCGGCATACCGCATGGCGATGAAAAAGATCAAAGAGAGATATCCCGAAGCCTTTTATTGGGCTTCATTCATAATGCTCGATTAAAATTCAATCTTTCAGGTCGGAGAAAGAGAAAGAGCGGGGGCGGATGAAGGTCTCCTTGAATTCCACTCCGAATGGATCAGTCCAGGAGATTTCGATTGGAGTATCGGCTGCTGAGGCAGTCACCTTGAACATCCGGAAGGTCTGTTTTTTCGCTGATTTGCTGTATTTGTTCATCCAGATAGAGCGTTGGAGCAAAGAGGTTGCAGTGAAATCGGGATTCTCACCCATGAACATCTCAACAGGAAGTTCTTTGCCGTTTTCAGTCACTTTCAGTTTCCCTTCCGGATCCCATGCCCAGAGATTGATGTAGACAGTATTTCCCGGAACCTTATCATAAGCGGAAGCCTTTGGATAGAGTTTCAGATATGCCTTGTATTCACCATTGTTGTTGAAATATTCTTTGACTTTGTTCATGTCATAGGCGATGAACTGTCTGCCAGGTTCATAGTCCCATGTCTCATGTCTCCATTTAATATCTTTGCCGTCGATTGTGAAGATTTCGTAACCACCGGGATTGCCATCCATGCAATAACTCTTACATCCGAATCCCGTTGTCCACCAGGTTGAGCCGCAGGCTGCACATATGTTATGGTCAATTACCTTGTTCTTTCCAGGAATGCGGGTCAGTGCCTGACGGTGTGTATGCCCCGAGACGGTATGAACCTCCTTATATGGAGCGAGGATTTTCATCAGAGAATCGACACTTTCCTTATTCAGTTTTGGCTCTATTTCTGTTGTCGCCCCTTTGTATTTCACAAGAGGGCAGTGCATCGCCACAATTATCGGAGTCTCGGGCGAAACATCAGCAAGATCCTTGCGAAGCCATACGAATTGTTCGGGAGTTATCTTTTCTGTGAAATTGCGTTTTCCGGCTATACCTTCCGTCTTCTCCTTGTCGGTTGGTTCGTTCTTGTAGACAATGTTGTCGAGGAATACATAATGAACCTTGCCTGCATCGAAAGAATAGTAGCGCGGACCGAACGCCTTCATGAAGGGTTTGGCAGCCTCGAAATCCATGTTCTTGTTTTCTTCCCATACTTCGCCGCCATTGTTGTCGTGGTTACCCATGATGTTATAAAGCGGAGTGGGATAATCGACTTTGTTAAACGTTTCGCGCAGACGCGAGATCGGGAAGTCGTTTACGTACCAATATTGATCCCAGCTACCATCGCCCAGATGGAAAGAGAAGACATTGTATCCTTTCGCTTCGAGGTCTTTTATCTCCTTGCGGATACGCTCCATATAATGACCGGAGAAGGTGGCAAAATCATTGCGCTGGTTAGCCATGTGAAGGTCCGTCAATATCATTATCGCGTGTTTCGAATAGTTAGCTTTCTTCAGACGGAAGTCGTGGCGTTCAAAAACATCGGGAGCTTCAGTGAAATCTGCCCAATACTGAGGAATCACGTCATCGCGCCATGCCTCATAGCCGACGGGAGCGGAGATGAATAACTGAGGATTCTGTTTTTTTGATTTGAGATAATAGCTGCCTTTCTTGTCGGTTTTGGTGACTTCATAGCCATCGGAGACTTTCACACCAGCCACCGGCTTGCCATCGCATTCTACCGTGCCCGCTACGGTCACGCCTTTTGCCGGTTTCTTTACCGACAGAGGGAGAGTTGATTTGTAAAGAGACTGGGCATTGACCAGAGGTGTTGCCGCCAGCAGCGCAAGCGCCGCCAAAGTAAACTTGAATGGATTCATGATAGTTTAGTTATGGGTTTATAATTATTGTGTTAGTATTAGGAAGCGGAGAGAATTTAGATACAAAGATAATAAATAAGTAAGAAAAATTAACCGATATATGTAAATAATGTGATCTTGCACTATAAAACTTGTTCTTTTTGGCTGTTTTTACCACGTAATTCAGTTGCATATGCCTATATGCTCCATCATTACGTGGCAAAAACATCTCAAAAATAACTGCGTTTTATATGTGCATTAATTTTACTTACTTATTTACAAAATAATCAGAATTTGAAAAATCGTTTAGGAGTTTTAAATAAAAACTTCCCTATAAGATATAATTCTTAATTCAACTTTCGCAAGCGTAAAGTTGAAGTTAATAAGTTTATTTGCGCTATGCGCAGTTTATAAGTTTATTGGTTTGTTTCGATATAAATACAGAGTTCAAACCGAGTCGAACCAGATAAACTTTTAAACTTATAAACTCTTAAACTTTAAGTTGAAGCTTGCGAAACTTAAATTCTTAAAATCTACATCATGAAAGTAACTGTTATAGGGAGTTCCAATATTGATATGTTTTCATATGTTGAATCGTTGCCACTCGTGGGCGAGACGGTTGGAGGCGGAAGTTTTAAGCAAGCATTTGGTGGTAAAGGCGCGAATCAGGCTGTTGCCGCATCCCGTTTAGGAGCGGAGGTGTCGTTCATGACCACAGTAGGCGAAGACTCATATGGAGATAGGCAGATAAGTCATTTTGAAGAAGAAGGTATGGAGACAGACTGTATTTTCAAGGTGGCTGGCACGCATAGCGGTATAGCTCTTATTATGGTTGACAAACAAGGTGAGAACTGTATTTCCGTATGTCCCGGTGCAAATTTATATTTCGGTGAAGATCTCATTGAAATGAATCAGAAAAAGATCAGGCAGTCGGACGTGATATTGATGCAGGCAGAGATCCCATATGCCACGGTAAAAAAAGCAGCAAAGATTGCCAAAGATGCGGGTGTCAAGGTTGTGTATAATCCGGCTCCCGTCTGTGCGGTTGACGATGAAATGTATGCCATGACTGATGTATTGATAGTAAATGAAAGAGAATGTTGCCAGCTCGCGGAAGTATCCGGGAATTATAATGAAGCGGCAGCTGTTCTTCGAGATAAGGGAGTGGGAACGGTTATAGTGACTCTTGGCTCGAAAGGGTGTTATGCTCTGACACCTGACAGTGAGTATTCTATTCCATCATATAAAGTTGCCGCGGTAGATACCGTGGGAGCCGGAGATACTTTCTGCGGCGCGATAGCGGTAGAATTTGGGAAGAAGAAGGAAATAGATCGAGCTACCCTTATGTTTGCTTCGGCTGCCTCGGCTTTGTCGGTCACAAAACAGGGTGCACAACCGTCGATCCCATATCGAGAGGATGTGCTGACATTTATCGAGACGAGATCATGAACGTAAGAATCAATATTATTGTGGCATTGCTGGTTCTTGCAATGTCGGCAGCAATGTGTTTGCGAGCGGAAACAAGCAATCACCCCAAGACTGTGATATTTGACACTGACATGGGTAATGACATTGATGATCTATTAGCTCTCCAGATGCTGATAAATTATGAAAAAGCCGGGAAGATAAGTATTGCCGGCATCGCTATATCCAAAGATAATCCTCTCTCTGCTGAAGTTACGGAAAGATACTATAACAGATATGGCATTGGCAATCCACAATTTGGACGTGTTTATGATGGTCCGAATAAAGATACGGGAAATTATCTTGAGCCTGTGTTGTGTGCGCTTAAGAAGGGATGTATTCCAGTAAATAAGGAAAAGGAAGAGAAACAGGAAGCCTGGGAGATGATGAGGAAGATACTTATAGCGTCTACTGATTCCTCGGTCACGATAATTTCTACGGGTCCCACCGTGAATCTGGCACGTCTGCTTATGAGTCTCCCCGATTCCTTGAGTTGTCTTGATGGCAGGGAGCTTGTATCTAAAAAGGTAAGACTCCTAAGCATTATGGGTGGCGACTATTCAGGATCGGGAGTGGCGGAATGGAACATACTTCAGGATATTCCCTCATCTCGATATGTTCTGGATGAATGGTGTGGAGAATTGGTTGCGAGCGGATTCGAGATTGGTAAGAATATTCTTTTCCCGCATCAGTGTATTGAATCAGGTTTCTCTCAGAATCATCCATTGCGTATAGGATATGAACATTTCCTTCAAATGCCATACGACCGCCCATGTTGGGATCTGACCTCCGTGCTGTATGCGATTGAGCCGGATGGCGGTTGGTTTGATCTCTCTGACAGGGGTAAGATAAGCATCAATGAAGAGGGTGTGTCAGAATTTATGCCATCGGCAGATGGCACACATCGTTATCTCCGGTTGAAAAGAGATGATCTAAGCAAGACACTTACAGATCGGGCTGCGAGTAATTGCAGTCATAAATAAGATTTCAAATACTCATCCATATAAATTTATCTGACTATGTTTATCGTAAACAGTTATTCGCTTGCTGTATTGTTTTGCGTCGTCACCATGATCTGCTGGGGGAGCTGGGGCAATACACAAAAACTTGCTGGAAAGACCTGGCGCTATGAGTTATTTTATTGGGATTATACAATAGGGATCTTGTTGTTTTCCATCTTGTTGTGTTTAACATTAGGAAGCATTGGATCTTCCGGACGCAGTTTTATCCCGGATCTGAAGCAATTGGATGCTAATTGTGCGCTCAGTGCATTTACCGGGGGAATTATTTTCAATGCTTCTAATATACTTTTATCCGCATCTGTGGCATTGGCGGGAATGGCGGTCGCATTTCCGTTAGGAGTCGGACTTGCTTTAGTGCTCGGAGTATTTATAAATTATTATGGTCAGCCTAAAGGCGATGCCGAGCTGCTGTTCATAGGTGTGGCACTTGTGGCTATGGCTATTATTTGTAATGGCTTTGCAGCGCGCCGCAACAGCTCTGGAAATTCAAGGGACGCAACAAAAGGGATTGTACTCGCTTTGATAGCAGGAATACTGATGTCATTCTTCTACCGCTTTGTTGCTGCAGCGATGGATCTCTCTGATTTCAATAATCCTGCGCCTGGAATGGCAACCCCATATACAGCATTCTTTATCTTCAGTTGTGGAATCTTTATCAGTAATTTCATATTCAACACATTGGCAATGCATCATCCTTTTGACGGAAAACCTGTGGCATATTCCCAATATTTCAAAGGAAAAATGAGCACTCATTTTGTAGGAATACTCGGCGGATGCATCTGGGGACTCGGAACAGCTCTCAGTTATATTGCGGCAGGTAAAGCCGGCGCAGCAATTTCTTACGCTCTCGGTCAGGGAGCACCGATGATTGCGGCTCTCTGGGGACTGTTTGTGTGGAAAGAGTTCAAGGGAATGTCAAAGTCGACAACAGCTCTGTTAGTGCTGTTGTTTATTCTTTTCATTGCAGGATTGACAATGATAACTTTAGCTGGAGAAAATTGATTTTACATATGATTCCGTTACGCATGAAGAAGAAAATTCTGATATTGGCACTACTGTTATTGGCGATTGCCGACATACATGGTAAGAGGGTAGAGATAGCATCGCCTGATGGTCGCAATAAAGTTGCAATTGATGCTGACGATCAGGTTGGCTGTAGAGTGAGCAGGGATAATCGGGAAATAATGAATCTTTCCCCCATCGTACTAAGTGTTGATAACCACCGATGGGGAGAAAACGCCCGTTGCCAATCGGTAAAGAAGATTTCCTCAAGAGCGGATGTGACTGCAGACGTGCCTCGGCGCAGGAGAAACATTCCCGATTTCTATAACGGCGCTATTCTAAGCTATAAGGGTTATGATATAGAGTTTAGAGTCTATGATGATGGAATGGCATACCGGTTTATATCCAAATCTCCGAAATCAGACAAGGTAAACGGAGAGACCGTTTCATTTGATATTACAGGGAATCCCAAGACATACACACAGCTGACCGATCGTTTGCAGCAATGGTTCGAGTATAATTATACCGAACGCAATCTTGAATCACTGCCTCCCGATAGTCTGATAATCCTGCCGATGCTTGCCGATATGGGGGATTGCAAGATACTACTTGCCGAGTCGGACGTATATAACTATCCGGGGATGTATCTGAAGAAATCGGGTAATGCCCTTAAAGGGGAATTCGCATACTTCCCGGCTACAGAGAAAGAGATGGAGAACGGTAACAAGAGGTATGTTGACAGACGCGAGTCATTTGTGACACGAGATGCCGGCACACGTTCTTTCCCATGGAGGGTTGTTGCGATGTTCGATGAAGAATCGGATATTTTGCAATCGGAACTTATATTCCTACTCGCTTCCGATAAGAATAAAGATGCGGATTTCAGTTGGATAAAGCCCGGTAAAGTGTTATGGGATTGGTGGAACTGCTGGAATGTATATGGCGTTGATTTCCGCAGTGGCATAAATACCGACACATATCTCTATCTGATAGATTATGCTGCGAATCATGGTCTTGAATATCTCCTTATCGATGAGGGGTGGTCAGCTCCGTTCGATCTTCTGACCGAAGCCGAAGGGATTGATATGAAGCGTATTTGCGAATATGCCAAAAGCAAAGATGTCGGAATCCTTCTGTGGACAAAATGGGTGAACCTTGACCGGCAGATGACCGAGGCTCTCGACCTGATGCAATCGTGGAGAGTGAAGGGTATCAAGGTTGACTTCATGGACCGCAATGACGCATGGATGACCGGATTTTTCGAACGTACCGCCAGGGAGACGGCAAAAAGGCATATGCTTGTGAACTTTCATGGCTGCTATCCTCCGGATGGTATGCGTCGTCGCTATCCCAACATCATGACCCGCGAAGGGGTATACGGACTTGAGAACAACAAGTGGAGCGATCGGGTTACACCCCGTCATGATGTGCTGCTGTCGTATATCCGGCAATTCGCCGGACCGATGGATTATACCCCGGGTGCGATGAATAATTCACACTCCGACAGGTTCCGTCCTATTCACGATGAGCCGATGAGTCAAGGCACCCGCAGTCATCAGGTAGCTATGTATGTTGTCTATGAGAGTCCGCTTCAAGCAATGGCTGATTCCCCGGTGCATTATGATGCCAACCCAGACAGTCGTGATTTCATCAAAATGATACCGGTTGTGTGGGATGAGACAATCCCGCTGTGTGGCAAGCTTGGAGAGTATGTGGCTGTGGCGCGGAGGAGTGGAAACAAATGGTATGTCGGTGTAATGAATGGTACGGACAAATCCATGCATCTTGATCTCGATCTGTCGTTTATGGGGAAAGGAAAGAAGAAGGTAATGAGTCATTCTGACGGCATAAATGCTGACCGTCAGGCAAAGGATTTTAAGATATCCGAGACGTTACTGGATTGTACAACTCTTCCGGTAGATATGGCACGCGGGGGAGGATATGCCGCTGTGATAACTACGGATTGGTAGCCATGTCGCTTCAATGCCGCTACATATAATCTGCGTTTTCTTTCGGAAGCTGATTCTTTAGCCGGAAATTGCTGGCATGTAAGACTGGCTCAGCTTGCAGAACTGATAGGATTTCATGAATTTGATATCTTTGGCACTCAGAAAGGTGTAAATATTCAGATTGAGGATTTAAAGAAAACCTATTTTCGTGTCGTCAGGAATAAAAGTTAACAAATATGGGATTCTTACCGATTCATACAGGACAGCTGATGTTCCAGAACTTAAGGAATTCACCAATGATCTTTATCATGTAGAGGTGAAAAACTACATCCCCTGGCTCCTGTCAGATCATTTCCCAGTGACAATTACAGTCAAGTTATAATTAAATATATAGAAACTCATTAAAAGCAGGTCAGTCGATTTTTTGAGTGACCTGCTTTTAATATTAATTTATATAAGGACTTATAATGAAATCGAAAGATGTTTTTGATGATTTCAAATCATATTTATCCAGAACATCCGGTCCGCAACTCGCGTTGCCTAACGCTCTGTTGAAAGCATCAAGATGGAGTATAAGTCTGTCCGCATATTTTATTTCATGCGGATGTTTTACACGATTGTTTCTATCGGTGTATTGTTCTTCAGCGCGGTAGTCTGATACGGACACCGCCATTAAAGAAGAATTTACAATTTTTATTCCAGTGCCGGAATTGTCTGTCAGTGCAATCCATCTGACATCTTCCTTGTTGCCGCATTCCTGAGGCAAGACATATCTTTCTGTCTCTCCGTGCGGATCAAGATCATATATACCCACGAAACAGCTTTCCTTTCTGTCAGTGTAACTATCGTGCGGTCCCCTTCCGTAATATGTTATCTTGTTATAAGCGTCTGGGAGCTCGGTCCTAAAGCCGATTCTTGGAATTATGATGCCTTTATCTTCCGGATCGGTTTCGGTATGAACGAATACGTCTCCGCTATCCATGATTTTAAAACTCATAAGGACTTTAAATATTTTCCCTTTCTCAGATGTGTATACATTTTGTGTAGACAATACTATAGAACAGTCATTTGTGTCAGATATGTTAAGATTCGATGAAATTAAATGTAGCTTTCGTAATCCCATATTATCCCACGATTCGGTATGCGGCTTATCGTTGTCTGTTGGCAATCTGAAAACATTCAAGTGTATGGGATAGCATATAACCTTGGTGTTTTGAATGCAATAGCTGCATAAAGTTCCTTGTGATTTTAAAAAGAGAATCGAAAAGTTTTTGCCCTCGATTATTATGCTGTCTCCTTTAATCTTTACATCAGGTTTGATTCCTTTATTTAGCTGATATCGAACGGTTGAATCATTTACATTGCTTATGCTTAGCTGTTCGGAAGCAATCGTAAATCCTTTTTTTGCCCACAGTGCATTTGATTTTAATTTTACCATACAATTCAGATAATATTCGCAATTGTTTTTAAGTCTGACTTTAGAAGGGAATTTTGTTCTCACTGAATCCCCCGGTGCCAGAGCAAGATTGTTGAATACACCTGAATCCACCGGTATTCCGTCTTTATATAATTTCCAATAAAAATCCAGATTGCTTGTATTTGCAAAGGAATTCCTGTTTATGATAATTATATTATTATCATCGGACATTTTAAAATCTATAGGCTGATATATTTTTTTTACATTCCAACTCTTGGAAGTAGGTTTCATATCAGCCGTTACTACTCCATTGCAGCAAAAATTACCATGATTGGGTTGATCCCCGAAATCCCCTCCATAGGCAAAATAATAATCACTTTCTTTGTCAAAAACGTCAGACCTGTCGGGCACCGGCATCCTTATCCCTTGGTCTTTGAAGTCCCATATGAATTCTCCGGCAAGTGCTGGATATTTCTCATATATGTTCCAGATATCCCTTACGGCACCCATGGAATTGCCCATAGCATGACTATTTTCACATTGAACGTGTGGTCGACATTTCATGCCATTTTCGAAGTCAGCCAGCCGCTGCATGCCCACAGACTCGATTGAATCAATGTTTGCATACATAGAACTTGACACGTCTGCCCACTGACTGTTGCCTTCATAATGGGTAAGCCGTGTCCTGTCTAAGTTTTTGATTGCGTCTTCCACGGCTTTGAAATTATTCCCGTTGCCTGATTCGTTGCCGTAGCTCCACATTATTATTGACGGATGATTTCTGAAACGTAACACATGGTTTTGAGACCGTTCAACCATGGCATTCTTAAATTCGGGCTTATGCGAGAGAGTCCAGTCTCCGTGGCATTCTACGTTGGATTCTGCGAGAACATAGAGACCATATTTATCACACAGCTCATAAAAATATGGATTGTTGGGATAGTGAGATGTTCTCACTGCATTGATATTCAATTGCTTCATGGCGATTATGTCAGCTTCGGTTTCTTTTAGGGAGATGGTCCGTCCGGTAAATTGGCTGTGGTCATGACGGTTTATTCCTTTTAATAAAACCTTTTTGCCGTTTATGGTCAAAGCACCGTCATTTCTGATTCCAATTTGTCGGAAACCTACTTTGCAAGACCTAATGTCGATGATGCTCTTACCATCTTTCAAAATTACGACCAGATCATAAAGATTTGGTGTTTCGGCAGTCCATTTCAAGGGTTGTTTTACATAAAAGTCCAGTTTTATGTCGGTTCCCAAAACATGAGAGTTCTTTTTTGAAATAGTTTTTCCGTTTCTCATCAACCGGCACTCGATCTGTGGGAAAGATAGTTTTTTTCCATCTAATTTTATTTCAACGGAAGCTTTTGCGTTGTTGAATTTTTTGTCGAAAGTAGTTGTGAAGAAATAATCTCTTATTTGTGTTTGGGGTGCGGACCAGACAAGAACATCCCTCATAATACCTGTAAGTCTCCAATAATCCTGGCATTCAAGGAAAGATCCGCTTGTAAATCTATAGACCTGAACAGATACCGTGTTTATTCCTTTTCTCAGTGCGTGTGTTATTTCGAATTCGGCAGGGAGATAACTGTCCTCGCTATATCCGATATATATTCCGTTGATCCATAGGTAAAAACCATGCCCCGCACCATTGAACCTGATGAAAGTGCGCCGCTCATCCCAAGTTTCAGGGATGGTGAAGTCTCTTCGATAAGATCCGACGGGATTTTTCATGTTTTCATTATATGTAAAGTGTTCAGGTCGCTCTGCCATGACGTTGAATGTCTTCTGATCATAAGTGAATGGATATACATAGTTGCAATATAGCGGCTTGTCCCAAGGTTTATTGTTTCTGACAGCATATATCTGCCAGGGGCAGGGCACAGTGATGTCATCCCAGTCGTCAATGGGATACAGATCATTCTCATATCCTACGGGTCTCGTTTCTGGGTTTGGCGCCCATTTGAATTTCCATTTGCCGTTAAGTGATTTACAATATTCGTTAATATCTTCAGGTTTGCCAATGTAAGACAAATCTTTCAATGGAAGAGAAAGATTGCACGAATTTTCACGACTGATGTTTGTAATTCCGATGTCGTTCCACTCAGTCCAAGTTTGAGACTTGACTGATGGCTGTGAAGTCAAAACAAATGTTGTTGTCAAAGCCAATAAAAATTTAGTAAAAACCAAGGGTTTCATTTGGGTAGTATTTTATTTATAGTTATATTTGTATTATAATTATGGAAAATGAATTTCAAATAGACGAAGACGCTCTTTATATTCTCCGTGTCAAAAATGGTGACCATAAGGCATTTGAATATTTATTCAAAAAGTATTATGCGTCAATATGCGCTTATGCCCGCCGATTTGTGGATGCTGACGATGTAGAGGACATTGCGGATGACTTCATGATATGGTTGTGGTCTAAAAGAGAGTCTTTGGAGATTCGTGGAACATTCCGTCATTATCTTTTTACAATGGCGTATCATAGAGCTGTTAAGGTGGCTGTTGAAAAACGTATTGCAGATCGGACAGCATCCTATATGGAGGATTATTTGCGTGACCGGGAACTTGAAGAAAACGATTTTCTGACAGGGAAAGAACTTAGAGAACGCATCTTCAAAGCAATAGAGGAACTTCCCGAATCTTATCGACAGGCATTGGTTCAGCATAGGTTTGAGGGAAAGACCTACAAAGAAATAGCTGAACTATGTGGTATGTCTGTCAAGACGGTTGACTATCGTATCCAACAGGCACTCAAACAACTGCGTAAGAATCTTGAGAACTATCTGCCTCTTGTTGCAATTGTCGTAATAATGCATTATTTAGAGAAGAATATTGAAGTTCCGGTAGAAACAGAAATCGATGCTGTTGTTCTTGCCGAGGATGAGTCGAATGCAGTTTATCTGAAATAAGTAATATCTCCGTCAAAATCTATATTGAGTCTTGAGAAGGCATTAACATGCAGTTTCCTGATTTGCTTTTCATCAGAAATTATTTTCAGCTTTTTCCCATTCTTTTCGATTTGGCAGTTATAGCATCCGAAGCTGCCGTCCGGGCGCTCCACGATAAATGCATTTGACAGGACTGATTCCTCAATGAATTTAAACACCTCGTGCACATCATTATCTGAAGATACAATTGTTTGCCAGTCGGCAATCATCGGTACATATTGCTCTCCGATTATGAATTCACGGTTAGTATGCATGTCGGGGTGCGGACAGCCATAACTTGGAATGTCTGCGGAAAAGTTCGGGTCAGCGCTTGAGATCTGTTTAACCTTTATATGAGGATCTACAACGAACGCCCATCTCAATTCTCCTGTCTCGAAGTCAATCAAAGACGCGAAAGAGGCAGCCGCATCAAACATTTCTTTAAGCCATCTTTCTTCGCCGGTCAGCAGATACGCATAATAAACAGCATATCCTCGCCATGCGCTCCATCCGTGAGGAGAAGAAATCATATTTGGCTGCATATGAACATCATATTGTGCTTCCCAGAACCTCATTGTCCCGCCCCTTCGCCTGCCATCGATAATTATTGATTGCGTCAGGCATTCGTGCTCTTTCAATAGCGTTAACATGGCATTGGTGTATTTGTCACGACTTTCCTTATCCTTGCATCTTAGAGCCAGGGAACCAATCTGTAAGGCAGCGCAACTGACCATGCCGTCTTCGTAGGTTATTTCTCCTTCGGTATTAAAATCTCCGTTCATGGAAACGAGATGATCAATTGCTCTTTTTGCACTGTTTTCGTAGCGTGTCGCTTTTGATTTGCGTCCGGCATATCGTTCTGCATCCGCCAGCTCAAGCAAACTTTTTGCGGGATAAATCACGGATGAATAATCAGTGTTTCCGTTCATGAATGCGCCGCTGTCATTCTGAGAATATGCAATAAACCAATCTGCGATTTTTTCAGCCATCTCAAGGTCATTTATATCATGGAATGCTTCGTATCTGTCGGCTAACATTCCTACTGTTGACGCGGCATTCTGGATTCTCCATTCATATTTGATCGGTTTGCCCGAAGATTTATCAAACAGGTTGTTTAAAAGAGAATCAAATCTGTCGTTTAATATGGTATCAACAGATAAATCGGGAAAATGTCGAGCCGCAAGAAAGGCAGAATGATAGCCATACCAACTTTCTACGTGAGAGGTCGCTTTTTGGTGATAACGCAAAGCTGCGGCACGCGCCGTTTTCAAGACCTTGCCCCATGGGAAGCGCACATTTAAATGACCATGAGTGATTTTGTCTCCATCTGTGAGTAGGATACTATATATCCCCGGATGTTCAGATGCATATGATGCAGCCCATTTGTCTTTTCCTACCGATACGATATTCAGAGAATTGCTATTTATTCTCAAGACCGGATTTTTGCCATAAACTATTATATTGACCGGGCGACATGGCGCAGTTGAAGTACGGTCAAGTTCGATTGTTGGTACATCTGCGGTATTGTGTATAACTCTTGAGAAATTATCAAGACTATCTAAATCGATGATATTGACGGTCCATGTCTTTTTTTCTCCGGCTTTCAGTTGCCATAGATTTTGGGGATGATGGTCAGGCAAAGGAAGTTCACTCATAAGATCGAGATTCAGTGCTTTTATGCGATGTCCATAAAACCAATGAGGCGCCGGTTCCTGATATCCGAGATTATAATCAAGACTCCATGAAGCCACAGGGTCTTGTGATGCGATTGCCTTTATCTTTCCGGAAGGAGATTGGAGATATCCATAGCAATGTGTCGGTTCACAGATCATGAGCGTCGGAAAAAACTTGTCATTCCAGTCAGGATACTTATCCATATATGTGTCAATTCCAAGTTTTAGAGAAACTTTTTGTGGCTGAAACGGAGTGTGACGCCGGTTGTGTAGTGTAATTGAGATTGTCTCCGTGTTATTATCAGAGATTGTATTTATTTTACAGTCGATATCTGCTGCGGAGCGAGATATGGAATCATTTTCAAGAAAATATATTTCATGTCCGGCTGCGAGACATGAAAATTTAGTAATGAGAAAAAATAAGAAAGGGATGGATCGTTTCATGGGATGGTGATTTAATGCTTTTAAAAAGCGGGAGATGCAGAATGCCGGTCAAGACCTCTGCATCTCCTGAAACCTAAAATCTTTTAATACCTTAAATTGATTTTTTACACTCTTTATTAATAACCTGGATTCTGAATAACGAGACCTTTGCCTTCGTCAATGAATCCTTGTGGAATAGGGAACAGTTCCATGTGAGGGGCTGCAGTGCGTGAATTCTTATATAGTTTGGCGTATTCAATAAATTTTCCATGGCGGATCAGATCGCTGCGTCGCCAACCTTCAAAGAATAATTCATGACCGCGTTCAAGCAGGATGGCGTCAAGGAATTGTTCAAGTCCCGAAAAATCTGAAGCGTTATAGGGTATTAGACCTGCTCTTTCATGCACTCTGTTGAGCAGAGCGATGGCTTCCGGTGTCGGAGCCCCGGCTTCTCTTGCAAGAGCTTCAGCCTGGAGGGTAAGGACATCGGCAAACCTCAATACAATCCAGTCGATGGAAGAGCCGTCACCCGTATCGCTTGGGTCTTCCGAGTATTTTACAGGTAGAGGACCGAGTTTGAGAACTTCTTTCGGATTTTTCTCGCTGTATTTTATCCGGTCTGTGCCGACAAAGCTTGCC
Source organism: uncultured Muribaculaceae bacterium (assembly GCA_910585285.1). Classification (GTDB taxonomy): domain Bacteria; phylum Bacteroidota; class Bacteroidia; order Bacteroidales; family Muribaculaceae; genus Lepagella. The sequence goes on from CAJUDL010000010.1 coordinate 43,891, forward strand.
GCTATTGTTTCAAGCCGCTTGTCATTCGTATCATACGTATGATAAAAGTTCCAGGGCATTCTGTAGCCGTTCCATTTGTTTACAATCTTATCGTTAGTGGTAGGATAGACTCCGGGAAGTACATGTTCCAGCCATAACTGAGTGTTGATGCCCTGATCTTCGGTGCATGCGAATATGGTTTCCTTGTTTCCCTCTCCTTCCATTGTGAATATGTCCTTATAATTTTTGACCAAATCATAGCCATATTCCGGTTTCATCAATTCCCTTCCCACTTTTGCCGCATCGCTCCAGCGTTTGTCATGCATGTAGAGATGCATCAATACTGTCAAGGCTGTTCCACGGGTAAAACGGCCATAATCATTGCTACCATGCTCTATTGTATATGGAAGTACCTTTGCGGCGGCAATCAAATCTTCCTCGGCAAATTTTGAAGTATATTCAGCAGAAGATCGAGGACTGTTCTGGGTCATGAACGGCTTGTCTATCGCCTCAGGATCGATAAATTGTATTCCGCCATAGAAATCATACAGGATATATACCAGCCATCCTCTTCCACAACGAGCCTCTGCAATAGCTTTCTCTTTCAAATCCGGTGCTAAGTCGGATTCCGTGCATATACGGATGAAATTGCTCATTTTTGTGACATTGTTGATATTGTTGGCATATATAAGCGTGGATCCTTCGTTATTGCGTGTACTGAAATTAACGTTAAGGTATTCATACCTTAACGTATCGGTCCATCTGCAGGTTGCAACGTCCGTGCACATATCACTTATGATCTGTACTCCACGGTTGTTGACAGTGAACAGTCCTTCATAATGGTTGCTTCTGAACGGTGCGTAGACTGATCCTACAAGCATGGATGTCAGGTCGGCTTCAGTTTTAGGAAATACTGAAGTCGATATTTTGTCATATACTTCTGATTGCAATTCGCAAGAGGTTGTCGCCATTCCTAATGAAGTGGCAATGCCCAATAGGATAATATTTATCTTTTTCATTTTCCTGTCATTGTTTAAAAAGTGATTTCGACACCTAAGTTATAAGAACGCACATTGGGATAATAATCACCGGTCTCGGGATCCAGACCTTCATAGTTCGTAAATATAAAAGGGTTATTTACGTCTGCGTAAACACGTAACTTGGATAGCTTGCCCTTTGTGGGGATTGTATATCCGAGTGTGATATTGCGACAGCGCACGAACCACATCTTCTTAATGAAATAGGTGGTGCTGTGAAGTCGAAAAGAGCTTTGTTCCTGTGCGAATCCAGGACGCCATCCATCGGGGTTGTCAACAGACCACATGTCTTTGACGGCGGTAGTGGTATTTCCGCTCATTGAGAGGTTTCCGACGTTGTCAAGCCAGAAATCTTTGTAGCATCCGGCATTCCATTGGTTAAAATGTCCGTAAAAATATAAATTGAGATCAAAATCCTTCCACCTGAACGTGTTGTTGAAACCCATGATAAAACCGGGACCACTCGGTCCGACGATAATTCTGTCGGCGTCGTTTATACGTCCATCAGGTTCTCCACTGAGTATGGGAAGTCCATGTTCGTCAACCTTGTATGTTCCGTCATCATTGTAACAATAGCCGTTTATATCTTTAATTTTTACCTGTCCTGGAAGAGCATCCGGCATATGTGGAATAGTTTCACCTGGTTGAACAAGTCCGTCAGCCACATAATAACCGGAAAATGCGTTGATCCAGCCATCATACTTATCATAAGCATTCCCGACCCAGCTTGATGAACGTTCTTTCCATTTGCTTCTTGAAAAAGAGAATGTAAGGTCTGAAGACCATGTGAAATCCCGGTTGTTGATGTTGACGGTATTAAGCACCAGTTCAAGTCCGTAACTGCGTGTCTTTCCGATATTGTCTGCTACGGATGTGACTTCCTGAAGCAAAGGGAGTGCACGCCAGTTGAGCAAATCGGAAATTTCGCGTATAAAATAATCCGCGCTTAAATTGATGCGGTTGTTAAAAAAACCGAGATCAATACCGAAGTTCCATTCCGTGGTGGTTTCCCATGTTATATCAGGATTTCCAAGTTGGGTAAGCTGCAGACCCATGTATTCGGTTCCGCCGAAGCCTTTATTAAACTCGTTTCCCCATCTGTCTTGATGCGAATAGAAACTGACAGACTGATATCCTATTGAAGAGTTACCGGTTTGTCCCCAGCTGACTCTCAATTTGCCGTTTGATAGCCAACTGCGGGTGCTTTCAAGAAATTCTTCGTCTGCGAACCTCCATGCCAGGGCAACAGACGGGAAGTATCCCCATTGATGCCCCTTTGCAAAATAAGAACATCCATCGGCACGCACTGTGGCAGTAAGCAGATATCTTCCTTTGAAGGCGTAGTTTACGCGGGCAAAAACTGAAGCCATCTCATCGTTTCCCGCAGTGCTGCCAACCCATGGCTTTACATATTGTCCCATTCCGATGGAATTATAAAGCAATGCGTCAGTCAGGAAATTGCTGTTTCCTGCATTAAATCCTTCACGGTTGAATTTCTGGTATGAATATCCGGCTACTGCATCAAGACGATGAATATCATTGAATGTTTTGTTGTAGCTTCCGGTTAATTCAAAGAGATAATCATTCTGGTCATATTGCGAGATGTCGGCATGTCCGTTGTCTTTGGCTCCATATAGGGTTGTTGTGGGCATGTATACCTTACGCTTCTGGTTGTTTCTGTCAATACCGAACGTAGCTTTGAAGGTCAGATCTTCAATGGGTTTGTATTCTACGTATAAAGATCCAAGGAAACGGTCTCTGCGGCTTTTGTTGGTTATGTCGAGTAACGAAACGGGGTTTGGCATGTAAGACCGGTCCGGGTTCAAAGTATATTCGCCATTTTCGTCACGTATAGGTTGAATCGGACTGCTTTGTGTCGCGGATATGATAATGCCCGACTCTTCGTTTTGTCCAGAGCCTCCGGCAATTGAATTGTGATCTTGTCGGGAGAATGTCAGGTTGATGCCTCCGCTTAGGTATCTATTGAATTTTTGATCTAGGTTTACGCGAAGCGTATATCTTTTGAAATCATTATTTTTGATGATTCCATCCTGAAGGAAAGCATTTCCCGAAACGAGATACCGCAGCTTGTCGGTTCCTCCGGATACTGATAAATTGTGTTGAGTCTGGATGCCGGTGCGCGTCACGGCTCCGATCCAGTCTGTTACTTCTCCGGAAAAGCCATCGGCGTCATATCGTGGAGAAAAGGGCGTTACCGCGTCTTCATCAACGCCTCCGTATATTCCAATGTTGTTGTCAATACGCCATTTCTCTTTCATGTAGCGGTTTGCTTGCGTCATGAATCCGTATGCATCCAGCATTTCATAGTTTTTTGCAATTTTCTGCATTGACACAGAACCGGAATAACTCACTTTTGCATTTCCTTTCTGACCTTTTTTTGTTGTGATAAGAATCACTCCATGACCGGCGCGAGCACCATATATTGCTGTAGAAGACGCATCCTTGAGCACCTCGATGGAGGCGATGTCATTAGGGTTTATCGAACCAAGAAAATTATCTGTGGAACCACTGTCGTATTTGCCGACTGAGATGTGTCCGTCGCTTACGGGATTGACGGGGAATCCGTCAATGATTATCAACGGATTGTTGTCGCTGTTTGGCGAACTGAATCCGCGAATGAGAAAGTTGGATCCTGACCCCGGGCTTGCACTGTTTGATGTGACCTGCAATCCCGCCACTTTGCCGGCAAGTGCATTACTTGCAGAAGACACTGTTGCGGCTGTGGAGTCATCAATCTTAACTGAAGCCACAGATCCTGTCAGGTCACGCTTTTTCATTGTGCCGTATCCAACAACGACAACTTCATCAAGTAATTTGTTATCTTCCTGAAGTTTAATGTTGCCCCATTCCCCAGCATCCCTTTTTTCACTTAAAGGGACGAATCCTACATAAGTAAATTCAAGTGTAGGTTTGGCGGTATTGACCTTGATGCGATATGCTCCATCAAGGTCTGTGACTGCATAATTTTGGGAGTTGCGTTCTTTAATCGTGACGCCTACCAATGGCTCGTCATTCTTATCCAATACGTGTCCTTGCACATATAGTTCGCCTGCTGACTGCTTTTTTTCAGAAGCCTTTTTGTTTGTTTCTTTCTTGTTTTTACCGAGAATCAGTTGTTTGCCGGAGATATGGCATTTGATGCTTTTGTCAGTGAACATATTTTCAATGATCTTGTCTACGGATTCGTTTTGTGCCCTTACGGATACTCTTCGTTCTAAGTCTACAAGTTTGTCATTGACCAGGATTTCATATCCACTCTTTTTCTTAATTTCATCAAGCACCTGTCCAACCGTCTGGTTTTGGACATTGATGTCGATTTTTCTTGTCTGTCCATATAACGGCGATGCAATTGCCGTCAAAACGAGCAAAAAGATTGATGTAATACAATTTTTCATAAATTTATTAGGTTTGTTCTAATGCAGAGATAAGATGTTTCGCGTTATTATAAATCTGTAATGACAATTACAGGCTTATCATCAGAGGTATTCTCATCATTAATGTATGACCACTTCAAGGAAGATGATATGCACAATGCATTTAATATGCTTTCAAGACTTGACACGGTTATTGCGCCTCCCGAGAAGCTATGTGTGTCCACATTGTCAAGTTGAATGTCAAATGTCACGTTATACTTTCTTTCCAGTTTTTTCAATATATCGGTAAGAGAAGTGGAATTCAAGATAATTTTATGTTGTATCCATGCTGTTTCAGTTTCATTATCTGTGGGTTGTACGCTTATTGAACCATCATCCTGATGTGTCAGCTTCTGTCCTGGCATTAATATTTGTTCATGCATTACACCTGTTTTGTCTCTATAGTTGTAGCCGATTTTGCCTTCAACAAGTGAAACTCCCGGCTCTGAGTCATATGCATCGACATTGAATTTTGTGCCATATACGTTTATCTCATTTCCGTTTGCGAGAGATACAACAAACTTCTGTTTTTTGTTTTTCTTGACTTCAAAATATGCCTCACCTTTCAATTCTACGTATCGTCCTGATGCATAAGAATACGGATATCTTATGCTGCTACATGCATCAAGGATGACAGTAGAAGAGTCTGGCAGTGTAAGGCGTGCCGTCATGCCCGGGGAGGTACTCAATTCAACCATTTGTTCCGGAGTCGATAATCCCGATTGGTGTCTCACTAATAACGCAAATACTCCAATCATCAATGGTATGGAAATGATTGCAGCCGCGTTTCTAATAATATTGAAGAAATGGGATTTGCCCCATCCCAATTTGGATTTGATGCGCCTAAATGCCTTTTCTGTGTTTATAGACTCATATACATTGAGAGAATCGATATCAGCAATGATTCTGTCTATAACCTTAGGGTTCTCAATATTATTCCCATTATTAGCCATTTTGATTCAAGATATAGTTTATATATTAATCCTCTCGTCTTGATTTGTTTTGGCAACGTCCGGAAGTTGTCAATAAATCAAACCGAGTTCTGTTATTGTAAAGGTATCTCAGGATTTGATATTCCTAAATGCAAGACAATGTTTAAAAACATGTTTTAAACAGCTCCTTATTCTAGATTTATTTTAAGCTTTTTGTCTTTTACCGATATTATGAAATCTCCTGATTCAAGAATCAAGTTACCGTTATTATCCATAAAAGAGAGATCGCGTATCGGATTGATTTTGAAAGTAAAGGTCTGCTTGTCTCCTGCTTTAATTTCTTTTTTCTCGAAATGTTTAAGTTCTTTAAAAGGTCTGACAACAGAGGATATCGGATCTGTAACAAACCAGTGAACGATTTCTTTGCCATCTTTATCTCCTGAGTTTCTTACATCAATCGAGAGAGTCAGTTCATCATCTTTGTTTAAATGTATCTTATCAGACTTTATATTTCCATATTCGAAACAGGAATAACCAAGACCATGACCGAATTCATATAGTGGATTTGAGGGAATGTCTTTATAGTCACCGTGGGGAGAGAATCTCGCTCCTCGTCTGGAACTATAGTAAAGTGGAATCTGAGCCGCACTTCTTGGGAAAGTGACGGGAAGCTTACCGGATGGGTTGACACGCCCGGATAATATTCCAGCCAATGCGTTTCCTCCTCTTATGCCCGGTTGCCATATTTCTATTATTGCATCAAGCATAGGTTCTATTTCTGTTAGCACGACAGGGCGTCCGTTGGTCAATACGAGTACCAACGGCTTTTTGGTAGCACTCAATTCCTTTATCAGATCCCTCTGTATTTGAGGTATTGAGATCTCAGCCCGCGAATTGTTCTCACAGCTCCAGTTACCCCTTTCTCCCATGCATAAAATCACGATATCCGCGTTTCTTGCTGTCTCGATTGCTTCTGGGAAGCCGCTTCTGTCGTTGCCATCGAAATCACATCCCTTGGCAAATGAAATTTCTGTTTGGCTTTCGAATTCATGTGTGATTCCTTCGAGCAGTGTCTGAGCATCGTTAACATCGCCATGGCTGAACCATTCACCATACATTATTCTTCTGTCGGTTGCGGCGGGTCCTATCACTGCGATCTTATGCTGTGTTAAAGGCAATGCATTATTGTTGTTTTTCAGAAGAACCATTGATTCTTCCGCCAATCTTTCAGCGATTGCAATATTTTCCGGTGTCATTAGTCGCTTTTCTCGTTTTGTTTCGGTAGTGAATGGCCGATCGAATATTCCGAGTCGGAATTTGAGGCGAAGAACGGACCTCACAGCTTCATTGATTCTATCTATTGGGACGGCATTTATGTTTGCAAGGCTGTCGAGTGTTGAGGAATAACAGCCGCTGCACATGTCTATGTCTATACCTGCAAGTAGGCTCCGGATGGCAGCCTCTGAATAAGTGGCAACTGTGGCTTGATAGTCTTTTAGTTGAGAGACCGATGCCCAATCTGAGATTGTCGCTCCTGAAAAATTCCAGCGATTCCTTAAAATGTCAGTGAGTATATTCCGGTTGGATGTGCAGGGAATTCCGTTTATATCGTTGAAAGCACTCATTAAAGTTGCAGCTCCGGCATCAACACATGCTTTGAATGGTTTGAGATGGATATTCCATAAATCGTTATCTGAAATATCTGCCTGACGATAATCGCGTCCTCCTTGTGTGGCACCATAACCCACAAAATGTTTAAGACATGCGGCAATTCGTTCCGTGGAAGATATGTCATCTCCTTGATATCCTTTTACGGTAGCTACACCGAATATGGAGTTCATATGAGGATCTTCGCCAAAAGTCTCCGTGATACGTCCCCAGCGAGGATCTCGTGCAACATCAAGCATAGGCGAAAAGGTCCAGTCGGTTCCCGACAGTCTGGATTCTTTCGCAGCCATGGCGCAGGTCTGTTCTACCAGAACGGGATTCCCGGAGGCGGCCTGGGCAATAGGCATTGGATATATCGTTCTGAAACCGTGAGTCACGTCATGTGCGAATATTGCGGGGATTCCAAGCCGTGTTTCTTTGATTATCTTCTTTTGAAGCTCATTCCTCATTTCAGGATCCTGACTATAATAGATATACGACCCCGCTTCCAAGGGGTAATGGTCATCGATTTTGCCGATGTTGTGTAGGTTCATGTTGGTGCCGTGCACATATTGGTTAAGCTGCATCACTTTCTCATGGAGCGTCATTCTGGAAAGAAGATCCTCCACTCTTGCCTCTATTGCGGCACTTGCATCTTTATAGAGAGGTTTGGCTAACAGAGTGGTCTGGAAAAATACCAGACCACTCAACGCTAAGAATCGGAATATCTTGTTCATGTCGCCTATCTCCGGATTGCAATTTCATCAAAGAATATGATCTTTCCGGCAACGGCATCATTCCCGTCTGCGCAGAATTCAATTTTATTAATGCAGTCCCATGCAAATCCCTCATCATTTCCAGATGGCTTCTCTTTCCAGTCGCCCATGGTTCCGTAAATGTAGAAATCTTTCAAGGGAATGGAAATAATCTGCCATTTTCCATCGTTGCTGAATTTTACGGCATCAGACACAGAGGCAGAAGTCGTGATGGTTTGTATGTTGCGCCATTGCCACGGTGCCCCATCTTTGTATTGCTGGAACCTCACTGTTAATTTCTGAATAGGATCCTGTGTGCGGACTGCAAATTCCAATTTTGCTCCTGCTTCAACATATGATTTCAAGTTGATTACAGGCCATGCCGTTAGCGTTATGAGGCTGTTGGCATTGGGAATATCCCAGCGGATACAGGATCCGGCATCTCCATAGGGATGATCTTTATAATCGAAATAAACTTTCTGTTCGTTTTCCGGAGTGAGCCAGGATGCACGGTAGTCTCCATAAAGGATTATGTCAGGACAGTCTTTTTCAAGAGCTGCCGGGATTGTCAATCCCATAGCTCGGAGTATATCTTTGTTTATGTTTAATTCGAAAATTGGAGAGCCGTTGAAGATGTCAAAATCACCGCGATATTGCCATGCTGTCCATGCTATGCCAAGTTGTGAAAGTTTGTCGCATACTGTTTTATACCAGTTTATCCGATCTTGTGCCGGGGCGTTTTCAAGAGCTCCGAATTCTCCGCAGAAAAGTAGGTTGCCGTTTTTTGTTGCCCAATCTTGTGTGCGTTGCAAGATCTCCTGAACAGCATTTTCAGTTCCTTCTGTTGAGTATCGTATATAGGAACTTTCTCGATCGGTGCCCTTGAATTGGGGAGGCATTGCCGGCATTCGGGATGCATCATAAGGGAAAGGTACATTCTTTATGTATTTTTCGGGCGATTCACTCCAGCTGGCTCCCTGGTGCGTAAAGATGAAAGGGTCGTAAAAATGGAATGTATAAATTAGTCTTTCATCGTCATAATCAGGAAGGGCTATTAGCTGATCGGCATTACATTGGAACGCAGTGGCAATGATAATATGTTTTTTATCAATTTCGCGGATTGCGGATATAAGACGACGTTGCATCTGCGGCCATTCATTTTGCAGAAAAGAACCATTCGGTTCGTTGCATAACTCAAATACAATTTTATCGCTCCGTTTGACATATCGCTGGGCAAGCTGGCGGAATCCTTCGGTAATGATGGCTTCTCCTTTGTCGGAGGGAAATTCACTGCCATAGCTATGTTGGTCAATAATAATGAACATGTCGTGTCTTTCAGCCATATCGATTGCATTGTCAAGAGCTTTAAGGAAATTGCTTGTAAACTTATATTCAGGCGCGGCTCCCATATTAAGAGGGAAGTTTACGGGAACGCGTACTACATCACATCCTAAGCTTTTGAGCTCATCGAAATCTTTTTCATTGAAAGCATCTGCATTGAACCATTGTTCTTCAAGATTCAGCCATCCCGATAAATTGAATCCTTTTGAGAATGGTACTTTTGTCAATGGTCCGGATTCCTCATCCTCTGGAGACTCAATGTCGGGATCAGGAGGCGTATCTGGTTGTGAGTTTGCAGGAGAATCAGAGCATGATGATAGTATCAGAAGGAGAATCATCGTGAGTAAAAAAGTTTTTTTCTTCATGGAGATGTTGGTTGTTTGTTAAAATTAGTTCTGAATAAATAAGTTTTGGGAATTAGCTTGTAATCTGTTTAAGCTAATTTTCAATACTTATTTTATAAGGGTTGGGTAATAAGGGATTTCCTAATGGTGAAAATAAAGTTTTTAATGCCTTCTGATATGTTTAAAAACATAAAAATGATATTAGGAATTCGATTGTTAAAAAATCCCTTATACAGAAAACTATATTCAACTACACTTTAAAACTTTTAAATCATGAAGAAGATCTACGCAATTGCGGCATTGGCAGCGTCAATATGTCTGCCGGCAGCCGCTCAGGAAATCAACACGCTTTATGTGGCCGGCGCTCAAGGACAGATTGTTAATTTTGAGCAGCTGGGAAACTGGGACATCGTCCATCCTGTTGAGGTCCCGCTTAAAGATGGTAAATTCACAATAGAATGTGAAGGTTTGACGGCTATCGGTGTTTCAACTAAAAAGGCAATGACTACGGAACAGGACGGCTGGGATATTTGGTCTGAAAATCGTATCGGTCCATCGCAGACTTTGACCGCATCGAATTTAGGGCTTCCAATTCCTGTGAAAGGTCCTGGGAAAGGCGAGTTAAAAGGTCCCGATATCCTTACTCCTTGGATGGGTGATTATGTGATTGAGATAACAGCCGACCTTAAGACCATGACAGTCACTACCACTACTCCGGAACCTGAAATCACGTATTATCTATATTTTGACGGCAACTGGAATAATTTTGCTGTAGAAAAATGGGCGTTTGAGAAAGAATTGGGAACAGACAATGTTTATTGGCTTGATTGTACGGATGAAAATAAGATCGGTCCGACAGACAACCTTAATATCATGAGGGATAGCAATTGGAACAACTGGTGGACAAGTCCGGTGCGCCCAATAAATCTTCAGGGACAAACTATGAGTTGGGTATACAAGCTGACTCAAAATCCGGAAGGTCAGTCAATTCCCGCAGGCACATCCTATACCGGAACAATAAAGATTGTCGTTCCTCAGGAGATTGGTGCAGGCTCAAAGCTTGAGGTGACGTTCTATCCTGATTTTATGGATCATGATAGTTCTTCAGTGAAAGAAATTGAGCTTGACGACAGTTCTGAGTCGGAATATTTTAACTTGCAGGGAGTCAGAGTAAATTCTGTTCAGCCGGGAAGTTTGTATATTAAGAAAAATGGTTCAAAGGTCAGCAAGATAATCGTAAAATGATATGGCTTCGATAAGGAATTTTTTAGTGACATGCTCATTGGCGATTGGCGTTTCTCCGATTTTTGCAGAAATTCCGGCACAACTCTATCTTGCCGGAAATGAGAATGCTGAAATCAATGGTACGACAATTGGTAATTGGCAACTTGCTGATCCTCTTGTTATCACGACAGGGTCTGACATTGTGCTGAATGCAAAGAATCTGGAATATTTCAAGTTGTCGGAAACAAAAGGAACTGACAATAATGACTGGTCTGGCTTCAATAGCGGTGTCTGGGGTCCTGGGGATCTTGTTGCAGAACGGCATTTTGGATATTCAATGCCTTTTGGCAAAGGTGGCAAACAATTCGACTGCCCATGGAAGGGTGATTGGACAATTGAAATATCCGCAGACCTTACTTCAATAAAATACACCACTACTACTCCGGCTCCGGAATTTTACATGCTTCCCGGCTTGGACAATTTTAACGATGAAAAGTGGAAAATGGAAAAGGAAGATGGTGTTCAGGCATATTGGATTGATGTGACAGATGAGAACTCTTTGAGTGATAAATGGGTTTATTTTGCGATCAAGGCTGATGGTAATTTTTGGACTAACAAATATTGGCAAATAGGCTCGGAACCGGTCTTAAATGAATCTGTTGGCTGTGTTTATCAAACCGATGGTGCAGTTAAGTTTCCATCCGCTTATACAGGAACTGTCAAACTTGTGTTTGAAAACACTCAGCAGTGGGGAAGAACTGTAAAAGTAACATTTTTTGATAAAATCCTGGAACATAAATCGCCATGTACCAAGTTATACGTTGCCGGTTCAAACGAAACGACAGTTAATGGCGTAAAACTCGGTAACTGGAATATAGTATCTCCTCTTGAAGTGGAGCTTGTTGAAGATAAGTTTACATTTGAATGTGTGAATCTCACAAATTTAGACATATCTTTGCGGAGAGCAAAAAGTCAAGATCAGGATGGCTGGGATTTATGGAAGATAAACAGAATTTGCCCGGCTGAGGCAATAACCGATTCTAATATTGGAAAGGCGATTGCTTTGAAGGGACCCGGAGAGGGCGAAGAGGCTGCCGGAACAACAACTGTTCCGTATACGGGTAATTGGGTGATTACTATAGATAAGGATCTTAAGACCATTACTGTTACGGAAAAGGATGCAGTATACCATCTGTATCATGACGGCAATTGGGATAATTTCGTTCAGGATAAGTGGCGTTTTGAGAAAGAAGAGAATTTAGACAACGTTTACTGGCTTGATGTAACGTCACTTCCTTCAACATCAAATATGAACATAATTAAAGACGGTGACTGGAATCACTGGTGGATGAGTCCGGTACGTCCCGTTGATTTGAATGGAGGAGAAATGACATGGGTTTATAAACTTGACAAAAATCCTGAAGGTAAATGTATTCCTGACGGCGAAACCTATTCAGGATCTATACGTATTGAGGTTCCGAAGGTGGCAGGTAGTAATTCAGTATTAAAAGCTAGATTCTTCCCGTCTTTTATAGAACACAATTCAGAGGGCATGCCGACCGGTGTCGCCGATGTCTTGTTGGATGAGAATGCAGATGTGGAGTATTATAATTTGCAGGGAATCCGGATTGCCAATCCTGAGCATGGAAATTTCTACATAGTGCGTCAAGGTTTAACATCCAAGAAGATTGTATATTGAAGATAATGAAGCTATTTAAATAACCTCATTATAAAATTAACAGTAAATTATAGAGTAGCAGTGCGTGGGACAAGTGCCTGCGCATTGCTTTAAACTCTCATAAGGTGTCCAAATATTATGAAAAAGATTGTTGTCGTGTTTATGACTGTATTTTTTGCAGTCGTAAATACTGTCTTGTCGCAGAATGCAGGGAAGGAGGTATATGTAGTTGTTTCACCAGATCATGAAGACTGGATATACAAAGTCGGGGAAACTGCTACTTTTACAGTGATGGTTCTGAAGTCTCAAACGATAATGAGGAATGCAGTCGTGGATTATGAATTCGGTCCTGAGTTCTATCCTGAGAAGAGTGAGAAGGGAAAGGTGCTCAAAGACGGCATTATGAAAATCAGCGGAACAATGAATAAACCGGGCTTTCTTCGTTTCATAGTTAATGCTCATGATGGAGACCATCAGTACAGGGGTCTCGGAACAGCAGCGTTTGACCCGGATAACATACAACCCTCTACAACTATGCCTGATGATTTTGAAGAGTTCTGGGAAAAGAGTCTGAAAGATGCCCGCCAGATTCCTCTTGCCCCTAAAATGACTTTATTGCCTGAAAGATGTACGCAGACTGATAATGTGTATCAAGTGAGTTACAACACAGAAAGATTCGGCGGCAGGTTTTATGGCATTCTCAGTGTTCCGAAGGCTTCTGGAAAATATCCGGCGTTGCTCAGACTCCCCGGTGCCGGTTGCCGACCTTACAAGGGCGATACTTATACTGCTCAAGGAAAGATCATAACACTTGAAATAGGGATACATGGATTGCCTGTGAATCTGGATCCGGAAGTGTATGAAAGTTTGATAAATGGAAGTCTGAATAATTATTGGAGATACGGACTGCAAGACCGTAAGTCAAGTTATTATCATCATGTTATATGCGGGGCAGCAAGATCTGTGGATTTTATATATTCTTTACCGGAATTTGATGGCAAGAAGCTTGTGGCATCCGGTGGTTCGCAGGGTGGGGCACTGTCAATAATTACAGCCGCTTTGGATCCAAGGATATCATATATCACTGTCGCACATCCTGCATTGTGTGATCATCATGCGAGTCTTGAAAATAGAGCACCGGGATGGCCTCAATATTTCTTCGGAGATAAGAACCCTGATAAGAATATGCTCGAAACAGCAAGATATTATGATGTCGTTAATTTTGCTCGCTTACTGAAAACACCAGGTTGGTACACGTGGGGATTTAATGATACCGTATGTCCTCCCACATCCTTTTATGCCGCTTTCAATGTTATTAAAGCACCTAAGAAGAAGTCTGTTTACCTTGAGACAGAGCATTTCACGTTTCCATCACAATGGGATGAATGGCTTGAAGAGATTCGAAATCAATTGAAGTAATAAGCCCTCGGCTTCCGCGTCGGCACAGAAAAAGAGAGGAGCTTCTGGAAAAAGATGGAGCCACTGAAGAGAGAGGGAGATTCTGCCGGCGCGGAGGAGGGGAGATTATTTGCGGCCGAAGTCGGCTGGGACTTCGCCCCAGCGCTCGGTCTGCCATTTGAGGATGGGAGAGGAGTAGGTGTGGGTGTTGAGCCAGGATAGGGCGCGCTCCATCATGCGGAAGCTCTGTTCGTTGGCGGCTTCGCGGGCGAGCTGTGTCTTTACCTTGCGGTTTCTGACCCATGCCATGCCGGTGACGGAGTCGCTGTAGATGGTGTGGGTTTCGCCGGTTTGCTGCATGAGGGCGAGGGCGTGGACAATGGCAAGAAATTCACCAATGTTGTTGGTGGATTTCTCGAACGGTCCGACGCGGAAAATCTCTTTGCCGGTCATCAGCTCTACTCCCCGATATTCCATTCGTCCGGGATTGCCGAGACATGAGGCATCGACTGCCCAGCCGTTGAGATCTATTTCAGGGAATGAAAAATAATCGGGCTGACTATTTTTAGGCAGATTGGCGCGGGATGAATCCAGCAGAAGATTCCCGAGGTCTTTTTTGTCTTCTCTTACTTCGGAGCGGCGGAAAGCCTCGGCGGCAGCCTGCGGTGAGTCATAGCTCTTGAAGAGGGCACCGGGAAAGTTGTCAACCTGCTCCATAGCGTCATCGAGGTTATCATAGACGCCGGGCACGCGGCCTTTCCACACTACATAGAATCTTTTGCTGTAATTGGGCATGACTTTTAATAATCGGATTTTGGGGTTTAATTAGGAGGAGGGAGGCTTGCGGCTAGGAGGAGGGCGAGGCTTGCGGCTTGGGGAGAGCAAGGCTTGCGGCTCGGAACCGCGAGTAAGGCTCGCGTCTTGAAACCGCGAGTAAGGCTCGCGGCACGGAAAAGCGGGCAGAGCCCGCTAAGCCCGCTATGACACTTCTTCGCGGTAGTTGTAGTTGCGGCGGAGGGTGTCGAAGGCAGCGGGATCGGAGCGGAGGGCGGCGGTGTCTATGGCGGGATCGTAGGAGGAGATGATGGATTCTACGGTTAGGTCTTTGGGGGAGATATAGGCGGGGGCGAGTCCGTTTTTGTCAACTTCAAAACCGAAGAATTTCTCTAACTCTTCGAGAACCATACGGGTGGCGCGTTCTTTCCCTTGTCGAGAGTAGCCGGCGATGTGGAAGGTGGCTATGTCGGCAAGATCGAGAAGTTCGCGATTGATGTCGGGCTCTCCCTCCCATGTATCAATGACCGCACGGATCTTTCCATCTCGGAGGGGTTGGAGGATGGCTTGAGTATCAAGCACTGGACCTCTGGCTGCATTTATGAATATCGCTCCCGGTTTCATCGCCGCTATCTCCTTGTCGGAGATGAGATGATAAGTTGGATGGTTGCCGTCGCGAGTGAGGGGGGTATGGAGCGTTACGGCATCGCATTCTTTCAAAAGGGTTTCCAGCGGGGCATAGTCAATCCCTCTATCTGGTCCCGGTTTAGATGGAGTGGTTACCGGTATGCCTGCTTCCTGCTTTGGAGGGTCGCTCACAAGTATCCGCGCCCCGAGGATGTGTCCCCAATCCGCTACTATTGAACCGATATTTCCACATCCCACCACTCCGAGAGTGTGCTTTTTCGGATCAAACCCTTTACGAAGCAATGCCGACCAGACATATTGCGCCACAGCCGGTGCGTTGCATCCGGGACTGTTGACAACCTTTATTCCGGCATTCTGACACCATGGGATATCTATTTGGTCTACCCCGATAGTTGCGGTTGCTATTATCTTGACGCCGCTTTCAGCGAGCAGAGAACTGTCGCAGCGCGTGCGAGTACGGATGACCATCGCATCCGCATTGCGTACATTGGCAGGAGTGAAACCGAACTGGTCAACGTATTCCACGTTGGCAACGGGTTCGAGCCTTCCCTGAATATAGGGTATGTTGTCGTCTATTATAATCTTTGGCTTCATAATATCATGATAGAAGAGGTTCTATATCATAACAGGAATCTATATCATAACAGAAGAGGGTGTTATTCCTATCTCCATCAATACGTATGAAGCGATATACAGGAGTGTAATCAGGAAAATAACCGCTTGGGGATGCCTGACATTATGCAGTGCAAAAAGATTTGCGAGCTGAACACCCAGTACGAGATATATTGTTGCCATATATGCCGGAACATTGTCAACATCCCAGACAATGCTGATTGCTGATGCCAGTCCGAGGATTATGATGGCGTTATTGAGAAGACGTCTACGAGTGTTGCCTGCATACAGCTTTACTGCGTTATAAAGCGCAATAATAAGTGCCATCACTATGGTTACCGCACAGTTCAATAGCCCCACAAAAATTGTCTGTTTTGAGCCGAATCCATCAAATAGATTCGTGAAAGTAGGCAAGGAAAATGATTCCAAGGGAATCAATCCGAAGCCAATGCCGATCCAATAGGGGGCGACAATTCCCATTATAAAAGCTGTGAAACTTTTAATATTCAGACATTTGAGCACTACGGCTATCACTATGTATGCCGGTATGAAGAATACAAAGGCATACTGAAACATTGAGCCGAGCGACAGAATGGAGCCGACAATGAAGAGCTGCTGCATCCCTTTTTGCGACCGATAGCATCCGAACATGAGATGCAGACATATCAGGTTGGCTGCCATGAGTATCATGGAGGATGTCAGCATCCCGTCTATCCAAGGGTTTGCACCGCATAAAAATATGAAAGCTGCAGGAAGCACGGTGTCGCTGCTGCTGATAAAATTATAGGTCTTGTTGAAGAGATGGAGCGACAAACCCAATACGATTATCAGCGTGAGATTGAGAATCCATGAGGCGACAGGGGGTATTGTCCATGTATTTGGCGAAGGCATACAAATCCCTAACTCACCTTTCAGAAGCTGCGGGTCGCCAATGAAAAATTCAATGGCGCTCATTGCGCAGGCAAGAATGATGGCGAGTATTAATCCACCGTTGCCAATGATTCTATATCTCATTAATCTTCGTAATCTTCAGTTTCAGTTTTAGGCTTGCGACGGGAACGAAGTTTATAGTCCGAGAAGCGATAGGCGTCGCTTTCCGGGAGGATCGGACCTTTGTGGCTCGGTTCCACAGCCGGTTTTATTTTGCGTTCGAAAGGTTTGCGGTCAGAAAATTTCCGATCACGATCGAACGGTTTTCGGTCTGATGGTTTTCTGTCGCGGTCGAAAGGTTTCTTGTCACGATCGAAAGGCTTTCTGTCGGTGAATTTCTTATCGCGGTCGAACGGTTTACGGTCAGAACGTTCGAATTTACGATCCCCGTGGAATTTCTCCTTGCTTTCGAACAGCGGCCCGTCATCATTCCTCTGGCGGTCGAATGATTTACGTTCACGTTCTTTGGCGAATTTCCTGTCACCTCCTTTTGACTGCTTGCGGTCGTTATGCCCGAACTTGCGGGTTTCCTTTTTCCAATCGTCGTCAGAGATATGTTTCATTTTGCGGGGGCGACGTTGCTCCTCAGCTTCTTCCTCAGAAAGTTTGCCGAGTGAGCCGCCATCAGCGCGGAAAGAATCGTAACGACCATCGAAGAGCACATACTCACGCAGTGAGCATTCGAGACTTCCGTTGAGAAGCGGAATCTTGATTGTGGGCTTGAGACCGATATTTCCGAATTCTTCATTATCCGGACCAATTATCCATGCATTCCAACCTGCAAAATTCTTTTTCAAAGCAGATCCGATGCCCTTGTAGAGAGCAGTGAGATCATCGGGTTTAAGACGCTCTCCGTAAGGAGGATTCATCACGAGGATGCCAGGTTCAGGATTGTCTGTCCACTCGCTCATCGGTTGGCATACAATCTCTACCATGTCATCTACCTTAGCTTCACGCACATTCTTGCGGGCAATAGCAACAGCTTCGGCATCGATGTCGCCACCATAGATCTTGAATGCGAATTCTTTCTCTGCGCTGTCATCATTATAGATATCTTCGAAGAGTTCTTTGTCGAAATCGGGCCATTTCTCAAAGGCAAACTGCTGGCGGAAGATCCCGGGGTTGATGTTGGCGGCAATCAGGGCAGCTTCAATGAGGAATGTTCCCGAACCGCACATCGGGTCAACGAAATTGCTGTCGCCTCTCCATCCGGTTTTCATGATGATTCCCGCAGCGAGCACTTCATTTATGGGAGCGGCTGTCTGCTCCACGCGATAACCGCGCTTTGAAAGAGGTTCGCCACTTGAGTCAAGGGAGATTGTGATGCGGTCGTCGAAGATATGAACATTGAGCATCAAGTCTGCGCCTGATACCCTGATCGACGGACGTTCACCATATTTATCGCGGAAATGATCGACAATACCGTCTTTAACGCGGTATGTCACATATTTTGAGTGCGAAAATTCATCGCTGTTGACAGTTGAATCGATGGAGAATGTAGTTTGCGGAGTCATATATTTCTCCCATTCGATATCACGCACTATATCATAAAGTTCATCGGGATCTGAAGCCGTGAATTTTTCGATAGGCTTTAGTATGCGCAGAGCTGTGCGGCAGCAAAGGTTGGCGCGATACATCATCTCAAGGTCTCCCTCGAAGCTCACCATTCGGCGACCCATTTCAACATTCTCTGCACCGAGAGAGATCAATTCATCGCGCAAAACATCTTCCAATCCCTGGAAAGTCTTGGCGACCATCTGAAATTTCTGTTCAGTCATATATATTTTTAGAAGTTTTTAGAAAGTAATTGGAGCTGCTCCGCGATCCAAATCACGCGGATCAGTCAGGTGAGGTTTCTGCTCAGTCTGTCCGATTTTGTTAATTTCGTCCTTAAAACCGGGAGCACGATTGAAAGCTTTGTGATTCTCAAGCATGGCTATAACATCGAGATCATCAAACTGCGACGGCTTGAGCACAACATAACGTGTTTCATCAGATGCGCGGTTTTTCTCCTTGATTTTTTCATGCCCATAGATGGTGCCCATAGTTTCCTGAACCTCCATCTGCTTGATTTTGTCTTGAAGTGCTTTCTCACCAGTGGGTTGATCCTCGTCAGACACAAGCACTATGGGACCCATTTTATCGCCTCCAGATGTAACCGGTTTAACACATACAGTATCTGACTCTTTCAAGGTCATATCGAAACCGGATGCGAGTACTGTAATTTTTACCTTGTCACCCATTCCCGGATTGTCACCGATACCCCACTTCACATCAATGTTTGGAGGAAGTTGAGACGTGAACTGATTTATTTCCGACATCTCTTCCATCTTCAGTGAATTGGGAGAATCTTTCCAGCACACAACTTTGAGCAGAATGCGTTTCGAGGAATATATATCGTGAGTTTTTAGTAACGGAGAATGGAGTGCCTTATCAATCGCTTTTGATATTCTGTGCTCACCTTCCCCTTCTGCTGTTGAGATGATGGCAGTGCCGGCTTCTTTCAGTGTCGTTTTAACATCTTGAAAATCGACATTGATATAGCAAGGTTCGGAAATTATTTCGGAGATGCTTCGGGCTGCATTTGCAAGAGTGTCGTCGGCTTTTCCGAAAGCATTGAAGAAATCGAGATCCTTATAGAGATCGATAAGATTTTCATTATTTATAACGAGAAGCGCGTCAACATGTTTCTTCATTTCTTTAGCGCCCTCAATGGCTTTGAGTATTTTTTTCTCACCTTCAAAGAAGAAAGGCACTGTGACAATGCCAATTGTGAGCATTCCGGCTTCTTTTGCCAGCTGAGCCACAACAGGCGCAGCGCCGGTACCAGTTCCACCTCCCATTCCGGCTGTAATAAAAACCATTTCGGTTTTGCTGTCAAAGAGTTCCTTGATTTTGTCGGCAGAAGCTTCCGCACATTGCCTGCCAACATCAGGAACGTTGCCAGCCCCAAGTCCGTTGGTGATTTCCTTTCCGATAAGGAGCTTATTGGGAACAGGTGATTTCTCAAGATGCTGGGCATCTGTGTTGCATACCACGAAATTCACATGCGGGATTTTCTGCGCGTACATGTAGTTGACAGCGTTGCTGCCGCCACCTCCTACGCCAATGACTTTAATAATTGAGTCACTGGTGTCTTTTACAAAACCGGATTCATCAGTGAGATCGTGAAAATCGGGAGTATATGTATCGATATCCATTTGAGTAAGATTCTAAGGGTTAATTAAGTTCATCGGAATCATCTTCCGTATTCCCAAAAGTTCCTGAGAGCTTGTCTTTGAATTTTTCCCACCATTTGAAACCTCCTCCGGTTGGTTTTACTGGTATTTCCGGCTCTGGTTCTTCCTCCTGAACGCCGGTAATCGGCACTTTCTCCAGCTCAGGGCGTTCGAGACACTCATCCTGGTTTTCCGATGCTCCTGCGTATAGGACACTTGCTACTTCTATTATGTCGGCGGAGTTTATCTTTGTGTCCTCAAGACGGATGTATTGAGGAAGGACACCGCGGCGCACATTGAGACTGCTTTTATTGGTTATCAGATCAAGCATGCCGTTAAGTTTTGATGCCCCTCCGATTACGATAATTCCTCCCGGGAGGTCGCTGTCTTTAAGTTCTGCATATTGTATCTGTTTGAGCACATTGACAACAATCTCCTCCGAACGAGCAACAATATGATTGGAAACATCCGCATCGCGGACGCCATTATAGTTGAGGTTTGTCTTGGTCTCGCGGGGAATTGCGCTTCCGTTTGATATTTTTGTTTCTTCAGCACGCTCTTCGAGGAGGTTAAGGGTTGTAAGATCGCGGGTGATATTTCTTCCTCCAAGCGGAAGAGTGGCGAAGTATACAAGATGCCCATTTTTATAAATTGAGACAGTAGTTGTCTCTGCACCCATATCCACGAGCATGCATCCTAAACGTTTCTCTTCAGCGCTGAGAATTAGTTGACCGGCAGCGAGCGCTGTTACAACAATCCCCTTGATTGGGATTTTTACCTTATCCTCAACAGTGCGGATAAGGTTGTTTTTGATTTCAGGACGACACACAATGAGATCATAGTTTGCACTGATGTTGTTGCCAACTACGCCTTTGGGAGTAATTGTTTCGGTCCTTCCTACCGTGAAAATACGTGGCACGGCATCAATCGTTTCCAGGGATGAATCGATGGCGGTATGGCTTGCCTGTTTTTGCAGACGTTGGATGATTTCATCGGTTATTTCCGTATCATCGGGCAGATTGATAGATACCCGCGTCTGAATGGAGTGCAGAGAAAGCCCGGATAGTCCCACGAACAGTCCTGTTATTTTTCTGGGAGCTACCGCTGGCTTACGTTCGAGTTTATTGAGAATTCTTAATATGCGGTTGGAGGCTTCCTCAAGGTTGCGTATCACGCCATAGCGCACGCTTTCCACCCCCTTCTCCTGCTCGGAGGCTATAATATCAAGCTGACCACCGGCATGCATCTTGCCTACGACCGCTACTATCTTGGAGCTGCTTATTTCAATTGCAGCTACATATCTATCTTCCGCCATTACCAATAATTATTATTCAGTTGAAGTCTGCTCTCCGGAGATGTCAGGAAGGGTATGTTCTTCCAGATCAATTTCTTCGGTATAGTCTTCGCTATGCTGTTGTATTGTTTTGTCTCTTCTGGTTGCCACTATCTGGTTGCGGAATTTGACAGAAATCGTATCATATTCCATCCATCCCTTATGCGGCATGACCTTTCGGTAGAAAAGGAAAAGATTCCTGCTTTTCTCCTGCATCCTTGTAGTGTCGCCAAAGTTTATCACATGACCTTTAATGCGGGGCACAAGAATCAAGTTCCTTTCGTCACGCGCCACGATCATGCTTACGATGTTGGCGAGTTTTGGATCAGAGTTGAGATATCTCACAAGAGGAAGAACCTTCTTAGCCGTAAACTTCTTGTTGAAGCTGCCGCATACAACCGGCACATCGGTGAAAAACTCGGCTTTTGCCTCGATTCTTTTTCCTTCGCGGTTGATGTAATATGATTTTCCGGCATCGAACACGCGCATCACCGGTTCAAGAGGTCTTGCTTCAACGAGGAGGTGATTGTCAGAGTTGATCATGCAATCAACCCTTTCAAAATTTGATATCGAAGATAGATACTTCTCAATCTTGCGGGTATCCAGATTATGGACGGGCGTGCCCTTGATCTGTTCGGGATATCTTGAAAGCTCTGTTTCGATACCGCTTTTTGTGCGTTCAAGGATTTTTGGATTGTCTGTGCCCAACACCTTGATAATGACTCCTGTGCATTTGTGACGATCCGCCTCCTGATTAGCCCATACGGTTATCCAGGTGGTGTATCCCATTAATAGGATCAGCAACAGCCATTTCAAGATGGTATTCCTCATATCTATATTTTGTGGCTATCTTAACGATAATATATCACGAATCTGCGGAAGCATCCGATCAATATCGGCGGCTCCCAGTGTCATCAAGATTTCAAAGTTACTATTTTTTATCAGATTCAACAAATCTTTTCGCTCGCAATATGTTTTTTCAGATGATTTTACATCTTTGAGAATGATGTCTGTTGTTATTCCGGGTATTGGCAATTCCCTTGCGGGATAAATTTCGGGCATGATGACGGTGTCAGCTTCCGAGAGGGCGGCGGCAAATTCCGGTGCGAAATCGCGGGTGCGCGTGTAAAGATGTGGCTGGAATATTACTGCAAGTTTTCTTCCCGGGTATAGCTTTTTGACAGAACGAATCGAGTTTTTAACCTCATTGGGACTGTGTGCATAGTCATCGATAAGAACCGGTGCGCCGGGATGAGCAGATCCATCGAGCCATATTTCGAAGCGGCGTTTTGCTCCCATGAATGTTGCTATTCCGCGCTTCACGTCTTCCTCCGAAGCTCCTGCCGTTATGGCTGCAGCTGCAGCTGCCACCGCATTGTCTATGTTTATTTCCACGGGAACGCCAACATATATATCCTCGATCCTCAGATTGTCAGGACCAACGAGAGTGAATGAGAGGCGTCCGTCTCCGAATACTATATCTTTGGCATGCCAATCGCCTTCAGCACCTCCGCTATATGTCTGGACGGTTACTCCTTCCTTGACATCGGGATGATATTTTAACCCGACGTGAGTTATGAGCGTTCCTTCAGGGCGAATAAGAGAAGTGAAGATTGAGAATGCTTCAAGGTAATGCTCTTCATCTCCATATATGTCAAGGTGGTCTGGATCAGTGGAGGTGACAACCGCGATATACGGATGAAGATGATGGAAAGAGCGGTCGTATTCATCCGCTTCAATTACTGAGAAATGGGATTTTTCGTTGAGCACGAGATTGCTGCCTGTGTTTCTGAGGATTCCACCAAGAAAGGCGGTGCATCCTTTTTCAGAATCACGCAGGATGTTTGCAATCATCGAGGATGTTGTAGTTTTTCCGTGTGAGCCGCCGACGCAGATGGCGTCTGTGTCTCGTGTGATCCTGCCAAGCAAGGCAGCACGTTTTATCACCTCGAAGCCATTGTTGCGGAAGAATGAGAGGATCTTATTTGATTCAGGCACAGCCGGAGTGTAAACCACTAATGTTTCCTCAGGATTACAGAAATCGGCAGGTATCTCATCTTCTGAATCGTTAAAAGTCAATATTGCGCCTTCGTTTTCAAGGGCATTCGTGAGAAGAGAAGGAGTGCGGTCATATCCAGCCACCGGATAGCCGTGGCGCAGATAATATCTTACAAGATTTGCCATGCCTATGCCTCCGGCACCGACAAAATAGAGGTTTTTCATCCGATCAATTTTATAATTTCATCAACGATATGCTCATCGCTGTCGCGAAGAGCCATAGAGGAGATATTATCACTCATCGATTTCAGCTTTTCTTTGTCTGATGCAAGTTCAAGCACTGTATTGACTAATTTCTCACGTGCCTCAGCATCTGTCACCATCACGGCTGCGTCCTTGTGCACAAGGGCAAGCGCATTCTTTGTCTGATGGTCTTCAGCCACATTGGGAGATGGGACGAGCACACAAGGCTTGCCGAGTATCTGCAATTCGCTGATTGATCCGGCACCGGCACGCGACACAACCAGATCAGCAGCCCCATAGGCAGCTCCCATATCCGTGATGAATTCAGTGACAACGGCACCTTGAAGACCTTTGGCAGCCTGCTGTCCGCGAGTGCCGAAATATTTGCCAGTCTGCCATATTACCTGCAGCCCCGCATCAAGAAGTTTGCGCAGACCTGCCTCAAGGCTTTCATTAAGAGTTCGAGCACCGAGACTGCCTCCAACCACGAGAACAGTGGTTTTCTCAGGATTCAGCCCGAAACTTGCACGGGCTTTTGCCCGGTCGAGAGTGTGATCTGTGAGATCCTTACGCACCGGGTTGCCGGTAAGTATGATTTTTTCTTTCGGGAAAAAGGCCTCCATTCCTTCATACGCCACACATATACAGTCGGCATTGGCGGCAAGAAGCTTATTTGTGACACCTGCGTAGGAGTTTTGTTCCTGCACCAGTGTCGGCACTTTCGCGCGCTGGGCAGCCTTGAGCGTAGGTCCTGAAGCATAGCCACCAACACCGATTGCTATGTCAGGTTTGAAATCCTTCACAATTTTTCGCGCCATTCTCACGCTTTTGAAAAGCTTGAAGAGCACGCTGAAATTCTTCAGCATGTTCTTGCGGTCGAATCCGGCAACGGGAAGCCCGATGATTTCGTAGCCGGCAGCGGGCACTTTCTCCATCTCCATTCTGTTGTCGGCTCCAACAAACAGTATGTCAGCGTCGATGCGTCGCTTTATGGCGTTGGCGATAGACAGGGCAGGGAAGATATGTCCCCCGGTTCCTCCACCGCTTATGAGTATTTTCTTCTTCATCTTGTTACTTACTTATTCTGGTAGTCGCTATAGTTTGCTGCCTGCATGTCTTCGGGAAGCTCTTTGATTTCAGCCTTTATCTCGTTTTTGTCGCCAGACGTGACGGCAAATCTGCTGACTGAGAGCATCATTCCAATTGCCGCCGACATCACAAGCACAGATGTTCCGCCTTTGGAGATGAATGGCAGCGGCTGCCCTGACACGGGGAATATGCCCGTTACAATCGCCATATGGACGAGAGCCTGGAACACAATCATGACCGCGCATCCCATAATCAGGAAAGCAGGGAAGGCACGCGAACATTTATAGGCTATTCGCCCTGCTCTCGCCACAAGGAGAAGGAACAGAAGCAAAAGGAGCGATCCCCCTGCGAATCCGGTGTCTTCGACAATAATGGAATATATGTAATCGGAGAATGCAAGCGGAAGACGCGCACTTTCTCTTGAATTGCCAGGTCCTTGACCTAATAATCCTCCATTCGCCTGGGCGAATTTGGAATATATGACCTGACGGTTCATATCATCGATAGGGTCGTTGGGATGAACACCCTCCAGCCATCTGACAATTCGATTGTTTCGAGTGCCTTCTCGCCCATCTATTCTTCCGGTAGAAGTTGTATTCCCTGCAGTAGCCTCAATCTTGACATTGTCAAAATCATCGGAGGTTACATTCTTATTGACTTTTTTGATCATCAGAAGTGATCCGGCGCATAACCCATATATGCCCAAGATCATCCAGAATTTTGACCATTGTATACCCCCGATTAAAAACATGCTTATGCTGACACCCATCAGCAGAATGGTGTTTGTCAGACCATCCTTATATAGGAATATGGCGAAGACCACCACCACAATTGCGGCAGTGATGATACCTCTGTTTGTTACGCCTCCGGGTGTCTGATTCTTCGAAAGCACCGAGGCAAGAAGAAGCACCACAGAGAGTTTTACTACCTCTGCCGGCTGGATCGTCATGCCTGCTATACGGATGGCACGTTGGGCACCATTGATCTCTACACCCGCGACAGTCGAGAGCACTAATAATCCGAGCGATAAGATAGCGAATATCCAGGCGAAACGACGCATCAGTATATAGTGGGTGTTTTGGAGCCACATCACTATGCCGAGACCGAGAGCCAGGAAAATGCCGTGACGGATAAGGGGACTGTAAACATTTGAGGATGAAACCTCGGTGCTTGACGCGCTGAATAGTTCCACTACGCTAATGAGGAGGAACATGATGTATATGCCCCAGATATATGGATCGGGGCGTGAGCGTTTCACCTCCGCTTTTGCTGCATTGCGCTTTGCCGCAACACGAGCGGTGGCTGTTTGTCCGTCTATTGTCTCTCGAATTTCGAGACCGGGTATAGTATCTTGATTTGGCATATTCTATTTTTTGTCGGAGAGTGATTTGACACAGGCTTTGAACTGACTGCCTCGATCTTCATAACTTGAGAAGAGGTCGAAGCTGGCGCAGCAGGGGGAGAGAAGCACGGTGTCTCCTTCTGAAGCGCATTCTGCGCAAGCTTTTACCGCATCCTCAATTGAGTGGGTGTCGATAATGACAGGCACTTTCCCTGTGAAGAAATCAAGAAGCTTTTGATTATCTTTTCCCATGCATACGATTGCCTTGACCTTTTCTTTCACCAGATCTTCAATCTCAGTGTAGTCATTTCCCTTGTCTTTGCCACCAAGGATGAGAACTGTTGGAGTAGTCATGCTTTCGAGTGCATACCATGTGGAATTGACATTTGTGGCTTTGGAGTCATTTATATATCTGACACCGGCAACCGTTGCCACATATTCAAGACGATGTTCCACAGCCTCGAAGTCTTCGAGAGCAGAGCGTATCTCATCTTTTTTAATATCCAGAAGAGAGGCAGAGAGTCCTGCCGCCATTGAATTATAGAGATTATGCAGTCCGGTGAGCGAGAGTTTGTCGCGGGGTATTTCCCATACTTCACCAGGTGTGGAGAACTTCACGATTCCATCTTCCACAAAAGCGTGGCTTCCCTCTTCCTTGAATTCACTGAAAGGAAGCTGCATCGCTTCTATTTGAATCTGGCGGATCTGTTCTTTTACGATGGGATCATCCTGCCAATAGATGAAATAGTCGTCGTGACCCTGGTTCTGTAGAATACGGAACTTGGCTTTCACATAATTCTCCATCTTGTGGTCATAACGGTCGAGATGATCGGGAGTGATATTCATTATCACGGCGATGTTTGCCTTGAAGTCATACATATTCTCAAGTTGGAAACTTGACAGCTCAATGACATAGACATCATGAGGATCGCGTGCTACCTGCAGTGCGAGGCTCTTACCTACATTGCCGGCAAGACCGACATTGAGACCAGCCTTGCGGAGGATATGGTAAGTGAGGAGGGTAGTGGTGGTTTTGCCGTTAGAGCCGGTGATGCATACCATTTTAGCGTCTGTGTATCTTCCTGCGAACTCAATCTCCGACAGGACGGGTATCCCTTTATCTGTGATTTTCTTCACCATAGGAGCGTAAGGGGGTATTCCCGGACTTTTGACCACAATGTCAGCATCGAGGATTTTCTCTTCAGTGTGTTTCCCCTCCTCGAATTCTATATTTTCACGAACCAGTGTTTCGCGGTATTCATCTTTAAGAGTGCCCATGTCGCTGAGGAACACCTTCATCCCTTTCTCCTTGCCGAGGATGGCAGCGCCAACGCCGCTCTCTCCTCCGCCGAGCACAACTAAATTCTCCATTTTATCGGATTTTTAATGTTACAAATGTAAGCGCAGCGAGCAGGATTCCAACGATCCAGAATCTCACCACTATTTTGGATTCGGGTATAGGATTCACCGGATGCTTCCAGAGAACATTGCTGCCCGGCTCCAGAGGTTTCTGGAAATGATGGTGGAGGGGTGTCATCTTGAATATGCGCCGTCCCTCGCCATATTTCCTTTTTGTATATTTGAAATATCCCACCTGCATCATCACCGAAACATCCTCAAGGAAGAAGGTGAGACAAAGAAGCGGAATAAGAAGTTCCTTGCGGATCAGTATAGCGAACACAGCGAGAATACCTCCGAGTGTGAGACTTCCCGTGTCGCCCATGAAAACCTGTGCCGGAAAAGCATTGTACCACAGAAAGCCCACAAGAGCTCCGATGAATGCCGCAGCATATACCACCAGCTCTTCCGAGCCGGGTATGTACATGATATTGAGATAACTCGAATATATTACATTGCCTCCGAGATATCCCATTATCAGCAACGCGACTCCGATGATCGCCGATGTCCCCGCGCACAATCCATCAAGACCATCAGTGAGATTGGCGCCATTGCTGACTGCCGCCACAACTATGACCACGACCAATACGAATGTGAGCCATCCAAGAGTCTGGGCAGCCTCCTTATCCGGCACCCACGAAGTGAGCCATTCGTAGTTGAAGTTATTGTTTTTTACGAATGGTATGGTGGTTTGAGGAGATTTTATCTGGTCGGTCGAGACCACAATTTCTGTCTCTGTTGTGTCAGCTCTCTGAACTTCAAAGTTCTCACTCATGACAATATCGGGAGATAGCCACATCGTGATTCCCACGATAAGACCGAGTCCGACCTGCCCGGTGACTTTATACTTCCCTTTCAGTCCATCCTTATTGTGATATTTGAGTTTACGGTAATCGTCGAGGAAACCGATGCATCCCATCCAGACTGTGGCAACCAGCATCAATATCATATAGATGTTGGTGAGGTTGCCGAGCAGCAGACATGGAATCAAGATTGACATTATGATTATGACTCCACCCATGGTCGGGGTTCCCGTCTTTTTCATCTGACCCTCAAGACCGAGGTTTCTTACCACTTCTCCCACCTGCATGCGCTGTAGGCGTTCGATGATTTTGTGTCCGAACGCAAGAGCGATGACAAGTGCAAGAGCAAAAGATATTCCGGCACGAAAGGAGATGTATCCCATTAGATTGTGTCCCGGGAAGTTCCATCCGTCGAGGAGTTCGAGCAATGCGTATATCATGATTAGAATGTAGCTTTTACTTCTTCGCGGTCATCGAAATGATTGCGGATTCCCTTGATTTCCTGATAAGTTTCGTGTCCCTTTCCGGCTATAAGCACTACGCTCCCAGGCTTTGTTATTCTCATTGCCGTGCGTATAGCCTCGCGACGGTCGGTGATGCAGAGAGTACGGCGCATCTCATCGTTGGAGAGCCCGGCTTTCATATCTTCAATTATAGCCTCCGGCTCCTCATCACGTGGATTGTCGGAAGTGAGGATGACCAGATCCGAGCGGATGGCTGCCTCATGAGCCATCATAGGACGTTTGCCATGGTCGCGGTTGCCACCGGCTCCAACCACCGTGGTGATTTCGCCACCTGCGCCTATGATCTCTCGGATTGTGTCGAGCACGTTCACGAGCGCGTCGGGCGTGTGGGCATAGTCCACAATTGCCGTGACACCCAGAGGTGACTGAAGAGTCTGGAAGCGGCCTGACACCGGAACGAGTCGGCTCATATTTACGAGTACTTCCTCCAGATTCCAGCCGATCAGGATCGAGGCAGCGTAAACGGCTGTGAGGTTGTATGCATTGAAACGCCCCGTGAATGCAACCTCCACATCCTTGCCATTCAAGGAAAGGAGTGTGCCGTCGAGACGAGTTTCCAATACACGGCAACGGAAGTCGGCATCGCTCCGCAAAGAATATGTATATACCTTTGCACGAGTGTTCTGCACCATATATTTCCCAGCCTTATCGTCAACGTTTACAAGTGCGAAAGCATCTGCAGGAAGCATGTCGAAAAACATTTTCTTTGCATTCATGTAATTCTCGACAGTGCCGTGATAGTCAAGATGATCCCGGGTCAGGTTGGAGAAAATCGCCCCTGCGAATTTAAGACCGGCAATTCTGTGCTGATGAGCAGCATGAGAGGAAACTTCCATGAATGCATAGTCGCAACCGGCGTCTACCATCTCGGCAAGCAGCTCGTTGAGCGTAAGCGGGTCGGGAGTGGTGTGGGTTGTGGGCACTGCACGATTTTGAATATAGTTGCATACTGTTGAGATAAGACCCGCCTTATATCCCTCAAACTTAGCCATTTCATAAAGAAGTGTGGCTGTGGTGGTTTTTCCGTTTGTTCCTGTTACGCCTACAAGTTTAAGTTTTGAAGAGGGATGTCCATACCAATTGGAGGCAAGTCTTCCCAGTGCTTCGGCAGAGTCGGCGACGCGAACATATGTGATGCCCTTCTCAAGGGTTGCAGGCAACTGTTCGCAGACAATGGCACCCACATGCGTGCTTGCCACAACGGGGATATATTTATGACCATCGGTAGTGACGCCGCGCACTGCGACAAACATACCGTCCTTGACAGCTTTTCTTGAATCGCTCTGGAGATCTATGATATTCTTGTCGATATCACCGATTACTTCGAGAGTGTTGATTCCTTCGAGAAGATGAGATAACTTTACTGACATGTCTTATTTAGGTTTTAGGTTTTAGGCTTTAGGCTTTAGGCCTTGACCGTCAACCAGTTTTTTTATTAGTTTTGAGGTTCTTTGGTATTAGGCTTTAGATTGATAGGCGAAGCTTCTAACGCCTAAAACCTAACGCCTAAAGCCTAAACTATATTCTGAGATGGAGTGTGATTGTCTGGTCGGGCTTTGTTCGTGTGCCGGCAGGAATCGACTGCGCCACTACATATCCGGAGCCTGAGAGTTTCACGTTTATGCCTCTTTCCTCAAGAAGTTTCACCGCAGAAGGTGCATCGTAACCTTTGACATTGGGCACGACGCCGTGGGTATGGTCTTTTGCGGTTTTATAATGTTTCATGCCTTTCGCACCGATGGATGATGCGAGCATCTGATTGTTACACTTCTCCGAACCTACAATGATAGGTTTTGAGCCTTTGTTGTCAGATGCAAAATATGAAGAATTATTCAATTTGCCACGGGAATACATCTTCACAGCCATGTTTTTGACCACCTGACCGGAGGTGCGGTTGGCTGAAGTTCCACTCGGTCCGAGCACAAGCGCAATGCAGCTGTACTGAGGATTCTCATAAGGGAAGAATCCTGCAAAAGCATAACGACGTTTGGCTGTGTTGTAGACGCCTTTCTCCACCGGATACGCTGTTCCGGTCTTTCCTACAACCTTTACACGGTCATCACGCACAGCGCGTGCAGTGCCGTGTTCACCCCACACCACTTCGGCAATGCATTCCCTCACTTTTCTTGCCGTTTCTTCCGAGCATATCCGGTCGCGGATATAACGGATCGGAATGATTGAGTCCACACCATCCTCGTTGATTAGACCTTTCATGAGGTGTGGACGCACGAATTTGCCACCATTGGCTATGGCGTTGTAGACAGCAAGTGTGAAAAGGGGAGGGAGCTCTGTGTTGTAACCATAAGCCTGACGCGCAAGGTCGAGATGGCGCGCAGTCATTGTTATATTATTGCCTCTGGAATCTTTCGGAAGGAGTTTGCGGATGCGGGGGGTGCATTCGCCGGCGATTCCGGATTGGATAGGCTCGAAAAATCCCAGTTCTTCAAGCCGATCATGGAATTTTGCCGGATCTTTCTCATATCCACGGAATATAACGCGTGCTATACCCGGATTGGAAGACTGTTCGATAACCTGCTTCATCGTCTTCATGCCGGATCCATGAGGGTCGCTCGTGCGTTGGAAAGGAGCGCAACTCACCATGTCGTTTACGGATTTTACAAGACCGTCTTCAAAAGCTATCATCAGCGATATAGGTTTCATGACGGAACCCGGTTCGAAAGGTAGTACGGCGCGGTTAAGCGCCTCTCCGTAAGTGCCGTCATCAAGAAGCTCTATATTGGAGATAGCTTTGATTTCACCGGTCTTGACCTCCATCAGGATTGCGGTGCCCCATTCTGCTTTTGATTCGGCGCAGATATTGTGGAGCTCCTCCTCCAGAAGATCTTGAAGATCAATGTCGATGGTGGTTCGTATGTCGTAACCACGTTGAGCCGGCACGGAAACCCAATTGGTGATTCCATGAGTCAGTGCTACCTTTTTTGCAAGTCCCGGCTTCCCATAGAGAAGACTGTCAAGGTCTTTTTCAAGTCCGGAGTACCCATGAATCTGACGGGTCTTGGAATTTTCGTTGACTCTTCCGATGCTTCTGTATGCCATTCGCCCGTATGGATACATGCGGATGTTGCGTTCTTCCTTATAGACAGGATTGCGGAATCCCTTCCCTTTGAAGTCTTTCATGAAGGGGAAGCTTTTGATTCTCTGGAAATCCTCGAGAGTCTTGTTTCTTGCGAGTCTCAACGCACGCGGACGTTTGTCGGGGTCTTTCTCAAGTTCGCGGCGTAGGCGCGTGTGCCAGGAATATTTGGCAAATGTGTCGGGATGTGCGTGAAGATCTTTCCTGCGGGGATAATATACATCGAGGGAATCTGCCAGGGAATCGATCTTTTCCCATGGGATGGCGCGGAGAGACTTTACTTTATTGTGGCGCAGATCGATCTTTATGTCATAAACCTTAAGATTGCAAGCAAGGATATTGCCGTTGTCGGCAAGAATGTTGCCACGCTCGGGGCGAATTGTGTCCATGCGCGACAGCTCTCTGCGGGCGCGCTCGTTCCAGTCTTTTGCCTCGATTATAGTGGTATCGAACAGCTTGATCATAACCGCTACGCCAAAGATGATGAAAAAGAGACATATCAACCCATAGCGGAAGAGGATATGCTTTTTATTATTTTGTTTAAGTCTATTGTTCTTTGGTGCCATCGTCTGTCAGTTCGTAAGGGGGTTGTTCTTGAAATTCGAGATTGAGATTTTTTTCTCTGACCATTTTTACCATTTCCGATTCCCGGATCAGAGACATGTAAAGTGATTTTTCGTGGAGTTTATGGCTTTCAGCCCGTTGGAGTTCAACGGTGAGTTGCTTTATTTCCCCCATTTTTGTCTTTGTCTTGTAGCGGAGTCCTATGAGAGCGATGATGGCAACGACAAAGAGCAGCATAATCCAGGCGTTTGCCTTGAAGAACTCAATCGACAGGGAGCGTCCGTAACGAAGCTCACTAACCCATCCTGTTCCGGATTTCTTGTTCATTTGTTTGGTTGCCATTGTGGTTTTAGTTTCAATCTTAAGTTTCAGTTCTTAATCTTTTTCAGTGATTAATTCGGCTATGCGGAGTTTAGCTGAACGGGAACGGGGATTCCGTTCTATCTCCTCTTCTGACGGAACAATTGGAGAACGGGTGATCAGTTTCCAGGGAGAGGAAGTTCTTCCGAAAAAGTCTTTTTCTTCTTTCCCATCGATATTTCCGGTCTTCATGAAATTCTTTACGATTCGGTCTTCAATTGAATGATATGTTATCACTGCAAGTCTACCACCTTGACGCAACACCTTTGGCGTGGAGTTGAGGAAACGCTTCAATGCGTCCATTTCTCCATTGACCTCGATACGAAAAGCTTGAAATACCTGAGCAAGATCTTTTTTCTCAGTCTTTGGATTTATGGCAGGTCGGACGGCATCAGCGAGACGGAAAGTTGTATTTACGGGATTTGCGGATCTCGCCTTTACAATGGCTTCCGCCACGGCTCTTGGACGTTTCAGGTCTGTGAACATTCGGAAAAGCGATTCAAGCTGTTCGCTGCTATAGGATTCTGCAATCATGGCGGCGGTTGTGTGAGCATTCCTGTTCATGCGCATGTCAAGGGGCGCGTCGGATCGGAAAGAGAACCCTCTTTCTGCGTCATCGAAATGATGGAAAGAAACGCCGAGATCGGCAAGAATGCCGTCGAGCCTTTCCACACCGTAATAGCGCATGAAGTTTGTGATATATCTGAAATTGGAATGTACAAATGTAAATCGCGTATCTTCCGGAGCATTTTTAAGGGCATCCGGATCACGGTCGAATCCGTAAAGATGACCATTTCCGCCGAGCTTTCCGAGAATGGCACGCGAGTGTCCTCCTCCGCCGAATGTAACGTCGGCGTAGACTCCGTCTGGCTTGATATCCAATCCTTTGATCGAATCTTCAAGCAAGGCGGGAATATGATAAATCTCGGTGGTCATTTCGGTAAAAGTTGCTGTTGTTTAAATGAGTTGTAAAGTTAGTTATTTTTTGTAAATTTTTGAAGATAAATTTACAAATTGTAGATAAATTTTTTTGAATTTATCAGAGCAAAACTGGGTTTGTCAGTTGTATTGTTTTTCAATACACGTAGAAAGAAGCCGGTGTCGTATCCGCTTCCGCTGCTTTTTCTATGAATTCGCGCACAAGGCATTTCAGTTCAAGCATCAGATTCACACGTTTTTCCTCCATAACGGATGCTGTTATATCTTCACCTTTTTTGACCTTGAAGGAGGCACCCCCGAAGCGTATTTCCGGATCTTTGAAATTCCCGATAATGTTTATTCCGAATGGGAAAGGCACAGGAGATTTATCAATTCCGAGGTGGTAGTACATGTCGCCGTTGAAATTGTTGAGTCCTCCGAATTGCAGCCGATAACGGTCGAAGCTGATTTCGAAGGGATATAGCTCCATCAGATTGTCGTGAACCGATGCGTGTATGTTCATGTCGGAAAGTCGGATGTCTTCGGAATTGGGTATAAGCATCATCCTCGTGATGCGACGAATGAAGGAATCCTGATGCAACAGGAGATTGTCGCCGCGTACATAGAGATCTGCCCATATTGAGGGCATATTTAAATACATGTTGGGGAAAAGTAGTAATTTTGCCTCTGCCATGGCGGAGAGATTTCCTTTAAGGTTTCTCATTTGCGGCATCATCAGCAGCAATGTGTGGAATTTGCTGAAAAAATTCACTAAGTCAACCTCTGCAATACTTCCCTGAAGATTCATACCCATATGCTGGATATCGGATGTGTCGTATTCAAAGTTCAATTTCAACGCTCCGAAACTTGAATCTATCCCGAGATCCTCGATCTTGAATTTGCCATCACGCAAGGATATGCCGGTTGACAGATCGTGTAAGAACAGATTGGTATACTCTGTCATCATTGCGGACGCCTTTATGTCGGCAATGATATTTCTGGGCACAAGCAGCGACACTGTGTCGGAAGATGTGAGTGTGTCGGGAATGACAGTTAGAACAGAGGCATTGGGTCCATGTGTGAGTTTAAGACCGTGGTTGTATGCACCGCAAAGCTGATTTATACGCACCGTGTCTATAGCCACATCAAGCGCTACGCGCAGTGGCGCCACAGAGCGGGAGGTGAGGAATTGCCGCAGATTGGAAACCTTTCCCTTTGCCTTGAGTCTTGTGTCCTGCGAGTTGAAATGGAGGCTATTAAGCTTCACAGAGTCGAAGGATGCCTCGATGTCGAGGTTTCCGAAACCGTTGCGCAAAGGTAGCGCGGGGGTGAGAAGCGTGCCGCTTTTTACTTTTAGCGACATGTATGACTTCCATTTCCCGATCATGTTTATGGCTTTTTGGGGAAGGTTTGCCGAGAGATATTCTGCAGAGTGGTCAATAAAATTCATACTGTTGCTGTCGGCTGTCCATTTCTCCGGTTTCACATACTTGCGAGATACAATGCTTTTCTGCATTTCAGATGCAGATAATCGGGAAGACAACTCATTCATTGTCATTATCGTTTTGCCGTTGACGGCATTTATCGATTCTCCTGTTATGTTTGCCGTAAATCGATTTAACACAGCTTTCCCGGGTCGTGTCACAGCCTGCCCGTCAACCAGCATGTTTTTCATTGATATCCTTACGGTATCACGTTTGTTGGCGATATCAATAGCAGTGGCTTTTATGTCAAGGTCGAATGGCATTAGTGCGGATATATCCGATAGACGTGCAGGATGGCCTTCTTTCATCTGGCTTGAGAAATCGAGCCCGGATATATTCATGTCATAGCCTTTTGCCATAACATTAATTTTATTGGCATTTGCCTTCATATCGAAGATTCCGTTGGCAATGGTTTTGTCGGAAATATCCGATGCTTTTCCTCCGAAATTCATATTTAATTCATTGCCGGAGGCTGCTACTTCCAGATTCGGGAATCTCATCTTATAATTATGGAAAGATATGTCGCCATTGAGGATTATATTTTCAAGTGTGCTGCGTTTGATATCCGATAGTCTGAAATCAAGAACAATGTCCGTATTCATTGTTCCTGCAAGGGCATACGGCTTTAAAGGGGAGATGATTTTTCCCGTTAATCCGGCATCGGTTGAACCCTGCATGGCGACCCGTATTCCAGGGTCAGCAAGGATATTGGATATATTTGCCCTCATCTGCACGTTCGTGCCCTCCCCATTAATGTAGAATGGCAGAATTTTAGCGTAAGATGAGTTAGGATGCGTACCATCTATCGCAACCTCTCCTTTTATGTCAGAATGCCTGAGCATGTAGGTTTCGCTCCGTTCTGAAGTGTATTCAATATCCCCTTGGGGAACATTGAAATCAATAATCATGGAGGGTAGACGGGATGAAGATAAGTCATAGGGTGATGTCAGTTTTGCCGCTGCATTCATAAGAAGGTCGGCACGTATGGAATCTGGCAGTGAATATTCTAACCCTTTTATATATTTGAGCAATCCAAATGGTTTGAAATCATTAAGTTTATATGAAAGTCTGTTTAGTCTGAGAGCTTTCCCGGTTTGGATTTCCAAATCCATTTTCCCCTCTGTATCCCCGAGATTCGTCTTAAAATCTGTAAGAGAGATTCGGAAAGGATTGAATGCAATATCTGTCTGCCCCGAAAGATCGAAAGGGAAATCTTTCAGAACATTCACTTTATTAACAACAGCACCGGCATTACCTTTTATGGCAAGTGTATATGTATCTGGCGAGGCTTCGCTCCGAGAGAGAGACATGCGCGACAGCTCCACACAAGCCGCTGTATTAGCCGGAAGACTGTATATCCTGATATTTCGAGGATTGGAGAGAGTCAGTTGCCCGATGGTGAAATATGGTATTTTCTCAGGCTTTTTTGTTTGTCTCAGAATATTGAAGTTTGATACTGAATCTGAAACCATAACTAAGTTCAGGTCAAGATCTTCAGCACTTAAATCGTTTATATCAATTGATTTCTTCAGGAGCTTCACAATATTGATGCCACCGTGAATATTATGGGCAGAAGCGAGAAATGACGCATCCGGGGGCAAGTCTGCAAGCTTATCGTTAGGAACATTGTCGAGAGACCGGCTTATGATCTTCAATGAATCCAAATCAAGACAGGCATAGGGGAAGGTGGACCATATTGAAAAACGCGCATTATATGCCGTTACATCAGCATCAAGGTTTTTGCTTGCTTCGGTGTTTATGATTCTTGTGAGACGCTCAGGAGTCAGCCATAGTGTGGCTCCAACTATGGCGAGTATTATAAGTAGCAAAATCCCTGCAATAGTGCATGAGAGGATAATGCCCGCTTTTGCCAGAATGGAGTGGTCGCGGAAATGCTTTCGCGACATTGATGCAATATTACGGTCAAGTTCTGACATAGTTAGAGCGGATTTGCCATTATAACAAATCCGCTCTGACTATGGTTTATTTTTTACGTGCGCGAGGTTTCTTTGCCGGAGCCGAGTCCTGTTTTTCCATCAGTTCCTTGATTTCGTCAAGGGTTAGCGACGTGGGATCGGTGCCTTTGGGAATCTTGTAATTCACGGCTTTCTTTGCCCCCTCCTTCTTGTATGCTACGTATGGTCCGAATCTCCCGTTGAGCACTTCAAGCCCCGGCATTTCGGGGAAGTCCTTTATAAGTCTGTTTGCTTCTGCTTCTTTCTTTGCTTCTATAAGCTCCTTGGCTTCTTCAAGGGTGATAGTCTGAGGTGCCATATCCTTGGGTATGGAAACAAACATCTTTTCGTAATGAATGTAAGGACCGAATCTGCCGATTGCAGCGGTCACGTCTTTGCCATCGATTGTGCCCACCTTGCGAGGGAGTTCAAAGAGCTTAAGCGCCTCTTCAAGAGTTATGTCTTGGATGCTTTGTCCTTCGAGAAGGCTGGCAAATAGGGGTTTGTCATCGTCTGCGGCATCTCCTATCTGCACGACTGGTCCAAATCTGCCGATCTTTACAGAAACGGGTTTCCCTGATTTAGGATCAATGCCAAGCACTCGCTCTCCGACTTTATGCTCAAGACGCATCGAGTCCACTTTCTCTATAGAGGGATGGAATGTGGTGTAGAAATCCGACATCTCATTTTTCCAGCCTAATTTACCTTCGGCTATGTCATCGAATTTCTCTTCCACACGTGCAGTGAAATTATAATCGAGGATGTCGGGGAAATACTGAGTGAGAAACTCGTTTACTACCATGCCCACATCCGTTGGCACAAGTCTTCCTTTTTCGCTTCCCGTATTTTCAGAAAGAGTTGCTTTCGTGATCTTGTCTTTAGAGAGTGTGAGGACATCATAATTTCTTGGCGTACCCTCTTTTTCTCCGTGACGTATATAATCTCGGCTCTGAATGGTAGAGATTGTGGGGGCATAAGTCGATGGTCGTCCTATTCCGAGATCCTCCATCTTCTTTACCAATGATGCCTCCGTGTATCTTGCCGGGGGTAAAGTGAAACGTTGAGTGGCTGTTATCTCGTCTGCCGTAAGTTTCTCTCCCTCCTCAAGATGCGGGAGACGGGTGAAGGATGAAGAATCGGCATCTATCTGCCATGCTTTCATGAAACCTTCGAATTTCACAACCTCTCCCTCAGCTTTGAATTCCTCTTGGCTGCCGCTTACAGCTATGTCAACGTTTGTCTTCTCAAGCATTGCATCGCTCATCTGAGAGGCGATTGCGCGTTTACGTATAAGGTCGTAGAGCCGCTGCTCTTGGGCGGACCCGGGGATGGTTTCGTTGGAAACATATGTTGGTCTTATTGCCTCGTGGGCTTCCTGTGCGCCTTTTGAGTTTGTGTGATAATGACGCACCTTAACGTAGTCTTCTCCATATTCCGATGCAATGGCTACCGAAATGTCACGAATTGCAAGTTCGGAGAGATTCGTGGAGTCTGTACGCATGTAAGTGATGCGTCCGTCTTCATAGAGCTTCTGGGCTATGCGCATCGTGGTGTTCACCGAAAAACCAAGTCGTTTGCCGGCTTCTTGTTGCAGGGTAGAGGTTGTGAAAGGAGGTGCCGGTGAACGTTTCACCGGTTTTACGCTCAGTTCAGAGATTGAGAATTCTGCATTTATGCACGTCTTAAGAAATGAACGTGCTTCCTCTTCTGAAGTCATGCGGCGTTTGAGCTCTGCCTTGAAATTATTGCCTTCCGGGCTTGCGAATAAAGCATTGATGCGGAAGAACGGTTCCGGTGAGAAGGCTTCAACCTCTTTTTCTCTTTCGCAGATTAATCTTACAGCCACACTCTGCACACGCCCAGCCGAAAGAGCCGGCTTGATTTTCTTCCAAAGTATCGGACTGAGTTCGAATCCGACGATGCGGTCAAGCACACGCCGCGCCTGCTGGGCGTTGACCCGGTCTATATCGATAGACCGCGGATTTTCAATCGCATGCAGGATCGCAGGTTTTGTAATCTCGTGAAAAACGATGCGCCGCGTGTTTTCCGGCTTAAGCCCCAAGACCTCGTAAAGATGCCAGGCAATAGCTTCCCCTTCGCGGTCTTCATCGGAAGCGAGCCATACGGTATCAGCTTGTTTGGCAGCGGCTTTGAGTTGCTTTACGAGTTCCTTCTTTTCCGCCGGTATTTCATAAAGCGGAGAGAAATCGGAGTCTACTTCCACACTCATGCCCTTTTTCTTAAGGTCACGGATGTGTCCGTAGCTCGACATCACCTTGAAGTCTTTGCCCAAAAATTTTTCTATCGTCTTCGCTTTTGCCGGAGACTCGACTATCACAAGATTTTTCATTTCGTCAGTTTTTCAGTATAACAACCATGGAAAAGAAATTATCATTTATAAGGGTTGTCTTTGCGTGCCTGGAGGGTATTTATCATTAGCGAGCAGATGGTCATCGGCCCCACGCCACCCGGCACGGGGGTGATGAATTCGCATTTTTCCGCTACATTTTCAAAGTCGACATCACCGCGGAGTCTCCACCCGCTTTTTCTTGTTGGGTCTGCAACTCGGGTTGTGCCAACGTCGATGATTGTAGCACCCGGTTTGACCATATCTGCCGTCACGAATCCCGGCTGCCCGAGGGCGGCGACTATGATATCGGCGTTACGGCATATCTCCTTGATATTTGGGGTCGCGGAGTGGCATACGGTCACGGTGCAGTTGCCTGGATTGGCTTTCTGCATGAGGAGTGTTGCCATGGGCTTGCCCACGATGTTGCTGCGTCCGAGCACTACCGCATGTTTCCCTTTGGTCTCGACTCCATATCTCTTGAGAAGCTGCATGATGCCTGCGGGAGTGGCAGACACGAATCCGGGCAGACCGATCGACATCCTGCCTACGTTGATGGGGTGGAATCCGTCAACATCTTTTGCCGGGTCAATCGCGCGGATTATATTCTGCTCGTTTATATGGCGAGGGAGAGGCAACTGCACGATGAAACCGTCAATGGTTTCGTCTTCGTTGAGGCGTTTGATCTCTTTTAGAAGTGTTTCCTCCGTCACGTCATCTTCAAATCGGATTAGACTGCTTGTGAATCCACATTCGCCACAAGCCTTAACTTTGTTTGCTACATAAGTTTCAGAACCGCCGTCATGGCCTACGAGAATAGCTGCAAGGTGTGGTGCTCGTTCTCCTTGCGCAGTCATGGCTGCAACTTCAGCTGCGATTTCCTGTTTGATTTCTGCTGCCGTCTTTTTTCCGTCGATGAGTGTCATTGGCTAATATTTTTTTACGAAATTGTTGTTATCCTATATATTGAGATTGTTGTTATCTATATAGGAGTGCAGGTTTTGAAATTGCAAAATTAATAAAAAATCGGCAAATCAAAATTTATAATATGAAAAAGAGATTTTTACTGATATTATCATTAATAGTTTTTTTAGGCTTTCCCTCGATCGAGGCTTTCGAGATTCCGCAGGATTCCAACCTTCGGCTTTCGCCTCAGCACAGTAAAATAGATACGCGGGCTGCTAAAGGAGATGCGAGGAGCGCTCAGATTGGAGGAACAGCGGGGAGTGGGGACGCACTGAGCGAGGAGTTGCCGTCAATCTATTGCGGCTCAATGATGCCTTATGATTTTTCTGAATGCGATAGAGATGTTGCATGGGGAGATTCATTGACACCGATATATCTCAGCTATACAGCCCGTCACGGAGCGCGGTTTCTTTCCTCTCCGAAAAAGATAGAGGAAATTTCCAAAGCACTTGAGAAGGCAGAAACGGAAAGAGCATTGACTTCGGATGGTGAGCGTTTCATTTCGATGATGCGTGAAATTTCTTCAAATACCGCCGGGAGATGGGGGCTTCTGTCGGATGTCGGTATTGCTGAGGAGGAAAAACTTGGTGCCGACATGGCTGCGTTGCTTCCAGATCTTTTCAGGAAGGGAAAGATTGAATCAAAATCAACTTATGTGCCCCGGGTGATAATGACGATGTATCAGTTTCTACATTCGCTGGAGATCCCCAACACAAAACTGCAGTTGTTTACAACTTCCGGCAGACAGAATGATACGCTATTGCGTTGTTTTGTAGCTGACACAGCATATGCCCATTATCGCGATAAAGGCGCGTGGAAACCTGTTTATGAGAAATTTTTGAGCAAGCATGTTTCTGCAGATCCGGCTCGAAGGCTTTTTCGGAATGGGAATAAAATGGATCAGCAAGAATTGCGGCACCTGACCATGAGTATGTATGGAATGCTGCAGGCAAACCTGGCGGCGGGGCTGCCGGCTGCCACATCAGAGTTTATGACAGCCGATGAGTTCAGAGGTTGTTGGCTTGCTTCAAATCTTCTGCACTATCTCCGAAACAATATAAATCCGGTATCGGATCTTGCCGCGCAAGCGACCTCTCCTTTGCTTGAACAGATAATAGATGATATTGATGCCGCCGCTGGAGGGGATTCGGAAGTTAAGGCTCATGGATATTTCGGTCATGCCGAAACGTTGCTGCCTTTATTGTCGCTGATGAGGCTGCCGGGTTGCTATGTGATGACTGAAGATTATGCCAATCTTCATAAAGAATGGCAGATACAGGATATCACCCCGTTAGGAGCAAATCTGGCGATTGTATTGCTGCGGGGAAGCAGTGGGGAGGTATATGCTTCGGTGCGACTCAATGGCAAGAATGTCGCTCCGTTGTCGGGAAAGGGTGATATTGTCAAATGGAAAGAACTAAAAGATTTTTGGAATTTAAATATTAAAGATTATGGAAAACACAACTAAAGAGACGGCGTTGTTGCTCGATAGGGCAAAGGCGCAAATTGTGGAGAATATGAAAGAGAAGGGTATCGGAGCCATTTTATGGGACAATTCCCGTGCCGGATTTCATTTTATACCCGAAATTTTGCATAAAAGTGAGACTAAAGATAAGGAGCGAGTTGCCCGTATAATGGGTCTCTATAATTATGACGGTGTTTTGTATCTGGTGGAAGAA
Organism: uncultured Muribaculaceae bacterium; assembly: GCA_910585285.1. GTDB lineage: Bacteria > Bacteroidota > Bacteroidia > Bacteroidales > Muribaculaceae > Lepagella. Next base: position 85,939 of record CAJUDL010000010.1, read on the forward strand.
GATCGAGCTCCGGTTCATTTCTCTGATTTCTATACGGAAGGAGTTGATGTGCCTCCTGTTGTGGTGACGCTGACGGAGGATGTGGCTGTGAGGGATTTGGGAGATCCTGCGAAGGTGAAAGGCTACACCACGCAGGGCAGCCTGGAGGAATGGCTATCGATCGCGGATTGTTATTTTGAGGCATTGAATGAAAAATAATATGCAATATGAGGATTAATGTTAAATAAAAAGGCAAAACAATTGCATATGTTAAATTAAAAGGTTAAAAAATAAGACGGGGATGTCTCACGACATCCCCGTCCGTTGCGCTTTAATAAACTGATTTATCAGTTCCCTAATTTTATTTACACCTAATTATCCATTATTATGATTCTGAAGCGAAATATTCTTGCGTTTCGAAACAAAGATAATAAGTTTGTGGCACTTATGCCAAATTCTACATTGTAAAAAAGGTGAAAAATTTATTTATAACGTTTGAAAAATCTGCAAACGTTGTAAATTTGCAATAATCATTGTGCGGAAATAATGAAGTTGTTTAAACTAATTTCTATATGTTAATAATACAGTAAAATCATTAA
>CAJUDL010000011.1 GCA_910585285.1 uncultured Muribaculaceae bacterium
AGGAAAGGTGCCTACGTTTGTTTGTCTTGACCAGGCGTCTTATTAAGTTGGAATCTTTGACGGAAACTTGTCGTTTCCCTGTACTCTCAACTTGACTGATTACTCAGTCTCGCTGCTTGTCTTGGTAGCAATTTGTCATTGTTCGTTTGCAAGAGAAAACCTCAACTTTATTAGTTTTATGTTTTACAACATTGTTTTCTCGTTTGCGAGTGCAAAGTTATAACGAATTTCATTTCTGTGCAAATATTTTCGATAAAATTTTTCAAAAATATTTTTAAATTCATCTTATTTATTTGAATGCCAATAAAATATTTTTTCAAATATTTTGAACCCTATTTACCCCCCCTTAAAATTGGAAATAAATAAAGGGAGCAACCTCCTCCGACATGAATTCTATCACGAGCTGAACCACTCCAAGAAAAACAAGAAGTTTCAAGATCCAGGGACTTTTTATAAAAGCTTCCTGGCAGATGTCAGCCCATCTTTGAGGTATGAAATGGAAAACGGTCAAGGCGATCATCATTATACACCATACTTTTCGAGCCTCAAAAAACTGCGGAAACTGATTCCAATTAAAATCTACAAATATATTTTGTATGATCATTATAGAATCTTCAAATGAAGCAGCCCTAAAAAATACCCACAGTAAGGATACATATATGAAAGTTATCAACCAAAATATAAATATTGTGACAAAATTATCGGGTATCTTATTCAATACAGGCTTGCTTGCCTTATGCACCGCCAATCCGACACCATGCATTGCGCCCCAAAATACAAATTTCCATGCCGCCCCATGCCAAAGACCGCCAATAAGCATTGTAAGAAAATTGTTGACATATGTGCGTATAGTTCCTTTACGGTTTCCTCCTAACGGGATGTATACATAGTCCCTCAGCCATGAAGACAATGAAATATGCCACCTGCGCCAAAATTCTGTCAGATTACGACTTTGATATGGAGAATCAAAATTTATACCCAATTTAAATCCCATAATCAATGCCAATCCTATTGCCATATCTGAATAACCGGAAAAGTCACAGTATATCTGCATGGTGTAACCTAAAACTCCCATCAAGGTCTGGACACCGGTATAGAGTGAAGGATCATTAAATATCAAATCGTTGAACTGCGATATATAGTCAGCAATCAACGCTTTTTTAACGATACCTACAATTATTAGCCATAATCCCCCATAGATATCTGTTTTAGTAGCTCCCTCATTTTTTTCAAGCTGAGGAAGAAAGTAATCTGCCCTGACAATTGGACCTGCCACAAGAGCAGGAAAGAACGATAAAAAGAAAAGATATTCCAGCCATGTGCGTGTAGGGTTGATTTTTCTTTTATAAACATCAACCACATATGATATGGACTGGAATGTGTAAAAAGATATACCTACCGGAAGTATGATATCGAGAGGCTGAAAGTTACCCTCAACCATCTGATTCCAGTTCCATAGGAAGAAGTTGGCATATTTGAAATATCCTAATATAGAAAGTGAGAGCAATATGGAAAACCACATCAATGATTTTTTAGCGGCTTTGCCGTTCACTTTGAATATTGCTTTTGAAACAAGCCAATCAATCAGTGAGGTTCCAATCAGCATCAAAAAGAAGAACCCACTCGACTTATAATAAAAATAAAGAGAAAACAGAACAACAAATACAATCATTTGCATTCTGCTTTTCTTAAGAGCTGCGTAGATCGGTATGAATATCAAGAAGAGTATCCAGAAGAGTCCGCTTGAAAACAACATCGGAGCTTCCGGATCATATTTAAACATGTCGCATAGATTGTGCAACACAAGTTCTGAATTCTGGATCAAGTTCTCAAACATACTTTGCATGAGATTGGGGTCTATTTATTAAGTGCTTTCAAAAAGACAATATTGGGATTTGATTTACCAATAGAATCAGATGGCATATCCGCCATGAATGGATGTGAGGATTCCGGCAACCACCGCATTATACTGTCAACCCACATTGCCGAACTCTCTCTTGTGGGATGTATATTATCTTTTTTTCTTTTAAACTGCATACCTGCTGACCGAAAGAACGACCTTTTCTTACATATTCGCTGAAGCATGTCATTTATACCGGTATCTTCCTTCCAGTTTGGAGGACCGATCCATACGTACGGTATCGTATCAATAACTTCAAGAATTTTCTTTACGTATGGTGCCCTGCTCTCAGGATCCTTATAGTACAACTCATTGCTCCCGAGCGAAATAAATATCTGTGTCGGATGATACTTCTCTATATAATATGCGAGGGTGTCATGCTCAGCCCAAATTTTAGTATTGCTTGAATCCCAATTGACAGAGTGGATTGTATGACCGTTCTGTTTGGCATATTGAGCGAGACGCAATGCCAGATTAAATGTCATTGAATCTCCGAAAATAAACAAAGACTGCGGAAGGGAATCGGTTTTTATTATTTCCGGTTGCAAATCTGCCGCATTAATACTGTCTGCCGATTCTTCCAAAGAGAGAAGGGTGTTGGATTCTTCCTTAAGCAAATAATCCGATATGGGAGCCTTTTTTACAGTCCACTCCCCTATCTTTATATCATCGACAAAAGCCACAACAAGGATCACTATCAAAGCAAGCGAAAGCAACATCCATAGTGGGGTATATTTAAAACGTTTCATTCTTTCAGAATTTTCGAAACGCAAAATTACAACATGCGTTTCATTATTCCAAATCTACAACAGTAATTCCTGCTCCACCAAACCGGACATCCTCATCCTCGAAATGTCGCACGGCATTGTTGGCTCTCAATTGTTCGCGAATCAAGGTTTTCAAAATGCCATGTCCTGTGCCATGAAGAATACGCACTTTTGACGCACTGAACTGAATTGCATCATCAAGAAAATATGTAACTGCCTGTAATGCCTCATCTGCACGCATCCCCCTGACATCTATCTCATTCTTAAAATTTAGCTGCCTTTGTCTGCTTTCAGAAGATGTTGAAGAAGAAATGGAAGACACCGTGCTCAAGGCAGACTCATTCGGTTTCGATGAATGTCTTAATTTTGCAATATCCACAAACGTACGTAATGATCCAAATGCAACTTCTGCTTTCTTGCCATTGATAGATAAAACTTTTCCTGACATTGAGCCATTGTCCATCTTTACATAATCATCCACAGATATTTCTTTTAGCTTATTTACCGGGATTACATTCTCTTTCTTAACTTTAGATGAATTATTCCGGCTCTTATGTTTAAGCGGCGCAAGAGCTTTCGGTAGTGCAGCAGATTCTGAAGCAACCTCATCATCTGTAATATTCTTTTTGAACTCTTCCAACTGGCGACGCAGCTCTTTAGTTTTCTCTTTTTCCGCCTCTGCTTTCCTGATTTCAAGGATAGTCCGCTCAATCCGAGCATTTACATCGGCAAGGAGTTCCTTTGCCTCTTTTCTGGCATCATTTATAATAGCCTTTCTTTGTGCTTTCAGATCACCAGCCGTTTCTTCATACTTTGACAATAGAGAGTCAAGCTTATTCTCTTTCTCTCTAATATTTTGCCGTTTGTTTGCCCAATACCGTCGGTCGCGGGCTATTTCAGAAAGATATTTGTCAAGATTGACATAATCACTACCCACGATTTTTTTTGCATCTTCTATAACCTCTCGCGGCAAACCAATTTTGGTAGCAATGTCGAGTGCAAAAGAACTCCCAGGATTGCCAATAGACAATTCAAAAGTTGGTTGCAAATGCTGCCGATCATAAAGCATCGCACCATTGACAAACCCTGGTTCTGAATCGGCAAAAGTTTTAAGGTTCTGATAATGTGTTGTAACGATGCCCATGCATCCCGTTGCGCCAAGATTGCGTAATATTGCCTGAGCCAAAGCTCCTCCAATCTGAGGTTCCGTGCCCGATCCCATTTCATCTGCAAGCAGCAAAGAACGCCGGTCAGTATGTGTTATAAAAAATTTCATATTGCGCAGATGGGAAGAATACGTGCTGAGATCGTTTTCAAACGACTGTTCATCTCCAATGTCGATGAAAATGCTTTTAAATATTCCCATATGCGAATTGCTATAGAGAGTAGGCATCATCCCACACTGCATCATATACTGCACCACTGCGGTAGTCTTCAGGCACACCGACTTACCTCCTGCATTCGGTCCGGAGATTATTAATATTCTACGTTCCTTACCCAGTGTGAGATTCAAAGGCACAACATCCCTTCCCTGTGGTCGCAATGCAAGACACAGTCCAGGATGGACTGCATGATACCATTCTATCTCCTGCCTATCTTCGATATGTGGCAATTGAGCATCAAGCTCAATCGCAAAAGCGGCCTTTGCCCTGATAAAATCAAGCCTGCCTATAATATGACAAGAATTAGAGATATCATCTATATATGGTCGTATCGCACTGGCTATCCCTCTCAAGATAGAAATGATTTCCCTTCGTTCATCCATCTCCAGTTCCCTCAGACGGTTTCCGGCTTCAACAACCTCAGCCGGTTCGATAAAAACAGTTTTACCAGTTGCACTTTCATCATGAATGATTCCTTGTATCCCTCGCTTGTTACCCGCTGAAACTGGAATCACCATTCTGCCGTCGCGAATAGAGGGAGAAGCATCCTTTTCCACTATACCGCTTGCAACTGCTCGGTCAAGCACTCTCCGCATAGCCCGTTGCATCGATCCAGATGCAGAGCGTATCTGTGATCTGATTTCATATAACTCAGGTGACGCATTGTCCTTGATCTCCCCAAACTTGTTCACGCATTTATCAATCTCCGCGATAATCAAAGGAAACAAAGCAATTTCAGAAAACTCTCCATCAAGATATGGATAAGGAGACATTCCGGATTCAGCATCTTTTGCCGATTTGAAGAACAAAGACAAATCCGACATCATCACAAGCATCTTCAGGAGTTTATACAGACGTTCAGCCGTCATATAAGATCCCTCAGCCCGAATTTCTGTCAAAAATGGCAAGACATCATGAATGTTATCCAAAGGTAAGGGTTGTTGTTCTAAAATGATACGCATCATTTCATTTACACAACCAAGTTCTTTTTTTATAAAATTGAAATCGGAAGAAAATGACATTTTAGCCACTTCTTCCTTACCCATTGCGCTCTGGCATTTGTCCGATACACATACGCGCAAATAGTCAAATCCAATTTTTGACTCAAAATCAGATGGATATATCATAATTATTATTTAAATCAGACTGGAATAACCAACATTGGCATGTCTCTTTCAAAAAGAGACTTATGCGCAATTGTCGGACGGAATATCCGACTGAACACATTCGTTTTCTTATTAGGCACAATAAGCAGATCTACGGCATTCTTGGGAATGGCAAGGTCTATTTCATTACGATAATTCCTAACATCCGGAACAAACGTCTTGAATTTAGCTGTAGGATAATTGGTATTAAAAAAATCTCTTAAAGCCTCTAATTTATCTTTTACCTTATTAGCACGTCTTTGAATCACAGGAACAAGTGTAACTATACATTTGGGATAATCAAACATCCTCATCAACGCATCAACAGTTATGATGTCATGCTGATCCAGATTGCAGAACATCATCAGATGCACAATATCTTCAATATTGTCTATATGGCAATCTTCCGGCACAGTAAACACGGGGACTCTGCACGAATCAAGCACCTCAGCTGTGACACTTCCAATTAGTTCCTCCTCTTTCTTATTCTTTCCCCTGGTAGCCATAACTACGAGCACAGGGGGGGTCTGCCTGCAATAATCAAGTATAGCTTCTTCCGCCACACCTTCTTGCAAGCTGACAGAGAACTTCAGATCAGTTATCTCCCCATCCTTCTGCAGCTTCTTTATATCATTCCGAAATTTGGTGAGCTTTTGTGCTGCAATTTCTCTAACGTCTTTAGTTTCTTCAGCTTCAAGCACTTCATCCTCTCCAATGATATTTTCATCAATATTCATCGGTTTGAAAACAGGAGCCACATAAGAGTGCATTACAACAGGATGAACGCCAATTCTACGTGCTAATTTGAAACCTATAGCCACTGACATCATGCTTGAACTGGAAAAATCGACGGGGATGAGCAGATTTCCGCTCATTCCCGCCATTTTCATTTCTATAAGAGCCGGAGAATAGCCATCTCCGCTCTCAATAATTTTCAATGCGAGAGGTAAATCTTTCGGACGGATCTTGACTCTCTGCGCTACTGCCACGGGAGATTTAAACGACACGAAATCCTCAAGCCTGACCTCCATTCCGTGACTGTCAAGAATATTTTTCAGACTTTGTGCTCGTGTGGGCGTATGGATCACCAATGTTATGAAATCGTCTATATCAATCATGGCAGATATCAAATCAATGATTAATGTTTCTCGTTCTGTTCCTCGAGAATCTTGACAGCCATATCGTAAATTGTGGTGTCGTCCAAAACGACGATGCCACCGTCGGGACCCGGTTCGATATGCATTCCGGCGTTCTTACCAAACTGATAGTTTACTCCTCCGAAATAATTGCGAACAGTCTGAACGGTGACATTGAGTTCATCTGCGATACGATGAGTTGAGCCATCAGGCAAACTATCTTTAAGTCTGCGGAGCTCGTTGAATGTGATTGTCTTGCTCATGGTTTCATTATTTTATGATTATTATTCTTTTTAATAATTACCTGTATGTATATAATATTGTTTCGCTAAATTAAGAAATAAAATTCATTTTAACAAAGACTGCGGGTATAAATTTAAAGTGTTATAAAACATCTTATGATTATCACCTAAATATTATACACTATATCATAGACATTTTTAACAGAATCCCACTCATCAGATTATTTCAAACTCAGATGCAGGAATCCAGCCGGCAAATTCCGAATTCAATCTAACCTTATACCATTCAACCTTTCCGTTCTGATCTGTTTCAGTCTCAAGGACATCAAGCTTAGTTCCTCTTTCAAGCGGAGTGCCGGATGCTTTCGCTGATGAAAAGGGCTCTGTCAGCAAAGTTACCTTAAATCCTGTAATCACGCCTTGATTGTGTGCCTGACATGCTCTTGCTGATGCAAATGAGAAAGACATAAAACAAATACACAAGACCACAAGTCCAATTGCACTGAAGAAGCCTATCTTCTTTAACAATACTTCTTGTCGGAATATATACAATGCAACACACGCGCATAACAATACGAAAGATATGCCGCCCCATATTGCCCATGTGTTTGATGTATGACTATGCGTTATATAATGTCTTAATTTTGCAAAAAAAGAAGGCTCATCAGCAACAACGGAAATATTCTTTCCTTTCGCATTCGCCTTGTTTCCATCTTCAATCTTGGAAAGAATATATGCACGGTTATTTCTTACACTCTTATCTGATGGATCAAGATACAGGCTCCGTTCATAGCACAAAAACGCTTGCCCATAATCCCCAGCTTTAGCATAAGCATTTCCCATATTGGCAAGGAGTGCAGCTGAAACACCTTTTTCTTTAGCGATCTCGCCATATAATGCTGCAGCCTCAGCATACTTGCCATCCTGATATGCTTTGGTTGCCAATTCGAGCTTATTCTGACTATATATATTAATTCCTGAAAAAGCCATAATAGCAAAGATCAGGACTATTCTTAACTTGTATATCATTTTCATTTTGCTGATTTAAAAGACTTTTCAAGTTGATTTATAGCATCAATGGCACTATTATACATTTCGTTCATTCCTGCTTTGCCTGACTCCGGAGAATACTTAGCAAATTCACATCTATCAAGAATATCGAGAAGATTGGAAATATTATCCTGAGGAATATCCTTGGACTCCAACATAGTCCTGATATTATCACGCATAAGTTCGGAAGTCGGCATTTTCAGCTTATCACCAAGATAACCCCACATCGCAATCAATAATTCGTCATAGAAGAGATCCACATTGCCTCCCTTCATGGCAGCTGATGCTTTTCTGAGACGTCTGCGAGCGAGCTTATTCGCCCTCTTACTGTTAAGGGCAACCATATCCGCATGTGATTTAATATATCTTCTGTATGCTATGACTGCAACGATTAATGCCACAAACGGGATAATATAGAACAGCCAGTAAGTGAATCCATAGATGATTGGCTGATGATTGTTTGACAAATCGTCCAAATTGACTTTATGCAAATCAGGATTAAATTTCAGACGGGTGTTTGTCTGAGATTTTCCTGAAGACTTACCCTTTCCGACCGTTATGTTATATTCCTTAGATGTTGAGGTCTCATATTTCCCAGTTTCAGGATTAAAATAAACAAGTTTAACCGGAGGAATCCTGAAATCACCCTCTTCAAGTGGCATGAAGGAATAATCAAAAGAAACTGATCCCGATACATTTGTTGAGCCGACATTCGCTTTCACATCTGTTTTAGGAGTATAGACTTCAAGTTGTGAGGGATATAATGTCGACAAATCCGGAAGCTGAATATATTTCAAATTACCAGTTCCTGTTACAATATATTCAATCGAAGCAGCCTGATTGGTTTTGAAAGTATTTGTTTTAAGTTGGGAAGCAATGGTAAACTTACCCACACCGCCAGAGAAATCAGCTGGTTTTGGAGATGGTAATGGCTTTACATTTATTGTCAAATCATTAGGACTGACATTTAATTGCAAAGGTGAACTGACAGCCATGTTTCCCCAGAATGGATCATGATAATATTCTCTTTGATCCACAGACACCGTATAAGTATTCCCTATAACTTTCAGCTGACCTGTCATCTGGGGGAATATTATATACCTTGCAATAACAGCAGTAGCATAAGTTTTACCATTCAGAGTTTCATAATCAAGAGAATTTGAAATTGACTTCGATTCTTCAACCACAAATCCGTCAAATTTCGGAGCAGCAGTAGCACCGATAAACTTAATGGCATCATATGTGGTATATAATTTTACAGTATAGACCAAAGCCTGCTGTTCGTAAATATTTGATTCCGAGACTGAAGCTTTCATAAAAAGATTGCCGTCACCCTTACCGATAAATTTCGGCTTATCTGTATTAGAATCTTGTCTCCCCTGATCTGGGTCAATTCCTCCTGGAATCTGTGGATTCCCTGCCTGAGCTTTTCCTATTGTGTATTTCAGCTGATTACTCTTAATACCACCGACTGAGATCGGACCAAAAGTATAAGTACCTTCCTTCTGTGCCCTAAGAGTAACAGTCCAGGTGTTGCTTGTTGACTGGGTTACATGACCATTTACGTTCGACATTCGTGAAGATTGACCGGTATGGTCGAAGTACATCACTTTTGATCCACCAATATTAGATGGTATTTCCGGACGTCCGTCAACATCACTGACCTCGATATAGATATAAAACATGTCCCCTACCTCAATTGTCCGCTTTCCTCTTGCTGGGCTTTCGTAGAGTTTCACCGATGCTGCCACAGAAGCAAAAGCTCCAAGCAACATCATTACAAGCAATATGTGTATCTTCCTTAACATAAATTTTTCAATTTGCTGTTTTAGAAAATTAAAAAACACGTCAATTCTGCGATCAAATATACACAGGTGCAATCTTGACCGCAGATGATTTAACATCTATTTTTACAGGCTTAGATTCTGCTGTTTCATATTTTCCGGTCTCCGGATTGAAATAACCGAATCTGACAACGCCTATTTCACAATTCTTTATATCCGTAGGGACAAACTCACATTCCATTTCAAACTCCGACACGATATCTTTGCCATCATAAAAAGAATCTGTCCGCTCTGTAAATGACTTGAGTTTATTTCCAGTGCCGAAAGCCTCCCGGTATTCAGGCAAAATATCTGATCCAAGCAAGCCTTTCCCCTTGACAACTATAATCAGACTTGCATCCTCATTCACTATTATATCACCTTTTGGCACGATGGTTTCCACCTCAAATTCTCCAACAGCACCGGAAAAAGGCGCCCCTTCTTTGACAGGAGGCAACGACTTCACTTTAAACGAAGATGGAGACATCCGAACTCGTCGCGAATGCGTCTCGACTCCACGTATCCTGCCATAGAAGGGATCATTATAAACTACAGGTACATTAATACCTATCTCAAATTCTCCATCGATCATTTGATACTTACCCGCATTTGACATAGTGAACATATACGATGAAAGCGGGAATACAAAATAATCTACACCCTTGATATTCTCCCTGTGTGCCTTGGGAGATTGTGAAAGACGCGACAAATACGAAAACTCTCCTTTCCTCAATGATGGCGACACCAATTCATTGACATATGCAATATCCGCATCTTCCGAATACAACCAGACAGTAGCACAAACACATTCATGCGCATAAAACTCAGTCTTGTTAAATTCACATTTCACAAACATACTTCCTTCATTTCCTGCAGAGAATGCAGTGAGATGACATAGAAATACGGCAACAATCCATACCGAATTACGAATATGTTTAAATCGATTTTGCATATGCTGCTTCACAAGTATCAATGTGTTACCACCTCTTTCGAGAGCCGCCGGCAGCGGCAGACTTTTCGCCTTTATTGGCTCTATTCACCCGTGCCCGCGTTTGATTCTCCTTATTATCCATCGCCTGAAGAATCTGGTTTGCAGTCTGTTGACTTATATTATTATCTTTTTGCTGATCTTTTTTATCCTTATTCTGGTTTTTATTCTGATTTTGATCTTTATTCTGATCTTTCTGTTGATCTTTATTCTGATCCTTGTTTTGATCTTTATTTTGATCCTGATCCTTATTCTGTTGATTCTGGTCTTTATTCTGATCCTGGTTCTGGAGCTGCTTCTGAGCAATTCTCAGATTCTTCCTTGCCGATTCATCTTCAGGATTTATTCTTAACGCCTGTTTATAATAGTCTACAGCATTCTTGTATTCCTTACTATTATATTCAAGATTGCCCAAATTATAATTGGCTTTTGATGCCAAACCAGGTTTTTCTTTAGCCATAGATGCCACTGACGACAAATTCTTCCTTGCATTGTCAAGAAGTGATTTACTTTTAGGCGTTGTATCTTGAGGATTAGTCACCTGCTTAATCTGGGCAAGACCAAGATTATATCTGCTCACCGCAGACAAAGAGTTCACGCCAAGTGCCTCCTCATATTTCTTTGCAGCCTCTGCATATTTCCTTTCGGTGAAAAGCTTATTTCCATCACTTATGAGCTTACGTTCTTCTCTTACCGACTGAGCATTTGCATAGTTGGGAAATATTCCAATAAAAAGTAAAAATAACGTAAATATATGTTTAACTGTAAACCTCATTTTTTCTTATCCTCCTTATAAAAGAATGTGAATTTATCAAGCCAACCGATTTTTCGGTCAAGCACGAGAATATCAAGGATAATGCATAGAATGGCAAGCCATGCGAAAACCGGGAATAATTCATCATGCTGAGCATACAGACTTGACTCAAAAGCAGACTTTTTCAGCGTGTCCAACTGCTTATCAAGTTCATTCAATGCATCCCGGTTGGACGCATTGACATAAATTCCTCTCCCTGCTTTTGCTATGTCTGCAGCAAGATCTTCATTGAGAGCTGTTCTTACAGGTTCTCCAGTCTGATCATCATACATAGCAGAACCGTTTACAGCCAACGGAACCGGCGTTGAACTTCCTACTCCTACAACGTCAAGCTGAATGCCATTTTTAGCAGCTGTTTTCGCAGCAGCCATAACACTTTCCATATCATCAAGTTCTTCTGCATCAGTAATGAGAATCACAGCTTTCCCGATATTTTTGTCTTCACTGAAAGATGCCATTGCCATATCCAAGGCTGCTGTAATGTTTGTACCCTGATCTGCTATCTGAGATGGATCAATAGAGTTCAGAAACATTTTTGCTGATACATAATCATTGGTGACGGGAATAAGAGTATAGGCTGAGCCGGCATACATAATCAACCCAACCCTATCGTTATCAAGTCGATTGATGAGCTTCTCAAGTGTCATCTTTGCGGTGCGCATCCTATCTGGACCTTGAGGATCATCCGTAGCCGAAGCAAGCATCGAATTTGAAGCATCCATAGCGATAATAACCTCAATACCCTCTTTTGTTGTTTTCTGATCTTTTATGCCACCCCATGGCCGAGCAAACGCAATTATTATAAATGCAAGCGCAAGCATTTCCAACGTCAGTTTAATTGGAGGCTTATACGGCGACACATCCGGCATAAGACCGAGCAACGATTCTTTCTTGCCGAACTTTCTCATATTCTTCATTCTTGCGTAGCGTGCCCATGCATACAGCACCACAAACAGCGGAATTAGAAGAAGAAGGATTAATATTTTTGGATATGCGAAACTAAACATCTCTATAATTCAATTTAATCAAGGAATTCTGCGAAGCACTGTATATCTGATCAACAACTGCAACGCAAGCGCACATAACGTAATCAACACCCAAGGCATAAAGTTTTCCTCAGTCTGGGTATACTTGTTCACATCAAGGGTGGTTTTCTCCAATGAGTCAATTTCATTGAATATATCTCGCAACATTCTTGAATCCGTGGCACGAAAATATTTCCCTTTTGTAATGTCAGCAATACTTTTAAGTGCACCTTCATCAATCTTAGTTTCCATTGTTGTCGTAGAGAAACCATACGGATCAGTGATCTGTATCGTGCCATTGGTACCCACTCCTATTGTATAGACCTTTATTCCTTTTTCTTTTGCAATCTGAGCTGCAGTGGCAGGCGCAACATCTCCGGCATTATTGGTGCCGTCTGTAAGAAGAATGATACTCTTGGATTTAGCTTTTCCGGAAGTCAATCTATTGATTGCACTTGACAAACCATCTCCGATTGCAGTTCCATCATTAAGCAAACCCGTCTTAACACCACTGATTGCGTTTATCAACGCAGGCTTATCATTCGTCAGTGGCATTAGAGAAAGACTTTCGCCAGAAAATACTACGAAGCCTATGTTATCATCAGTTCTTTGGCTGACAAACTTCTGGGCAACCTCTTTTGCAGCATCAAATCTTGTTGGCTTAAGATCCGTAGCGAGCATCGAACTTGAGATGTCGAGGGCAATGACAATATCTGTGCCTTCGACACGAGATGTCCTTTTTGAATCGTGTGTCTGCGGGCGAGCAAGTGCCACTATCAATCCTCCTATGGCTATTAACTGAAGGGCAAAACAGAAATGCATAAGAACAACCTTCCATGATGTCGGAATACCTTTAAATGCGTTTACAGTAGATATTCCCATCGACGGGCTGGAATTTCTCCATTTCCAAATATACCATCCAACCAGAGGAAGGTATACCAGAAACAATAATAATAATGCCGGATGTTTGAACATCATTTTTTCACCTCCTTTCCTAAATTGTTTTCAGGTTGCTCTTCAACAGGAGGAAGAGGTTTGGTTTCCTCCACAAATCTTAGAGCATTATCATATGAAGCGACATTATCATCAGGCAACGGACGAACTTTTGCAAATTTTACAAAATCAGCCATATTCAATATGCTGCGAATATAATCGCGCTTATCATGGGTTTCCTTATTATTTTTAAGAGCACCAAGGATTTGACGAGATGTCATTTCAACAGCATTTATACCGAATCTACCATACATATAAGCTCTAAGAATATCAGTAAGATCCGTATAATACTCTTTCTCCATCCCTTGTTCCCAAAGTTTTTTCTCCTTAAGATCCCTTAACCCGGCAATTGCTATTTCATAAGGAGTCGGTTCAGGCTTCTTTCCCAGAATAGATCCCTCTTTACGATATTTAAACCACGCATAAACAAATGCCGCAATTGCAAGCAATATGATTATAACAAGCCACCAATAGTCAACAACCCAATCCGGCAACACATCAAATATCGACTTATTTTCCGGATCAGCAACATTTGCATAATCATCAATTGGCGCATTAGCATCAACAACAACCGGAACTACCTTCAGTGCAACCTTGTTTGACAGTGCTGTATCCTTACCGATAACAAAAGCTATCTCCGGCAGCTGATAATAACCGGAATCAAATGATTGCACGGGCACAATGTATTCTATATGCCACATTCCGGCTTTCTCAGAAGTATCGGCTTTGATTGGAGCCCTGAGTTCTACACTATCTCCACAAAGACCAATGATACCGTTATCTTTCATCTGAGAAAAAAGAGGAAAAGAACCTTTTGCATCTTTTTTCTGATCAACCGAAAGCTTAAGATGGGTCATGCGTCCCATCATTAATATTGCGGAATCAAGTTTAGCCGTGACAAGTGTCTGAGCTGCTAAAATCGGCATAGTCGATATCAGCAGCGTCATTAACGACAATATTATCTTTTTATATCGCATTTGAATTTAAATCGTAATATATTTATCTTGATCCCCTGCGACGGAACAATCCCAACAACGCTTTCACAAAATCCTCGTCAGTTGTCACTGATGCGAGATCGACACCGCTGCGTGTCGTGACAGATGCCAGTCTCTGCTGGCGATCATACCATGCCTTTGCATAAGCCTTCCGGGTTGACGAAGAGGATGTATCAAGCCAACGGTCAGAACCTGTCTCCAGATCTTTCACCCGAATGAGACCGACATTCGGCATTTCTGCGTCGCGACGATCATACACCTGGATGGAAGCAAGGTCATGTTTGCGATTGGCAATAGACATACTCTTAAAATAATCATGATCATCAATGAAATCACTGATAAGGAATGCAGAACACCGTTTTTTGATGGCATTAGTCATAAACTGCAAAGCAACATCAATATTGGTGCCGTTGCTCTCTGGCTCAAAGTTAATGATTTCACGAATAATCAGAAGTATATGCTTCTTTCCCTTTTTGGGTGGTATGAATTTCTCTATCTTATCGCTAAAAAAAATCACACCGACCTTATCATTGTTTTGAATAGATGAGAAAGCAAGTGTGGCTGCAATTTCAGCCATCCTTTCTTTTTTAATCTCTCCGCAAGCCCCGAAATTTCTACTTCCGCTGACATCCACAAGCAACATGACTGTGAGTTCGCGCTCCTCTTCATAAACTTTCACATATGGTTTATTCTGACGGGCGGTAACATTCCAGTCTATGTCTCGGATATCATCACCGGGCTGATATTCTCTTACCTCTGAGAAAATCATACCACGACCCTTGAATGCGCTGTGATATTCTCCTGCAAAGATATTCTGACTCAGTCCACGGGTCTTTATCTCGATCTTACGGATTTTTTTTAAAAGTTCATTCGCTTCCATTCAAACCAGTTTTTGACAAAAAAATTGCAAGCCTTACATCAGGGCACAGCAACCTTATCAAGAATATCAGTTATTACTTCGTCCGTGCCGATATTGTTGGCTTCTGCCTCATATGTCAAACCGATTCTGTGACGAAGGACATCATGACAAACGGCTCTTACATCCTCAGGTATTACATATCCTCTACCCTGCAAGAAAGCGTATGCGCGCGATGCGAGCGCAAGACTGATAGAAGCACGAGGAGAAGCACCGAATGATATGATGCTCTGAAGATCATTAAGACCAAATTTAGAGGGTTGACGAGTAGCAAATACAATATCAACAATATAATTCTCAATCTTCTCGTCAAGATAAATTTTCTCAACAATTTTCTGAACCTCCACTATCTCACGGGGATCAATAACAGGATTCACGGGTGATTGCTCACCTCTGATATTCTGACGGATGATTACCTTTTCTTCCTCTTTGTTTGGATAACCTATAACAACCTTGAGAAGGAAACGGTCGACCTGTGCTTCAGGAAGAGGATAAGTACCTTCCTGCTCAATAGGGTTTTGAGTTGCCATCACAAGGAAGGGATCAGGAAGCTTGAATGTATCGTCACCGATTGTAACCTGACGCTCCTGCATCGCCTCAAGAAGAGCACTCTGCACTTTTGCCGGTGCCCTGTTGATTTCATCGGCAAGAACGAAGTTGGCAAAAATAGGTCCCTTCTTAACTTCAAAGGTTTCTTTCTTTACACTATATATAAGTGTTCCGACAACATCCGCAGGCAATAAGTCTGGAGTGAACTGTATTCTACTGTATTTTGCAGAAACAAGACTTGCAAGTGTCTTGATTGCCAATGTCTTTGCAAGACCAGGCACACCTTCAAGTAGGACGTGACCATTGCATAGAAGCGCAATCAATAATGAATCAACAAGATGTTTCTGTCCCACAATTCGACGGTCCATCCCGGTGCGGATCATGCTTACAAAATTACTTTTAGAAGCTATCAGATCATTAAGCTCCCGAATGTTTACTGTTTCCTCCATATGCTGGTTGTGATTTATATTAGCATGTCACGAGAACGACACACGTAATGTTTATTATTATTCAACAAATTATAGGATTCCGCATTTCATACGTCCTCCCAATCGAATTGCAAAAATAATATTTATTAACTTAAAATGAATAATCTTCTCTGTTAAATAACCTTTAACATTTGATAAAAATAATAAATTACGAAATTGACAGAAGTGAGAAGTAAATTCTTTACTTCTCACTTCTAAATGCATTCCATCCTTGTGCAGTAATGGGAATTTCATTACCATCTCTTGTCACCATTGCAGCTCCAAGTTCCGGTTTTGTAATATAACCTATCATGCTTACTCCCTTTAGCTTTTCAATTTTATCATGATCAGTCAAGGGTACAGTGAAAAGAAGCTCATAATCTTCTCCTCCGTTCATTGCCGTCATAACAAGATTCATGTTTAATTCCTCTGCCATCACCGCAGTTTGATAATCTATAGGTATCTTATCCTCATATATCCGGCATCCGACATCTGAAGATTTACAAATATGAAGCAATTCGGATGATAAACCATCGCTGACATCCATCATTGATGTCGGCTTGATTCCATGTTCATTGAGCATGATTATTATATCCTTGCGTGCTTCAGGCTTCAGCTGACGTTCGAGTATATATTCTTTCCCGGCAAAATCAGGTTGGAATTCTTCTCCTTTCTTTGCTCCGGCTGCCACTTGGTTCTCCCTTTCAAGCAACTGAAGTCCCATATATGCAGCCCCAAGATCACCTGACACACATATCAGATCTGTCTCCTTCGCCCCCGAACGATATACAATATCATTCTTGGCAGCATCACCAATGCATGTTATACTGATTACAAGACCTGTTACCGATGCTGAGGTGTCTCCTCCGACAAGATCAACACCATATATCTCACATGCAAGCTTTATCCCTGAATACAATTCTTCAATATGTTCTACCGTAAATCGGCTTGAGACGCCAAGGCTAACTGTAATCTGACGGGGAGTGCCATTCATGGCGTATATATCGCTGAAATTGACTATAGCTGATTTATACCCAAGATGCTTCAACGGCACATATCGAAGATCAAAGTGTATGCCCTCCAAGAGTAAATCTGTTGTGACAAGAACTTCTTTATCGCCATAAGACATTACTGCCGCATCATCTCCAACCCCTTTGATTGAAGAATCATTACGCAAAGGGAAATCCTTGGTGAGTCGGTCTATCAGACCGAATTCACCAAGGGTTGATATTTCTGTGTGTTTATTTTCCATCAAAAAATCAAAGTCTTGAAAGCATTTCCTTTATAACAGCTGTCATAACGGGCTGCGCTTTGACAGCTGCTTTCTGTACCTCCTCGTGCGTAGGAATTTCTTTTATATCTTTGCCACCAAGGTCTGTGATCACAGAAACTCCAAATACCTTTATGCCTGCATGATTTGCGACGATGACTTCAGGAACTGTAGACATTCCTACCGCATCTCCTCCAATAACACGGAAATACTCATATTCAGCAGGTGTTTCGAATGTTGGACCTGTAGTACCCACATATACGCCATGCATAAGACGAATGTCTGTTTCGCGGGCAATGTCATCAGCCATGTTGATTAGAGCATGAGAATATGCTTCTGTCATTGCTGGAAATCTAACACCCAGCTCATCATAATTCTTTCCACGAAGCGGATTTTCAGGGAACAGATTGATATGGTCAGTAATAACCATTACATCACCAACCTTAAATTCTTTGTTCATGCCGCCGGCGGCATTGCTGACAAACAACGTTTCAACTCCCAACTCTTTCATGACCCTAACAGGGAATGTAACTTCCTTCATATTATATCCTTCATAATAATGAAAGCGCCCCTGCATTGCCATGATATACTTGCCACCGAGATTGCCAAAGATCAATTTACCGGCATGACCCTCCACTGTTGACACAGGGAAGTTCGGAATGTTATGGTAATCAATTTCTTTCTTGATATCTATATGATTAACAAGATCACCGAGACCTGAGCCGAGGATAACAGCAACTTTGGGAAGCTCACCAACTTCAGTGCTAATGAATTCCGCGGTCTCCTTTATCTTCTCTAAATAAGATTTTTCCATTTGTTTTCGATTTAGGGTTATATAAATGAAAATTATAATTATTATAATTAATTCAGCTATTTAAAATACGACATCCAGATTATTCAATATTTCGATCTGACGTACTTATCAATAAGCTGTTAAAAACATCCTTTAGAATTAACAACTGACAGTGCAAAAAGTATCAATCCGCTGGCGAATCTATTTCCTTTTTTAAATCTGATATGAAGTCTGAACATTCAAGTCCGTTTATCATCTTGACCGCTATCGGCATAAAATAAGTTATCTGCTTCAGTTTTGTTGGGAAATATGGATTATATGCCAATCTTACTGCATCTTTTTCGGTTGTAAGGATAATTTTCCTTTCACCCGGCAATGTATCAAACTTCTTTTTGATGTTTTCAAGATCCTCCCTCGTAAAATTATGATGATCGGGGAAATGACACACATTTTTCTTGAAAGGATAATTCCTGAAATGCCTTACGAATCCTCTCGGATTAGCAATTCCGCTAAGAAGCAGAACCGTATCATTCTTTGTCAATTCGCCAAGTGATGCCTGATATGGTTCATCATCGGGGAATACAGGCAATAAGCCTCCATAAGTATATCTGGAAAAATACAGTTTTTGGAATGACATAAGATCAAGATTTTTCTGGACGAGCCTGAAATCAAGAGGTGTTATATCATTGGGACACTTAGTGACAATAACCATATCTGCCCTGTTTATTTGATGAGGGCTCTCCCTTAAACGCCCTAAAGGAAGCAGCCTATCATTATAAAGAGGACGATTGTAATCCATTAATAACACCGAGACTTTAGGCTTAACGTAACGATGTTGGAATGCATCATCAAGCACAATAAGCTCCAGATTAGGAAACTGACGGATCAACTCTCGGATACCTTTACGTCGATCCTCACATACAGCAACCTTTACCCTATAGCCGAATTTGTGATATATCTGAAGAGGTTCATCGCCAACACTATCAGGAGTGCTGTTTGAGTTTGCAAGGATAAAACCTTTAGTTTTTCTCTTGTACCCCCTACTAAGCACTGCGGTGTTGTATTCCATTGCAAGCATTTCTACAATATACTCAGTATGTGGTGTTTTTCCTGTACCACCAACTGTAAGGTTTCCGACGCTCACTATAGGTATATCAAACTCTTCCTGTGGCAATATATTGTTATCAAACATCCAGTTACGCACAGCCATGACAGATCCGTAAATCCATGAAAACGGAGTCAGCATATACTTCAATATTTTTGTCTTTGTCTCAGCTGTCATAACTCGTAAAATAACAACCCTACCTTCCTATGACTATTTCAAATTCTGGCATCCGCGCCAAAATCCTGTTACGCGACAATATTTTTTGCGCTAATTCTATCGCAAAATCATTGACATTGTCAGTGTAAGAGGCCTTCATAATTTTCGCAGCCTCAAGATCACTTGATGAAATCATATCCCATATGGATGGCTCATAAACCGGATAGACTGATATATCATATTTACTGAAAACATCAGCTTTTTTCGCAGTCCATTCGATGGCATTGTTTAGAGACCCGAGTTCATCCACCAAGCCTATCTCTTTAGCCTTCATTGCGTTCCATACACGTCCTTCAGCAATAAGCCGCACTTTCGCCTCCGACATTTTCCTACCCTTCGCCACTCGCTTTATAAATCTATCATATCCGCTATTTACGTATTTCTGCATGATAGCCAGCTGCCGTTCGTTCATTGGAGTATACATGGTAGGGAAGTCCGCATCAGGATTAGTTGCAACCGATTGCAAATTTACACCAACCTTATCGGCAAGACCTTTAACATTCGGTATTAATCCGAAAATTCCGATAGATCCTGTTATTGTCAAAGGATCCGCAAAAATCCTGTCCGCACCACACGAAATCCAATATCCCCCAGATGCAGCATAATCTCCCATAGATACTGCCAATGGTTTCTTTTTTGATTGGAAATAATCAAGAGCTTCCCCAATCTGGTCGCTTCCGAACGCAGAGCCGCCTGGTGAATTCACTCTGAGAACAAGCCCCTTTATATTATCATCATCAGCCAATTGTGTAATAATTGGAACCAGTTTCTGATAATTTATACCGGTTGACGCTCCATCAACGATCTCACCTGTTGCATAAAGCACTGCTATATTATTTTTGCTTGAGTATGCATCCGTCCAAGGCAATTGTCCCGTAAGAGTTGACGGAGATACAAAATTCAACTTTTTCTTGTCAACATCTATAAGTTTTGCGAGACGTTCATCCATTGTCCTCTCATATACAGCTTCATCCACGAGTCCTGCCTTCACTGCCATATCTGCCGATGAAAACATCAAGCCATTGTTAACCAAAGAATCAATTTCAGCTGATGTGAGTTTCTTTCTATTCTCACAGATACCCTTTTTCATATAATCCCACATCGTAGTAAAAAGCGTATCAAGCTGTGCTCGAGCCGGATCACTCATCTGCGTGGATATGTAGGGTTCAACTGCCGATTTAAATGTACCGACCTTGACTACTTGAAACTCAACCCCTAATTTATCAAACAAGCCCTTAAGAAACATAGTAGTCGAACCTAAGCCCTGAATAGCAATCTGTCCATAGGGATTAAGGTAGATTTTGTCAGCAACGCTTGCCACATAATATGTTCCTAACGTAAATGCGTCTCCGTAGGCATAGATTTTCTTTCCTGATTTCTTAAAATCCTTTACGGCTGTCCTTATGGCATTGAAAGTTGCAGGAGACGCAGAAGCAGCACCGCATTTTATATACAAAGCATCAATGTCTTTATTGTTTGCCGCCTCCTTTAGACTTTCTACTATCACATTAAGCGTTTGCGGCTTGTCTACATTCCCCGACATCAATGTGATGTAATCTATTGAAGTTGGAGTCTCTGATTCAACAATAGTGCCATTAAGTTCAAGAGTAAGTATGGAGTGTTTCTTAACACCGACAGAACTCTCTGTTCCCTGAATATTAGCAACGAGACCGACAGCTACAATAATACCAACGATCCCGAAAAGAATCAATGCGATCCAAGCTCCAACAAAAGAAGAAAGAGTGTTTAGAAAGAATTTCTTCAACATACGGATTTTATTTACACAGAAGTCTCTTAACTGAGACTGTTTATAATTTGTTTAATACTCTCTGCGAGTTCATCTGCCTTTGCCATAGTCTCCGCCTCACTATATATGCGTATAATCGGTTCGGTATTTGATTTGCGAAGATGCACCCAGGAATCTTTAAAATCAATTTTCACACCATCTATGTCATTTACTTCTTCATTTGAGAAGTGCTTCTTCACTGCCTCAAGTATGGCATCAACATCGATATCGGGAGTAAGTTCGATTTTATTCTTGGCAATTTCATATTGTGGAAGCCCCGACTTGATTTCGGATACGGTCTTCCCAGATTTTGCCATTAATGTAAGGAATAGAGCCACGCCTACAAGAGCATCACGACCATAATGGATTTCCGGATAGATAACTCCGCCATTACCCTCTCCTCCAATTACAGCTCCTACTTCCTTCATCTTAGTTACTACATTCACTTCGCCAACAGCTGCAGCAGAATAGTCGCAACCATGCGCACGAGTTACATCTCTGAGCCCGCGGGAACTGCTGAGGTTGGAAACGGTAGAACCAGGCGTATTGGATAGCACATAGTCGGCAATAGCAACAAGCGTATTCTCCTCCACGAACATCTCTCCATTTTCCATGACAATGGCAAGACGATCAACATCAGGATCAACGACAAAACCCACATCTGCTTTCTTTTCCTTCATAACCGCAGAGATACCGGTAAGATTCTGCGGTATGGGTTCAGGAGTATGTGCGAATTTACCTGTTGACTCACAGTTTAACTCGATTATATTTTTCACACCGAGAGAACGAAGCAATAAAGGTATGATATCGCCACCTATCGAATTAATGCCATCAATAGCTACTGTAAAATTCTTATTGGCGATAGCTTCTGCATCCACAAGTTTCAAGGCTTTAACCATCTCCACATGGCGCATTCCCCACGTCTCATTCTTGAACTCATGACCAAGATCGAACACGTCAGCAAACTCATAAGCATCCTCTTCAGCTCTTCTTATGACTTCTTTTCCTTCCTTATCAGAAAGAAACTCACCTTTATGATTCAGCAATTTCAGAGCATTCCACTGCACTGGATTGTGACTTGCCGTTATTATGATACCTCCACAAGCGTTTTCTCCTGTCACAGCAAGTTCTGTTGTCGGGGTTGATGCTTTTCCAATATTAATTACATCGAATCCCATCGACATAAGCGTTCCGACTACAAGATTTTCGACCATCTTGCCGGATAAACGGGCATCGCGACCCACAACAATAGCATTGCTTTCGCCTTTATATGTTTCTCTTATAAACGATGCATAAGAAGCTGTAAACTTAACAACGTCAACGGCGCTGAGTCCGTCTCCCGGCTTGCCTCCGATTGTGCCTCGGATACCTGAAATTGATTTTATAAGTGACACGATATGAAATTAATATTGGTTAAACAGTATGTAAATTTTTAGAGTACTCTAAGATCAATATTCCGCTCTGAAATAACGGATATTGTATACATAGGGAATACATTGGCTTGCATCTGAAGTGAATCCCTCCGGAGATTTAATCACCAGATTCACCTCACAATTATATCCGAGATATTCCAGTGGCACCTGAATCCCTTCTCCATACTGAGTTGTTGATGTAAGCACATTATTGCCATAGACAAGACTTGTATTCGGCCAAGCATTTTCAAAATCTTCAGAATTCCCTTCCCAAACTTCTCCGCCAGACGATTGATAATTCTTAAGGTTCAGACGCATAAAACGGAAATATACCAGATTCCCTTTTTCCGGTCGATCATCCATATCCCCTTTGCTTATAACCTGCATATAAACATACCCATCCTTATCCATTTTATAATAAGGAGCATTCTCTCCCACCTCAAAATTACTATTTTCAGGAATCTGCAAAGACACGGTATGCTGAGCAAGATACCAATTCACTGCATGTTCTTCCTCTGTCAGAAGTTCTGAATAACTTTTAGTGTCTTCACAACTGCTAACAACAACTGCGATGCCAAATAGCATCGAAAGCATCATTATTTTTGTTTTTATTTTCATTTATGATGTTTATATTAATTCTTTAATACATTAACTAAATCTATTTCTTAAACAGGGGCTAAAACTTATTGCGACTACCTGACTTCAAGTTTCTCAAATCTTTTTGGTAGATAAGTATCATAATTATCCAGATTATCGATCAAAAGCTTCCTGCATTCATCCAGTGAGCCATAAAACTCACCGCCGGAAGCCTGCAAATGCCCCCCTCCATTGAAAAGATCCGAACAAATCCTTGATACTGGGAAATTTGCCTTACTACGCGCCGAAACCTTAATGCAGTCTGGATCCTCTCGCATGAAAATCGAATATACCATTCCTCGAATATTCAACGCTTCGTTTACAAGTCCTTCCGTATCTCCTTTCTCATAGTGGAACATGTCAAGCTCTTCCTTGGAAAGTGTTACGAGGCATCCTCTATGATCAGGAAAAATCTCCAATTTCTTATATAAGGCGTATGATTTCAGACGCAAACTATCATAGCTGCATGCCTTGACACATTCATCTATTATCCTTGTCTTCTCAGCTCCTTTTTCCATGAGCTTTGTCAAAATCTCATAAACATCCGAATTACGACAATTAACAGTGAAATTCTGAGTGTCTGTAATCAAGCCTGTAAGAAGACAAGTGGCGCAATTTCTATCAATATCGCTATATAAGCCACATGCAGCGATAATTCTAAAAACCAGTTCACATGTCGATGACATTTCGGGATAAGAAAACTCAATCACACAATCAATATCCGGTCCCTCATGGTGGTCGATCAGCACTTTTTTTGCCTTAGCACTCTGAATTAGAGGAGCCAGATGATCCTGACGTGACGGTTTGTTGAAATCACAACAAATAATCAGGTCACTCTCTTCCACAAGGCGGGTGCAATACGGATCATGTCTGGTATATACTGCGATTTCATTGAAATCCGGTATAAATCGCAAAGATCTCGGCGGCACGTCCGGAACAACCACAGATGGCTGTTTGCCTAAAGATTTCAGTAAATGCCATAAACCCATTGTGCTGCCGATGGCATCTCCATCAGGATGCACATGACACGTCAGAACGATCTTTTCGCTCTGTTCCAATAGAGTAGTAAACTCTTTTACACTTGCTGGATTTAATATTTTATTCATACAAACGATTTCAATCCACAAAGATAATAATTATTCCACAAATAATGACTAATTTTGCAGAAAATAAGAAAACATCCTAATATTGGAAAACATGAAACAACTGCATACAAAAGAGGAAAAACTCCGGGCATTCGGAGATTTCCTTGATGTTCTGGACACTCTACGTGTCAAATGTCCCTGGGATGCAAAACAAACCAATGAATCACTTCGGCCGAACACCATAGAAGAGGTTTTCGAGCTTGCTGACGCAATTATAAACTGCGACATTCCGAATATACGGAAGGAACTCGGCGATGTTTTGCTTCATATCGCATTCTATTCACGCATTGCGGAAGAATATGGCAATTTCGATATAGCGGACGTATGTGATTCACTTGTTGAAAAGCTAAAATTCCGTCATCCGCATATTTATGGAGATATCAATGTCAATAATGCAGATGAAGTTGCTCAAAACTGGGAAGAGATTAAACTTAAAGAAAGAAAAGGAAACAAAACTGTTCTCGGGGGAGTTCCAAGTGCTTTGCCAGCCATGATCAAGGCTAATCGGATCCAGGAGAAAGCCAGAAACGTCGGCTTTGACTGGGAAGACCGTCGTCAGGTTTGGGATAAGGTAAAGGAAGAAATATCGGAAGTTGAAGAAGAAATTGAAAATAACGATAGCCAAAACAGACTGGAAGAAGAATTTGGAGATCTTCTCTTTTCTGTCATCAATGCAGCCAGGCTTTATGGGGTTGATCCGGAGAATGCTCTTGAAAAAACCAATATAAAATTCATAAAGAGATTCAATCACATCGAAGAAAAAGCAAAGGCGATGGGAAAACCAATAAAAGAATTGACTCTCGCTGAAATGGATAAAATCTGGAACGAAGCTAAAAATTTGTAATAAATTGATACTCTGCATCACTGAGAAACCGAGTGTTGGTCGAGACATAGCCCGGATACTTGGAGCCAGCACACAAAAACCGGGATATTACGAAGGTAATGGATATTGTGTGACATGGACCTTCGGACATCTTTGCACCCTTAAAGAACCGGCGGACTATACTCTTGACTGGAAAAGATGGTCACTGTCGTCGCTTCCTATGATTCCACCAAAATTCGGAATAAAATTAATTCCTCAACAAAGCATTGAGACGCAATTCAATACAATCAAGACGCTTATAGAACAATGTGACGAGGTGATAAATTGCGGTGATGCCGGACAAGAGGGTGAACTGATTCAAAGATGGGTGATGCAGAAAGCTGGATGTAAAAAGCCGATCAAACGATTGTGGATCAGTTCTCTGACAGACGAATCAATAAAAGAAGGTTTCGCACATCTTAGAAGTCACGAAGAGTTAGAGCCTTTGTATACTGCTGGACTTTGTCGAGCAATCGGAGACTGGATTCTTGGCATCAACGCAACGCGATTATATTCCATAAAATATAGTAAAGACCGCCAGATTCTGTCAGTAGGTAGGGTTCAGACTCCTACACTGGCACTCGTTGTTAACAGACAATTGGAAATAGAGAATTTCGTGCCAAAAGATACGTGGGAACTGAAAACCGTATACCGCGACACTCTGTTTTCTTCCGCATTAAAACCATTTGACACGATGCAGGATGGTGAGCAGATTGTGGCTGAGGTGGCAAAATATCCCCTGGTAATCACGGACATAGAAAAGAAGAAAGGGAAGGAAGCTCCTCCTCGCCTTTTCGATCTGACATCGCTTCAGGTGGAATGCAACAAAAAATTCGGAATGGGAGCAGACGCAACATTGAAAGCCATTCAGTCTTTATATGAAAAGAAACTTGCCACCTATCCACGCGTAGATACGACCTATCTTACAGATGACATGTATCCTAAATGTAAGGGTATTTTGAATGGCATCAGTCAAAGTTATGCCGACGTGCTCCAGCCATTGAGAGGGGAAAAACTCAAAAAAAGCAAAAAGGTATTTGACAATTCAAAAGTCACTGACCATCATGCAATAATCCCTACCGGACAGCCAATCCCCTCTACCCTCACCATGGACGAAAGGAATGTATTCGATACTATTGCACTAAGGTTCATATGTGTGTTTTATCCTGATTGTGTTTTCGAACAAACATCGGTAAAGGCGGAAGCTGACAAATACAAATTTAAAGCCACAGGAAGGGTAATAATAGACCAGGGCTGGAAATTTGTGTATCAAACGAGAAAAGGGATTTCATCCACCGTTGAGGAAGATAAAAGTGACGACGATAAAAAGGAAGACGACACAGCTGTCCTTCCCGCCTTCACAAAAGGTGAATCAGGACCGCATCAGCCTAAACTGGTAAAAAAGACAAGCCAGCCCCCCAAATATTATACAGAAGGAACATTGCTTAAAGCAATGGAAACAGCGGGAGCGTCTGTTGAGGATGAAGAATTGCGGGATGCTCTTAAAGCCAACGGCATCGGACGTCCGTCAACAAGGGCTGCCATAATTGAGATTCTATATAAAAGAGGATATATCCGTAAAGAACGTAAATCGCTGAGGGCAACCCCAGCCGGCATCGATCTTATATCAATAATTCAGGAAGAACTATTGAAAAGCGCAAAACTAACCGGCATATGGGAAGGACGATTGCGACAGATTGAGAAAGGTGAGTATAGTGCGGCTGAGTTCATTTCCCAACTGAAAGAAATGATATCAGAGATTGTATTGTCAGTGCTTAAAGACAATTCCAATCGTCGCATCATCGCCGAACAACAAGACAATACCGGCGTTAATAAAGTAGATAACGGAGAAAACAAAAAAGAAGGATCCGGTAAAAGCAAAAAATCTTCCAATAAAAGCAAAAGTCAATAGCGATGGATAGAAATCTCGCAATTCAATATACAGCTGTAGGCTTGATTATTATTGCAGCCTTGATCTGGCTTGTGATAAAATTTATCAAAAGAAAAAAAAAGAAGGGTGCATGTTGCGGATGCACGCTATCTGATAAATGCGCATCATATAATAAGGACAGTATCTCCAAAAAGAATTGCGATAACACACACAATTAATTTATCACAGCATATGCAACCTGAGTGTTGTCACCCTACATATGTTCCGAAGATGTTTTTCTAACCAGCTGCCAGGAATTAACAATATTCTGCCACGCGATATATGCTGCAGGTGCAATAGACGCTATAGGTGACATATAGGTAAGAGCAAGCCACACGGCAAGAACCGTGTTTTTCTGTCCCAGACTTTGACCGCCAGACACCTTGTCTTTAAAATGCCCCCCTATTCTACGACCGATTGCAAACTGTAAAAGGCACACTGCCAACGCTCCTATCACAAGCATCGAGACAGTCGGAATCTGTTTGTCATCCCATGTATTTATCGTGAAGCTTACACAACTGCCAACAATAATGAACAATGATACTGCCCAAAGATAGAAAGACAGACTCTGATGATTCACAATTTTAGAATGAATATTGGGCATCAGATACCTCAACATCATGGCAACAGCCAGCGGACCGATAATCAAAGGAAACACCTTGGAACATATCAATAATGAAGACTCTACAAATGACATGTCAGGATTATCTCCAATTGCAGCAAGCACAACCGGACCAACTACCGCCACAAACGCATTACACAAAAGTGAATAAGTAGCCACAAAAGAAATACTGCCTCCGAGCATCGAAGTGATGACAGGAGCAGCAGTAGCTGTCGGGATAAATATGCAAATAAAAACTCCCTCTCCCACAATATGATTTAAAGGAGAAAGAATAAAATAAAATCCCGCCGCTAATCCCATCTGCACACACAGCAATACCAAGTGTTCCTTCTTCGGACGAAAGTCTTTCAACTGCAATTTACAATAAGTGATAAACAACATAAGAAAGATGAGATATGGCGACAGAAAAGTCAGATATCCCATCCATTTATAAAAAACGGCACCTCCTACCATTGCAATAGGAAGCATGGAATTTTTAAGCTGTTGTCTGGCTATATGCATAACAATTATTTCAGTTCTCCTTTACCTTCCCTGATAATTTCAGGAATGTCTCCGGTACAATCTATAATAGTGGAAGGAATAAGTCCCCCTTCCCCTCCCTCAATCAATAAATCGACTTGCGTGTCATATTTTTCCGCAATCAATTCCGGATTAACAGCATAATCATCTTCATCATATTGTATGGATGTTGTGAGTAATGGATGCCCAAGGTACCGAACGACTTCCCTCGCTATGTAACAATCAGGAATCCTTATGCCAACAGTCTTACGCCCTTTGAACACCTTGGGCAAAGTTGATGACGACCGCAAAAGGAAAGTAAAAGGACCGGGCGTGTTGGCTTTTATCAGTCTGAATTCAGCATCATTAATTTTAGAATAGTCAGCTGCCATAGAAATGTCAGAACAGATTATTGACAGGTTCACCTTATCAGGATTTATTCCTTTTAGCTTACATATCTTTTCTATGGCTTTTATATTTAAAGCATCACAACATATTCCGTAAAGAGTATCAGTCGGTAATATAGCGATATTACCTGCCTCAATATCTTTACAGATATCAGACAGCTGTTTCTCAGAGGGATTGTCATTCCAAACTTTAATAATCTTCATATCAATGCAATTACGACCCCCATCACACAAAAATGTTAAAGACAAAGGTCAAAGATTATAAAATAACGGACAAAATTAACTAATTTTGCGAAATAAATGAAATTTGACAGCATATGAAAGTTGCAATATTAGTGGCAATGGACAAGGAACTGAACCTGATCCTTAATCAAATGCCCGAGAGAACAGAGATTCATGTTGATGAATCGGTTTATTATTCTGGAAAAATTGGTTCACAATTAGTAATAGTAGGAAAATGCGGCATTGGGAAAGTCAACTCAGCTCTAAATACATATAGATTGATATGTGAACATAAGCCAGATCTTGTCATCAATTCCGGTGTTGCCGGAGGTGTGGATGGCACATTGGGCGTTGGTTCAATCTTGATTGCAAACAACGTAGCGTATCATGATGTATGGTGTGGTCCCGGCACAGAATATGGAGCGGCAGACGGTTATGCACAAAAATTCATACCCTCCGCCGAGGTGCTTGAAATCGGGAAAAAAATATTCAATGATAATCCAGACATTAAATTTGGACTTATATGTAGTGGTGACAAATTTATTCATACTGCAGATGAAGTTGCTGAAATTAAAAGCAATTTTCCAGATGCACTCGCTGTCGACATGGAATCAGCATCAATCGCACAGACATGCACTAAGTGTGGAGTGCCATTTGCCATTGTAAGAGTAATGAGCGACACACCTGGCGCCACGGAGAACATATCACAATATGTAGATTTTTGGGATAAGGCTCCCGAAAAGACATTTGAATGTGTTGAACACATAATCTCACAATTAAACTGATTCCTCATAATTATTAGTAATCTCGACCTGAAATCGAGATTATATTTTATACGCTTGAAAACTAAAAATTAAATTTTAGTTTTCCAACCAACTCATTATTGGTCAAATTTTCGCATTTTTAGACTTTTTAATATTTTTTCATAACATTAATTGTTAATTTTGTAGTGAAATTTATTAAAAAAAGATTCAGACCCGGTTACTTCATATCAGTAATTTGCGTCAAAGCACTATAACAGGTAAACAATTAAACAAATCATATCAATATGAAAGTCAGAAAATTGTATGCTTTGTCACTGTCTGCTTTAACAGTGGCAATGATTCTTCCCTCATGCAAAGGAAACAACCAACAGCAACAGGGTGCAGCTCCGGAACTCGCCGTGATGACGATCGGAGAAGAAGATGCAAAACTTGAAACAGGCTATCCAACATCTCTTCGTGGAGAAAACGATGTTGAAATCCGACCGCAGATCTCCGGCTTCCTGACAAAAGTAAATGTTGAGGAAGGACAACGAGTTAATAAAGGTCAAGTGCTCTTTACAATTGATCAGGTTAGCCTTCAGGCAGCTGTTGATGCAGCCAATGCAGCAGTTGCTGTAGCCCAGGCAAATGTCAATACAGCCCAAACCAATGCAAACAATAATAAAATTCTTTACGATAAGAACATCATCAGTGCTCCTGCGTATCAGACATCGCAAGATGCTTTAAATGCAGCAAAAGCCCAACTGCATCAGGCTCAGGCAAATCTTGTAAACGCTCGTAAAAATCTTTCGTATTCTGTTGTAACCGCTCCGGCAGCCGGCATAGTCGGAACAATAGATTTCCGTGAAGGATCATTGGTTTCACCTTCAACACTCCTGACTGTTCTTTCCAACAGCAGCGATATGAGAGCGACTTTCTCTCTTAACGAAAAAGATATTCTTAACATGACCGACAATGGCAGTCGCTCAATACAGGAAGCTATCGCACAGATGCCGGCAGTTACACTTCTCCTTGCAAACGGAGAGCGTTATGAATATCCAGGTAAAATTATCTCAATATCAGGAGTTATTGATCCCTCAACCGGAGCTGCCTCGGCAACAGCTTTATTCCCAAATCCCAAAGGAATGTTACGTAGCGGAAACAGCGGGCAGGTTCTCATTCCGTCAACACGCAGCAGTGCCATTTTGATTCCACAGAATGCGACATACGAAATACAGGATATGAAATTCTGCTATGTTGTGGGTGATTCAAGCAAAGTACATTCCACTCCCATTCAGATTGCAGCTGAAAATGACGGCAAAAATTATATCGTAACAGGCGGTTTAAAACCTGGGGATGTGATCGTAACCGAAGGAGTGGGTATTACAGTCAAGGATGATATGGTTATCAAACCAAAGAAATAATTTTTGAGCAATGAATTTATCAACATTTATAAATAGGCCGGTACTATCTACCGTTATTTCGATTTTTATCGTCATATTCGGTATCCTCGGTCTCGCCTCTCTCCCAATTGAACAATATCCGGATATCGCGCCTCCAACCATACAGGTCTCAACGACATATACGGGTGCAAATGCACAGAGTGTGTTGAATTCAGTTATCGCACCTCTTGAAGAGCAGATAAATGGTGCGGAGAACATGGACTATATGTATTCTTCTGCCGCAAACAATGGTTCTGCGTCGATAACTGTTTACTTCAAACCTGGCATGGATCCGGATATGGCTGCCGTAGACGTTCAAAACCGTGTGGCAAAAGCGGCAAGTTTCCTTCCTGCAGAGGTTAACCAGGTTGGTGTAATCACCCAGAAACGCCAAAGCTCCATGCTTATGGTATTTAACGTTTACGATGCGGACGGTAAGTATTCTGAAGAATTCATCGAAAACTATATGGCAATCAACATCATCCCGGTTATAAAACGTGTATCGGGTGTAGGTGATGCCATGGTGATGGGTGCTGACTATAGTATGCGCATCTGGCTCAAACCGGATGTTATGGCACAATATGGTCTTATGCCTACAGATATTTCAGCTGCACTTGCAGAGCAAAATATTGAAGCGGCTCCAGGTCAGTTTGGTGAGAACGGAAATCAGAGTTTTCAGTATGTAATGCGTTATAAAGGACGTTTACAGGATGAAACCGAATTTGGCGATATAATCATCCGTGCCTCCCAAGATGGCGAGATCCTTAGGCTTAAAGATGTGGCGGATATAGAACTCGGTCGTCTTTCATATGGTTTCCACTCAACGACAAACGGACATATCGGATGTTCGGCAATCGTATTCCAGTCGGCTGGCTCTAATGCTACACAGGTTGTTGAAGATATACAGAAAGAGCTCGATAAATTCCAGAAAGAGGCACCCGAAGGAGTGAAGATAATTACAACTATGAGTGTCAACGACTTCCTTTTCGCTTCTATTCATGAGGTTGTCAAGACTCTTATCGAAGCATTCGTGCTGGTGTTCCTTGTAGTGTTCATATTCCTTCAGGATTTCCGGTCAACTTTAATACCTATAATTGCGATACCAGTCGCATTGATCGGTACATTCTTCCTGATGAACATTTTCGGTTTCTCAGTCAACCTTCTCACTCTGTCAGCTTTGGTGCTGGCAATTGCGATAGTGGTCGATGATGCCATAGTCGTCGTCGAAGCTGTCCACGCAAAACTTGATGAAGGATACACATCTTCCAAGCGTGCCGCAATTGACGCGATGAGCGAGATCGCAGGAGCACTTGTATCTATCACCCTCGTAATGATGCTCGTGTTTATACCGGTGTCATTTATGGGTGGTGTATCCGGTGTGTTCTATCGCCAGTTCGGTCTGACTATGGCAATGTCGATCGGCCTGTCCGCTGTCAACGCGCTCACATTATCTCCAGCACTCTGTGCTCTATTCCTTAAGCCTCATAAAAAAGAGGACGAGAAACCGCTCAAAGAGCGCATGAAAGATGCTTACTCTGCGGCAGGCGAGGTTGTAAAAGAGACATATAAGAAACGTTTCCGTCTTAAATTCCCGCCCATAATAACACTTCTCCTGATAATCGCAGCGATAGCATTCCTTATGATGGGATGGTTTGACTTCGAAAACGTAATGAAAGGCGTCATTGCCGTGGTTGTAGCCATATTCGCAGTTGCAGGTCTGTTCTCCAAGGAATTTATAGATTTCTTCAATAAGGGATTCAATAAATTGCTTAAAGTCTATAACGTTGCATCTGGATGGTTCATACGCCATAAAATTACAGGATTTACAATAGTTGCTGCTTCAATTGCTGTTCTTGTATGGCTTATGAGCACCACCGCAACCTCAATGGTGCCTCAGGAAGACACGGGCACAATCATGGGCGTAGTGGATATGCCACCTGCAACCGCTTTGGAAAAAACCAAATCCATTATGGATCAGGTTGACAGTATCTGCGGAACAATCAATGCAATCCAGACACGTAACGCAATCACCGGTTACAGTTTTGTCGGTGGTCAAGGCAACACATATGGATCATTTATTATCAAACTCCGTCCTTGGGAAGAGCGAGATGAAAAGACTGAAAATGCAAATGCCGTGCTGGGTCAACTATATCAGAAATGTTCTCAGATAAAAGACGGGCGTATCATGTTCTTCACGCCTCCTATGATTCCCGGATATTCTGCAACGAGTGGTTTTGAGATCAAACTTCAGGATAAGACCGGTGGCGACCTTAATAACTTCTTTGCAGTTTATCAGAGATTCATAGCAGCCCTGAACGCACGTCCTGAGATTCAGATGGCATATTCTACATTCAATCCGACCTTCCCACAATATCTGGTTGAACTCGATGTTGCAAAAATCAAACAGGCAGGACTCACGCAGAATCAGATTCTTTCCGCGCTGCAGGGATATTACGGTGGTATGTACGTGTCAAACTTCAATAAATTCGGTAAGCTTTACCGCGTCATGATGCAAGCTAACCCGGAAGCCCGTGTATCGCCAGAGACATTGAAGAGAATAAAAGTAAGAAACGGCGCCACAATGGCTCCTATTGATAACTTCGTTTCTCTAAAACGTGTTTACGGTCCTGACATCATCAACCGATTCAACATGTTTACCTCAATTGCCGTAACCGGTCAACCGGCTCCTGGTTTCTCTTCGGGAGATGCGGTAAGAGCAATTGAAGAAGTGGGGGCGGAAATGCTTCCAACCGGATTCGGCTATGAATACTCGGGAATGACCCGCGAGGAAGCAAAGGGTGGCAGCAGTCAAACTGCCTACATATTCGCACTCGTGCTCCTCTTTGTCTATCTCCTCTTGTCAGCACAATATGAGAGCTACATTATTCCGTGGGCAGTTATCCTTTCAGTTCCTTTCGGTTTGATGGGCACATTCCTTTTCGCAAGATTCATGGGTATTGACAACAACATATATCTGCAGATTGCGCTCATCATGCTTATTGGTCTTTTGGCAAAGAATGCCATCCTTATTGTTGAGTTCGCTCTTGAAAGAAGAAGGACAGGTCTTAGCGTTGTTCAATCAGCCATACAGGGAGCAACTGCCCGTTTGCGTCCTATCCTCATGACTTCACTCGCGATGATCATCGGTCTTCTCCCGCTGATGTTCGCTACTGGAGCCGGTGCAAACGGATACAACGCGCTCGGTTCAGGAGCTATCGGAGGTATGTTAATAGGTATGATCCTTCAGGTTCTGATAGTTCCTGCGATGTTTGTGGCATTCCAGCTTATCCAGGAGAAGATCACTCCTCCGAAGTGGAAAGATAAAGACAATACGGGTGTTACTTCCGAGATTGAGCAATACAGTATAACAAGAGAATAATAGAGAAATGAACAAAATAATTAATTATATAATGTTGGTAGTGTTGACAGTTGCGATGAGCAGCTGTCACATCTACCAGAAATACGAACTTCCTTCAGAGGAAAACGCTATCGTCGAGGATTTCCGTAAAGCAACCGAACAGCCGGTTGATTCTGCATCACTCGAATACCTTGGATGGGAAAAAGTATTTACCGACCCTCTTCTCCAGAGCTATATACGCCAGGCACTCGAAAACAATCATGACCTTGATGATGCTCGTCATAATGTCGAGATAGCTCAGGCTCAGCTTAAAGGTGCTAAATTAAGCTATTTCCCTTCGCTTGCACTTAATCCGAACGGTGGATCAGCAAGTTATGGCGGAAGTCATATGAACTGGAGTTACAGCATACCATTGGCTGCAAACTGGGAGATTGATGTATTCGGTAAAATCCTTAACCGCAAACGTGGCGCAAAGGTTAGTGTAGAGCAGATGGAAGATTATGAACAGGCTGTTCGTTCACAGATTATTTGCGGTGTCGCCAATACATATTATGCTCTCGTGCTTCTTAAACAGCAACTTGATCTTACGGAACGCACCTCTGTAATCTGGAAAGATCAGGTCGAATCAATGAAAGCTATGAAAGAGGCAGCATATGTAAATGAAGCTGCCGTGGTTCAAAGCGCTGCTAACTATTGGAGCATTATGGCATCAATACCGGATATCAAACAGAGTATTGTTACAACCTCCAATACGCTTTCAACACTTCTGGGCACATATCCTCGCGAATGGGAGGTAACATCCGATTTGAATTTTTCTCTTCCCGTAGATGTCAGGAATGGAATTCCAATGTCATATCTGGCAGTCCGTCCGGATGTCCGCGCTGCAGAAAGAGGACTCGCAGCCGCATACTATACCACCAATAGCGCACGCGCGGCATTCTACCCCACTCTCTCAATTTCAGCACAGGGCGGTTTCACAAATCTTCTTGGAAGCATGATCACCAATCCCGGAAAGTGGTTTATACAGCTTGCCGGTCAGCTCGCCGCTCCGCTTTTCTCACGCGGTCAGAACATCGCTACTCTTGAGGCTGCAAAGGCTCGCCAGAAACAGGCTATGAACGCATTTGAAAAAGCCGTGCTCACTGCAAGTTCTGATGTCAGCAACGCACTCGCTCAAATAGCAAATGTGAATGACAAGAAAATATCTTTGGAGCAGCAGATAGATAATCTTGAAAAAAGTGTGGAATATACTCAAGAATTATTAACTTTGGACCAGAAAACAACCTACCTTGAAGTTCTTACAGCACGTTCGAGCCTTCTTAGCGCCCAGCTTTCGAGCCTTGCATGCTGGCACACTCAGGTAGCTTCACTCATTAGCCTCTATCAGGCAGTTGGTGGAGGACGATAAGGTTAACCTCAAAAACTTAATACTATGTTTCAAATCAGCCCTCTTGCGTTTGTACATCCAAACGCAAAAATTGGAGATAATGTCACAATAAATGCATTCGCATATATTGATGACAACGTGGAAATCGGTGAGGGATGTGTGATCGGACCTCATGTTAGCATCCGTTCTGGTGCAAGAATCGGGAAAAACAACCGTTTTTTCGATGGATGTGTGATTGCAGCCGATCCTCAGGATTTCCGATGGAAAGGAGATGAATCATTTGTTGAAATAGGAGACAACAACTGCATCCGAGAGCATGTGATCATCAACCGCAGCATACATGCAGGAAAATCCACAAAAATCGGCAACAACTCTTTCATAATGGCGCAAAGCCATATCGGTCATGATTCTGAAGTTGGCAATTACGTGGTGATCGGTAATGCGGCAAAGATTGCAGGAGCATGCAAAATAGGCAACTTTACCATCTTGTCATCAAACGCACTTGTACATGAGAATTGTGATGTCGCCGAGTGGGTTCTTATAAAAGGTGGATGCAGGGTAAACAATAACGTGCCACCATTCGCAATCATGGCTCATAACCCTATTGAATATTTTGGAGTCAATGCATATATTCTCCGAAAGGGTAAGAAGTCAGAAGCTATAATAGATGCCATAGCGCAATGTTATAGGCATATCTACCAAAGCCAGACTTCTCCTTTCAATGCGATAAAACGCATCGAATCGGATATTGAGCCAAGTGCTGAAAGAGATGAAATTCTGAAATTCGTAAAGAAACATGAATATCGTCTCGCAGCCCTTCCGCCGGAAGTGAATGAAGAGTAAAGTTCGTTTATATCCAATCGGGGAAAAACCTTTTTAGGTTTTTCCCCGATTCTTTTATCAATAAATTAAAGTGCGCTTGCAATTATCCCTTATAATAATTAACTTTGTCTTAAGTATGACTCGCAAATTAGTTAATGCATATTTTTAGTGGATTTTCGAGGGATTTATGGGAGTTCAGGAAGGAGCAATGCGGGCATTGCTCCTTCCTGAACTCGCTTAAATCACCGGAAAGACGCAAAAAGATGCGTTGACTAATCAATACATTAAATAATTTCGATGTCATACTTATAATTGAAACCTAATTTAATATAGAAATGGATCTGAAGAAATTAAAGGTGCGGACATTATCGGGCATAATATACTGTGGAATTATTATAGGATGCATACTGGCAGGTCATGAAGCGGTTGCTATAATGGCATCTATATTTGGTGTGCTTGCCATTATCGAATTTTCCAAGATTTGTTCAGATCTAAACGTCCGCAGAATCCCCACCCTTCTTCTTGATATTGCGGGATGTGTATCCTTGTGTTTTGGGGTATATATTTTCCCGATATTACTATGGATAGCGATAATGATTGGAAGGTTTATTGAGGAGTTGTATATCAATGATGAGCATCCACTTCGCAACCTCGCGCATTCTATGATGAGCCAGATATATATTGGCGTTCCTTTAGGCTGCGCTGTGGGAATATCATACATGTTCAACAAACCGGAAACCCTTCTTGCCGTTTTCCTATTCTTATGGATAAACGATACAGGGGCATTTCTTGTAGGAAGCACCATCGGACGCCATAGATTATTCGAAAGGATATCACCTAAAAAATCTTGGGAAGGGTTCTTTGGTGGTCTTATATTCAATCTGGCTGCAGCATTTATATTCTGTAAGTATTGTTCAGATTTCTTCGGTCTGGAATCTAATTTACCTTTATGGCTCGGTCTTTCCGCGGTTGTCAGCATTTTCGGCACATGGGGTGATCTGGTGGAATCATTAATAAAACGCACACTTCACATTAAAGATTCCGGAAAAATACTTCCGGGACATGGCGGAATACTCGACAGAATTGATTCGTTACTTCTTGCCGCACCAGCAGTGCTCGTATACCTTACGATTTGGTATATTCTATTGTAGCGATTTAAATTTTTATTTGACTCGGAACCAATAGCCGACACTCGCCATAATTGACATGGAGTTGGATCCCCTAAAATTCTCTGTCCTTCCTGATTTTAGGACATTTCCAAGACCATAATAGAATCGTCCTTCAATATATATCGAATTTCTACGGCTGATACTAAATTCACCGCCAATACCTGCAGAAATTCCGAAATCAACTTTGTTTTCAGCAGCCATCTGATATTGATAAGTGGTTCTCAGGGCTGCCGGAAAATCCGGTATTGACGCAATATTATTATAATCAAAATTTGCCCTGGTAGATTCCCCAATCATGAATCCGATTTCCGGTCCGGCATTGAAAAAGAATCTTCCTCTTCTGCCAAAATAGATATGAGCAAGAAAGGGAATCTGAACATAATTCAACGTTCTGGTATATTCATACGGATATTCCTCAAAATTTTCTTTCCATCCCCGCTGCTCAAAATTCACTTCTGCGATGAGACCGAAATGATTCTCCTCAATATATCTGAAAGTGACTCCTGCGTTGCCACCAAGAGCGAAACCTTGTTTAACACTTGGTGTAAAACTAACTCTTGACAAATCAACACCACCTTTAACACCAACCGACACATTCGATGAATAATGCGTTTGTCCCGACATCTGTGCCGACACTATCAGCAAGAACAATACAACGAGCGATATATAGGATCTTACTATTTTCATTTCACTGTAATCTTTTCAATCGTATTGTACGGAGTGAATCTTACAAGATATACTATAGGATTCAACATTCCCGTCCAGTTACCAGGACGGTAAAGTTCAAAATCACTCTGTACACCATTCTTGGAAGAAGTCAAAGCATTGATATCGAATTCAGCATTTGCAAGCCCCCCTATAAAATATAACGAGGCATCATAACCCACACACGCATAAACCGGGAAAGATTTGGCTGGAGAGCGATCAAACAATGATTTGTAAACATTCTCAAATTTTCTTGCCTCTGTCGAATTCTTGTCATAATAGAACCTTGAAGGTATGAGGACATTCGCAGAATGGAATCTTTCTTCCATTGCATTTTCATCATATACGATCCAGCTCGGACGTCCTATAACAGCAATCTCGGTTAAGGGCGAAAGGCTCTTTGCCTCCTTTACTGCATCCAATAATGCCGCAACCTCATCTTTTTTTGTCGGGTATCCGTATATCAGATATTTTCCATCATCACGGAACGGATATTGCGACAATGACTCAACTGAAACTGACTTGATTTTTGATGCTGGCAATGCATCCTTTATAGCTGAAGCCAACTGGTCTCCTTCGTCTGCTGTACCGGCATAAAGCAATGTATAGTCATCGTAATCTGTTTTGATTTTTGCTGCAATCTCGTCATTAAAATAGTTGGAAGGAGTGAGAAGCTGGATTATATAAGGATTCCTGGTGTAAAGCTCATTCTTTACATCAAATGTATTGACCATCGGTGTCTGACTAACTTCTGCATATTCCGAAAGATATGCCGGAATTCCTTTCTCCGTAGTGAGGAATAACAAATCAGGATCAACATCCGACAATTCGTTTAATACCTCAGTTGAATTACGATTTCCATCTATAACTACCACATTTAATTTTGTAGAAAGACGTTTCAATCTGTCAACACCGGTAAGGAATCCTCGTGTAAATTCAAGATCCTTTCGAGAGGCTGGTTCAGAAAGCAATAAAGCAACCTTGAACTCGCGTGCATTGTTTGTATCAGCTATGCCGTGTACGCTGTCATAAATCTCTGCAATACCCTCATTCGTCAACTCGCGAGGATCCTCCTCCACAACAATTTTCTCCACAGTTGTTGTTTCGATTTTAGGGATTGTTATCAATGACTTGTTCTTGGGTTTATCAACACGCCCACCATTTGCCTCAATAAGATCTGATTTATCAACTCCTGTTTTCTCTGCTATAGTGTCCCATGTATCTTTTTTCTCAACCTTATAAGTGGAAAAAGATGTCAGTTTTTCCTCCTCTACCTTTCGGGTAACGCTTTTTACACCCGTTCCTTTTTTAGGAAGCTTTATGACGTCATCCGCTTTAAAATTCTTTTCAGAAACACCGGGGTTCATTTTCATAATGGCTGCCACTGTTGTATAATGGTCTTTTGCCACGCCATATAACGTATCTCCTTTTTTGATGGTATAATACTCCGCATTATCCTGGGGATCCTTACGGCTCTCCTCAGCAAGCAAAAGAGTCGCCCCCTCCTTGATGCCATCCTTACTGCCGGGATTCAATTCATAAATTCTATCTACCGGAATACCATACATACGAGAAATTGCATATACTGTCTCACCTCGTTTTACAATATGGCTTAATGGTTGGGCAACCTCATCAACTGAATTCGCTACCACTGCCTCCGGTTGAGGTGTGTCATTAGCCGGATAATAGATTTTCATCCCTTTCTCCAAAGGAGACACCGCTTTAGGATTCAATTGCTGCAACTGATCATAGTTCCATCCATATTCACGAGATATTCCGAAGAGCGAATCACCTTTCTTAATCACATAAACATAATAATTCTTGCCGAGAATTTCTACTACCGGCAACTTCGGAGATGCCAATGCGCTAACTGACAATGAAATCAGAACAACGCTTGCCATTATAATTTTAGATATAACCTTCATAACTGGAAATTTTGAGTTCGGATAACGAAGACCCGATATGCAAAATTACAAAAAAATCCATAACACCTGCATGAATCGTCTCTTTAAAATGAAAAATGCAATGAAATTCTCAATCCGCTTTTATCAATCCCCGGTCTGTCACGATAAGTAAGGCGCCATATATAATCAACACGCAGAATCGTGAAGATATTATCTATTCCGGCGCCAATCTCCATATATGGTTTCTTACCCATTGGTGCCGTGGAGGCATCAATGGGAAACTGATATAAGTCTTTCTCAAACTCGGGATTGTTTTTCCGACTCAGACCTCCCATAAAACCCTTGAACGTGAATATTTCACGCAGTTTAAGTTTTTTTACATATGGGATACGATTGAATATCAATCCATTCATATAATATGAAAGATCAATAGATGCGAATTTATCCATTGCAAACTCCATGGGATTGAGGAGTGTATATGACTCTGGTTGGATAGTGTATGATATATTCGCATTCTGCCATAACAACGCAGGAAACTGCACTTTGCTCCATATCATGCCACCTTTAAGTATCACATCTGTATATCCGAACGCTGAAAACCAGAATCGTTTCTGAATCGACAGCTCTGTTTTATTAAGTGTGAAATCAGCTCCCAAGAAACCTTTGGGACCATATTCATGCGTAAGCAGAAATATTGGAGCATCCATGTTTATCGGTTTCCTGCTCGTTGTTGCCTGCACAAATTTTTCCCCTGGAGCATATCTTAGGGCGATTCGAAATACGGCTTGCGTGAAATTCTTGTCGTAATTGCCATCCGAAAGCCTGAACGGAATCCATCGGGTCGCCTCCTGTATTTCATGTCGCAGTTCAACTCCGAAAGATAAATTATTTCTTAATTCCAGATTATATTCCAGTTTTGCAAGGCGGCGATAGGTGATAAGATCACTCTTCATTCTTTTCAACGATAAAAAAACATTATCGGCATTTGTGAAAAGATAATGCTGACCAAGTTGATCCTTATCATATTGATACGTTGCCCGTATTGAATTGACCGGAAACTCTCTTGACGTATATTTCTTCGGAATAAAAGAATACTCAAGCTCTCCACTATATTTAA
The DNA here is from genome assembly GCA_910585285.1 of uncultured Muribaculaceae bacterium. Classification (GTDB taxonomy): domain Bacteria; phylum Bacteroidota; class Bacteroidia; order Bacteroidales; family Muribaculaceae; genus Lepagella. The sequence goes on from CAJUDL010000011.1 coordinate 41,744, forward strand.
TCTTACGGTCCCTGAGTCCGTAAGCCACATATCCTCGAGCGAAGATATGAGGGGAAAGTGCTGGAGTGGTTACGCCACCTACCCTGAAACGCCACCCTTCCGCCGTGTTATGACTTATAAAAGTATTCACCGGACCGATATCGACCCTACTTGGATTCCAAGTGGTTATATATCCGTTAACAAATACCTTAAGAATTTTTTCTGACCAATAAAGAAACCATTGTTTTCGCATCAAGGTAGTCATATCCCCCATCTTTGATTCCGCATTCGACAATGGAATCGATCTGACATCGCTCCAGAACTCATTAGATACTGTCTCTGCATCCGGCAATACAACCTCTCGTGCTCCTTCTTTTGCCAACGACTCGAGCTCATGAAACTGTTTGTCAGAGAAACCGGAATACCGCACCTGTCTTGAGCCATATAATTTGGGTGTGCCGGGAATAAACTGCATTTCCAGACAAAGATCATCAAGAGTCTTGTGTGTGTTGCCCAAAGAATCCTTAATGAAATTCTGACTGATGAAAATATTGTCTACATAATTGAGATTTATGGCACGGGGCACGCGCATGGAAACCCTTTTCACATACTTCACGGAATCATTAACAGGAATAAACAATTTACCATTGAAACTGAATGATTCCGGATTATGTGGAGAAAAAGTCAGCTCCACGCATTTTTCATCTCCAATAAGCACCGTGTCGCTGATCTCATATTTATAATAATCAGCCGCGATATTTGAAAGAGGACTTACAAAACGATTCTGCATCAAAGTAATGTCATTCTGATAAAGATCCACTTCCTTCAAAAGATCCTCAAACACTTGCCTTACGTTCTGCTCATTAAAACTTTCATCAAGTCCGTTGCTTTTAAGTCCTTTTACAATCTCGATTGTTTTATTCCGGTTTTTACCTGACAACACAGTAGAAGCCTTCTCTTTTAGAGACACATCAAGAATCTGTTTACCTGTCCATGCAGCCGTATCAACAAAATTTGCAAGGAAATTGAATTGCCTGCCGATTTTCCCTTTACTCTGTGTGAAGGCAATATTGAATTCATTGAGAGCAAGCACCATCTTCTCATATTTATCGTAATTATAAAACGGTAAATTATGAGGATCATGTTCACTTTTATCTTTTCTCACACGCTCCATCAGGGCAACAGCTGGATTGTTTTTCTTGGAGTATTTATTCTTCTTGGGCTTGACCACAACCTCCTTTAAATCCCGTCCTTTTGCATTCTCGAAACTTATCGTGTCAACAACCACCGGTCGCTTCATCTGGGCATAACACTCCCCATGAAGAATCATTAAAAGACACGGCAGGATCAATAAAATATGTTTTATTAGCTTATTTTGCAAGATAATTTATTTATCAATTGGAGATTAGCTGGGAATTATAATAACGAGGATCTCCCGTCACTTCCTTACCTATAAAAGGTGGCAATGAAAATGAAGTTTCGCACGATGGCAATTCTATTTCAGCGACCACAAGGGGAGCGAGCTCTCCTTTAAACTCATCTACTTCCCATACGAATCCATCATGTTTCACATAATATCTTACCTTCTCAAGAATCTTGCCGCAACAAAGGCTCAGCATCGCTTCAGCATCAGCAAACGGAATCTCATATTCAAATTCCAGGCGCTCGATGCCACGATTCTTTCCTTTCACCGTAAGAAATCCTTTATCATCTTTAATCCTTACGCGCACAGTACGTTCCGGATCTCTATTTAGATAACCCTGAGCGATTCTACTGGATTTATATGCCAACCCATGATAAGAATCATTCTTGACAAGGTATTTCTTCTCGATTTCAACACCCATATTGAAAAATTATCTGAACTGATTAATGGATGGATTATATTCAAATCCTGCATTCCTGAGGGTATCAATAAGAGAAGAGACCTCCACACCTTCCGATTCACACAGGTCTTCAAGAGAAGAATAGGAATCGCGCAATTTCATATTCACTGCGCTATAGAGCATTATTGGATCTTTGGGTAATGACATGATTATTTAAATGAATTTATTTTTGAAACAACATATGAGACTTCTTGTTCGGTCATGACAGGATAGATTGGCAATGACAACTCCTGCTTATGAATCGTCTCGGATATTAATAACGGAGCCGGTATACTCAATATTCCCTTTTTAGCATAGCATTTTTGCTGATGTGGAGGAATCGGATAATGTATCAATGTCTGAACACCTTCTTGTTTAAGATATTCCTGAAGCCTGTCGCGTTGCTCGCATAAAACGGGATATAGATGATATACATTATCTTTACCAACCCTCTTTATTCCATTCGGAATCCGAATTAGCGGATTGCTAATTTCAATACCGTATCTTTTTGCTATCGCACGTCGCCTGGCATTGTCGCAATCAAGTCTTTTCAATTTCAACGACAATACAGCTGCCTGAATTTCATCCAGCCGTGAATTTCTGCCTAAGGAATCAAATACGTATTTACGATCTGAACCGTAATTTGCAAGCCGCCTCACGGTTTTCGCAAGAATATCATCATTCGTGGTCACAGCCCCCCCATCGCCAAGAGTTCCGAGATTCTTACCGGGATAGAAACTATGTCCTGCCGCATCGCCAAGAGATCCTGTCCTTCTGTTTTCAAAAATGCATCCATGAGCCTGCGCATTATCCTCAATAAGTTTCAAGTCATATCGCTTACATATTTTCCAGATCTCATCAGTATATGCGCATTTCCCATAGAGATGCACTATCATCAAAGCTTTGGTTTTGTTTGTGATGCAGTTCTCAATCTTTTCAGGATCAATCTGAAGTGTTTCAATATCCGGTTCAACAAGAACCGGCACCAATCCATTCTCAGATATAGCCAATATTGATGCAATATACGTATTTGCGGGCACAATGATTTCGTCTCCATCACGCATTATGCCCAATTCTTTATAAGCCCTCAATATCAATGTCAAGGCATCCAAACCATTGGCGCATCCCACCGTGTGCGACACACCAATATAATCTGAATACTTCCGTTCAAACTCCTCATTTTCCCTCCCTTGCAGATACCATCCGGAAGCTACCACACGATTGACAACCTCAGATATCTCGGGTTCAAAAGAATTTGTGACGCGTTCAAGATCCAGGAACTTAACCATCACTTTCTTTTTAATCTTAGAAACTCATAATAATCGCGTATATAATCTTCCTCATCATAAAAGTCGGAAGCGAGCACCAACGCCACAGCCCCGGAAGAGAAATCAACAAGATGCGACCATGTTCCGGGTGCAACCAGCAAACCTTCATAAGGTTTATTCAACATTATTGACTCCCGCGTATAGCCGTCGTCAAGATGAACCGTGAAGCTTCCGCCAACAGCGATTATAAATTGATATAACGTATGATGCGCATGTCCGGCGCGGCTCTCGCCGCCGGGCACATCATATATGAAAAACACTCGCTTCATGTCAAACGGAATATTAATTCCGTTTTCTACCACAGAAAGATTCCCTCTTCTGTCGAGATGACGCGGGAGTTCTATTATCTTGTAATCCATTGTTCCGTATTCTATCGGGAGTGTATTCTAACCACATTGAAAGAATATGGTTCAGCTTTAAAATCAAGCATTCCTCCTTTTATAGAAACGGATGTATTACTCGGTTTAGTGCATTCCTCCTCAGGATTACCGCAAAGGGTTGTTATTTCACCCATCGCATCTCCCGATACGTGTTGCTGCAAATCGTCAGAAACCATTACGCCAACCGGCAAAAGATTCGCGATCTTCACTATCAGGTCTCCCGTTTCATCATCTATCACATGCGAAACCCCAAAGCGTTTTTTCACATCTTCGGATGAATCTGAAAGGGAGATAGAGCTTGAGATGTAATGACTGCCGGAATTATTGCCATACATTCTCTGAACGTAATAATCAGGCGTAAGTCGAATGGAATCATTATTAAAAAATATAAGATCCGGACGCCAGTTGTAATGTCCGTCCTTGGCAAAAAGAGGGGCATATGAAGTCATTTCAACAACATCCGCATTCCTTTCTACATCCGTAAGATAGAGTGCAATGGTAAGAGCTGCTTCAAGTGTATTTTTTCTATCGGGCATATGAGATGCATATTCCCCAAGATAAACTTTTGGTCCCTTTCTGTCATAATTATCGTAATAATCCCTATTATTGAGATACCAGCCCGGTGCAACGTAATAGTGTTCGTCAACCATAGCCACACCTTCCTTTTTGGCAAATTTCCATCCTTCGGTATAATCCGATCCCTCGAAGAATGGACCAACCGTGCCTACTACCGTAATCTCCGGATGTTTCTGTTTGATAATGTCATGAATATATTTGAAGCGTTCTTCAAACACTTCCGTTATCATATCTTCATTCCCTATTCCCAGATATTTAAGATTAAAAGGCTTTGGATGACCCGCTGCGGCGCGTTTCGCTCCCCATTCTGTATCCTCGCTTCCATTAGCATATTCAATCAGATCCAATATATCTTGAACATATTTATCCATTTCAGACATAGGTATGCCACACTGCTGTCCAAGAGTTGTAATCTCATTGATAGAATGAGAATGCGCTCTTCCTGAATTCTGACATGGCACCCCGGCAGCCAATACCGGAAGCGGCTCCGCACCCAAATCCTCACAAAACAAGAAATACTCATGATAACCTAATCCGCGAGTCTGATGATAGTTCCAAAGATTCCTCAATGGTTTCCGACTTTCAAGAGGTCCGATAGATCCTTTCCAGTCATATATGTTGTCTAATCCATCGCCATGAGCCACACATCCTCCTGGAAAACGCACAAAACGAGGTTTTAGGTCAGCAAGTGTTTCGGCAAGATCTTTCCTCAAACCGTTGCTCCGGTTTTTATATGTGTTCACGGGGAATAATGAAATCATATCAAGATCGCACTCGGTTTCAGCTGGGATTTCGATTGAAAGATGTGCACCGGATTGAGTACATTTTGCCTTTATCTTTCCCTCTATCTTCTGCCATCCGGTTCCGCGTGCGGTTATTTTCTTAGAACCAATCAAGGTACCATCCTTTGAAATGAGACTGACATTGAAAACTCTCTTACCCGGATTTCCCGGCAATCTTACAAACATCGAGAAAACATAATTCTCTCCTTTCTTTACCGGGATTCCGTCGAAACCTTCATTCTTTAGCCTCAGAGATTGTTTAAAATTATTAATGCGGAGATAATGAGGATTATTCGGATGTATAGGATCCTTGTCCATAAATGTCATCTTTACCGGATTTCCGGCAAAATCACAAAGACTCCAGGAATAAGACGGTCCCCACCCTTTCTTATGGTTCTCGCTATAATCATATTCAAAATCGCGATTCTGAACCATTTCCGCATATAGACCGCCATCAGCTGCATAACTGATATCCTCAAAGAATATGCCGATAAGCTTATCGCTGATTTTTAACGGAGATTCGTTTTTATCATGTGAGATATTTGCTGTTAAGTTTTTAAGATTGGCAAACCTTGCTGCATCATCTTTCATCAGCTCCCCTTCCAGACGTGTCTTGATTCCGCGCTCTTTTACATAAGAATACAATGAATTCACAACCGAAGTCGGAATTTTTATTACACCTCCTTTTACATTCTTGCCATTCAAAACAATTTCTCCAGGTTTGCTTTCGACAAGACCGCAATATCCCAATTTGCAAGAATCATCTTTTGTTGCGTATCTCTGTGGCTCCCAATTTATAAGATCCTTAGAAACGGCAGATGCGATTGTCTCCCTTTTATCGGAAACATACCATGTTGCCATCCATCCGCCTGACGTTTTATACAGACGGGGTTCGAACATTGTCTTGTGACTTCCCCATGGACCGAAATCGGATGACACAAAGTCATATCCTGATTTCGAATTTCCGGCAGGATCACATATTGATTCCCAATTCTTTCCATCCTCACTCCATGCCATTCGCAATCCGCTTTTCCCATTAGGCTTTGAATATGAGAAAAGATAGACAGAATCCATTTGTGAAACCGTTACATTCTCGGCATTTGCGGAAAAAGCAGCCGCAAGTGCATAGGCACCCGCAGCCGCTTTCATTATAGATCTAAACATAATCGTCAATATAGATTAAGTAAATAACTTACTTATTATTTCACTATTACGAATCCTTGTTCGGAAGGAAGCGTGATAGAATACCTCACCCCTTTCTTCTTATCTTTCTTTAAAGATACGTTCTCTTTGAGCAAGGTTTCATTATCGCCATCTGAATAAATTACCGCATCTCCGGAACCTAAGAAATCCAGATCAAGGTCAAGAGAAACGGGCTCTTTCTCTGCATTTATACCAGCAACATACCATTTCCCCGCGCTCTTACGGGCAATCACAGCATATTTACCGGGATAACCTGCAACATATTTCGTGTCTTCCCATTTGGTGGGAACCGCACGCATGTAATCAAGAGCTATAGGAGATGCATCTTCAAGATTGTTGGGTGCCAGAGCGAAATTCTGTGCCGGACTCTGATAGATAGTTGCCAGGGCAAGCTGGAATGCATCTGAGGTGCGACGTATATTTCCCTTCTCATTACTTTTATGCAGACGTTTGTTAAGGAATGTTCCTCCGTATTCCATTGCTCCTACAGTGTTTCTGATAAACGGATGAAGAGTTGCATTCTCCGCCTCTTTGTCGCAGAAATGCTGGTTGAAAATCATGTTTTCAGAAGCGAGCACTGCCTCACTGCCGACATAATTGGGATACATTCGCTCCCACCCCCTTGGCAAAGTGCAGCCATGGAATATCACCATCAGTCCGTGATCATCAGCATCACTCAATATATCCTCATACAGACGCATGGTTTCCTGTTTATCACCCCCAAAGAAGTCCACCTTTATTCCCTTCACTCCAATACTTTTGAGCCAAGCCATCTCCTTCTTTCGTGTGATGGGATTGTCCATAATATTTATCGGACTCTGCTCAATATCATTCCAATAGCCGCTTGAACTATACCACAAGAGTGGAGTCACTCCCTTGGCTTTGCCATATTCTATGAGTTCGACTATCCCGTCACGTCCTATATTCTTATCCCAATAATTATCGATAAGAGTATAAGGATAGCCCATTGCAGCTGCGAGATCAATATATTTTTTTATATCCTTTTTATTGATGCTGTTATCCTGCCAAACAATCCAGCTCCATGTCCCTTTGGCTGGCTCATATGTATTGGCGGATTCATAACGAGGTGACACTGTATTCCAGGGAGCCGTAGTCTCTACAATAGGCGCAAGATCCTTTGCAACTGTTATAGTTCTCCAGGGTGTGGACCCGGGCAATGCAAATGCGGGTTCAATTGTGCCGTTACCATTATTTTCCTCAGGCATTGGAAACGCTATTGAGAAAACGCCATCGGTCTGATCTGTCAGTCTTGAACCGCAATATGTGCGATCAACACCTGTTTCGCTCAACAGTATCCAGCCGTTATTTCCTACACGGAATAAACCGGGGAACGTGAAACCGTGTCCATATTGTGATTTTGTGTCGAGAGGTGCATCAATTATATACTCTTCCTCATAGCTCGGTTTCGTCCTTTTCCATGCAATCATTGCATCGCTCTGCGGAGTCAGGAAAACAGTGGAATAAGAAGGAAGATGAAAACCTGTTTTTTCTGACATTATTCTTGCAGCCCCGGTTTCTTTAGGTTTTGCAAGATTATATCTGAAAGCGATATCATTATCCGAAACCACAAACTCAACGCTCATCTTGTCACCTTTAGGATTCTTAAACTCACATGTAAGAGAATTTGCATCAAATTTCACATTCGATTTCTTAATTCTTTCATTCGAATAAGATGTATGCCATTCATTGTCATGACGGGCAATCATTCTCAGATTTTTTGAGAAATCTCCATAGTCAGCCACGATTCCGAGAGGCGAATTCTCAAGCATCTCTATTCCATCATAGAATACATTATAGACGGGCTCGCCATTGCTCATGCCTACATCCACACGCAGTTTGCCATCCGGGCTACTCACAGAGGCGGAGCTTATTCCCTTGTCAGGATCTCCCCACTTATCTTTGAGGCGTTTAATTTCTTCGGCTGTCACTGGAATAACCGTACCGTGACGCGGATGAAAATTCATGCTTACCGGATGCTCAACATTCTTGAAATGCTGTAGATCGGTTGATTCAGTGAAATCATAACCTTTTTTCATATATACGTCATACATCAGAATATATTTATCCTGACCTATAAGCTTGAACGTGCCGGCGCCTTCAACAGCCTCTTTTGTCTGTTGTTTATAATCGGGATACTCTGTCCAGTTTCCTGAAGTAAGATTCTTTGTTGTCGCAACTTTAATGCCGTTGCCATGACCTTCCGTCTTATAGAAGAGGTAATATACACCATCCTTATAGACAATGTCTCCGTCAATACACGACTTCCCGTCTTTAGGCTGGAAAAACGGCTTTGGAGTTCCTTCAATATCTGTGAAATCCTTATTGGCATAAGCATAATAAATGATATCAGGTCCGTTGCCATGTTGCATCGACCAATAGATCAACATCTTTTTCGCTTTTGGATCATATATTGTCTGGGGCGCCCATACTCTCTTAAGATTCTCTTGCCCGCTATATTTTTTCTGAATATTGATCACCGAATGCGTCCAGTTGATAAGGTCACAGGATTTCAATAAAACCATTCCTCTGTTGGAATCCCATCCTCTTGCGCTTACCATATCAGTCACAACCATATAAAAGCATTTGTCGGGACCACGCAGGATATGAGGATCCCTAACGCCTCCGGTTTCGCTGATTAGAGAAGATTTAATAACAGGTCGATTCCCATTCAGAGCCTTATAATCGAAACCATTATCACTCAAAGCAAAACGAATGGCTTCCTCCTCTTTTTCATTATTATTACCGGTGAAATACGTGAAAAGATATCCTACAAAATCTCTTTCTGTAGGAATCTTTGACTTTGCCGATACAGTAAGAGTTGTCAGAACAATCAAAAGTGACAATAAACATCGTGTCATGGTCAGTTGTTATAATTTAAATGAATTTTAAGGTTGTTTAACTTTATTATTCTTTTGAATGTTAATTCAACTTTCACAAGCGGAAAGTTGAAGTTTATAAGTTTAATAGCGCTGTGCGCAGTTTACGAGTTTATTTGTTTGATGCGAATAAATAAAAACTCTGTCATATTCGCATCGGATAAACTTTTAAACTTATAAACCACTAAACTTTAGGTTGAAGCTTGCGAAACTTAAATACATTAAGTGTATTTTTTACACTTATTTCGCAAAGTTACACATTTTTATTCCATTCCACAAATCTTAATAGATTTTTTATTAGTGTTTTAAAACATCTAAATAATTTATCCGATATGCTCACTAATTTAATTTATAATAAATACGGGATGACGGCAAGCGTAATAATCTTCATCTCAATACTTTGTATATTATTAACACCATCAGCCAACGCTCAATCTACCAAACATTTTGAAGATATAAGGATGGATTCGACATTAGCAGATCATAAATTAATATATTTTGGCAAAGGGGATGAACCTCTCAAAGATACGACTTCAACATTGATTCAAAGGTTTTATGAGGACCAATTCCGTCATTTTCAAGATCCTCTTGCACCTTATTTCCTTTTTTTATCAAAAGATTCAAAACTTGCTATGGGCATAGGAGGATGTGTAAGAATGAGAGGATATTTTGATTGGGGGGGAGCTTTACCTTCTCCGGGATTTGCCCCATATCTCATCCCTATGGAAAAAGATCCCCTCAAAAAAAGAAATCTTGGAACAACACCTGCCGGCACCGCATTGTTTTTCAGAGTAATTGGAAGAAATAAACTGTTAGGGGAATATCAGGTTTATATCGAAGCTAATTTTAACGGATATCAAGCGCGCGATTTCCATCTAAAAAAGGCCTATGCATCAATCAATGACTGGACTTTCGGTTACACGAACTCTACTTTCAGCGATCCTACTGCCCTGCCTCCTACAGTTGATGCTTCAGGACCAAATGCAAAAATGAGTGCAACATCTGTCTTGATAAGATGGTTACATAAATTGCCAAAAGGCTTTTCCGTTGCAGCATCGGTAGAAACGCCCTCCGACCAGATTGAAGTGATTCCTGAACTTACAGCGAAAGTAAACCAATATATTCCTGATGTTGCCGCATTCTTACAATATGATTGGCAAAATTCCAGTCATATAAGATTGTCTGCAATATACAGGTCTTTGCCTTATCGAAATCTACTGTCAGGAAAAAATCATAACAAAAGCGGATATGGAGTGCAGCTGAGCACATTGTTCCGACCTTTCTATGCCATGACAATATATGGATGCATGAATGGTGGACACGGATATGGCAGTCTGGGCGGTGACTGGCTTATGGGAGCATATGATCTTGTTGCTGATCCGGCAAAACCGGGGCAATTATATGCGCCATTATGCTATGGTGGATATATCGGACTCCAATATAATTTCACCCCTATGATATTCGCCAGTGCGACTTTCGGAGGTACCCGCTATGCACCACGTCACGAAATCGCTTCTGATCAATATAAACAGGGACTATATATGGCAGCAAATGTTTTCTGGTATCTCACACCGCGTATTTCTTGTGCAGTGGAGTTTGATCTCGGCCGTCGCATGAATTTCAGTGGCGAAACCGCATGGGCACGTAGGCTTGGGGCATTTGTTTCGTTTTCCTTCTAAGTAAGAAAATTTAATCGATATATGTAAGTAAAAAAATATTTGCCATTTTGATTTGAATTAAGGAATTATTTCTTTAATTTTGTGAACTGAAGGATTCCACAAAAAGACACATGTAATCCAACGATAGAACTAACCAATATTAATATCATAAATCACAGACAATTATGTCAAAAGTAACCGTAGTAGGCGCCGGTAATGTAGGCGCTACAGCAGCCAATGTAATGGCTCTCCGTGAAATTGCAGACGAGGTTGTTATGATCGACATCAAAGAGGGCGTTTCTGAAGGAAAAGCCATGGATATGATGCAGACTGCAAATCTTCTCGACATGAACACCCGTATTAACGGCGTGACAAACAATTACGAAGCAACAAAAGACAGCGATGTTGTTGTCATTACTTCCGGCATTCCACGTAAACCCGGCATGACTCGTGAAGAGCTTATCGGCGTTAATGCAGGCATCGTTAAGCAGGTGACTGAAAGCGTTCTCGCTCATAGCCCCAATGCTGTGATTGTTTGCGTATCCAACCCAATGGATACAATGACATATCTTATCCACAAAGTGTCAGGTCTTCCCAAGAATCGTATCATCGGTATGGGTGGCGCACTCGACAGCAGCCGTTTCAAATATTTCCTCAGCAAAGCACTCAACGCAAATCCCAATGAGATCGAAGGCTTTGTAATCGGTGGTCACGGTGACACAACCATGATTCCTATGAAACGTTTCGCTACTCTTCGCGGTATTCCTGTAACCAACTTCCTTTCAGCAGAAGAACTTGACAAAGTTGCTGCAGACACAATGGTAGGTGGAGCAACTCTCACAAAACTTCTCGGCACCTCTGCATGGTATGCTCCCGGTGCTGCTACAGCTGAAGTTGTTGAAGCAGTTCTCCACGATCAGGATGCAATCATCCCCTGCTCTGCTCTTCTGGAAGGTGAATATGGCGAAAGCGATCTCTGCATCGGTGTTCCCTGCGTTCTCGGCAAAGGTGGTATCAAGAAAATCCTTGAGCTCGACCTCAATGAAGAAGAAAAAGCTCTCTTCAAGAAAAGCGCAGAGGCAGTTCACAAAACAAATGCTGCCCTTCCCGCCTAAATCTCAGCGTCATCATCCCGCTCAGCAAGTTAGACTACAGCAAAGCTAACAACCCTTGCTCAGCTTCTATAAATAAAATCCCGAGGAAAATTCCTCGGGATTTTATTCTATATTGCGAATTTAATTTTATGCGAAAACAGCCTCGACGATTATTGCAACAATGAAAAGCATACCCATCACAAGCGCGACAAGATCAAGCTTCCTGCTGGCAGCATTGCTTGTATTATTTAAATACAGAGCTGCCAAATGACAAAAAACCATCATAAAAGCAAAGAATACACTTATAAAGCTCCACCATGGCATCTGCACGAAAGCCATATACACCAACCAAACAAGAATCAGCACCAATCCACCCCACGCTGCCGCTTTTGTCTTCAATAAATTCCTCATCTTCAATTTCCCTAAAGAATTAGTTTTTCTCAATTCTTTCTATCTATATAATTTAAAACCATAGACTTTCCCGCTGTCAGCAAGCGCAAGAGCAACATAATAGCCGGAAGCAAGAGCCGACAAATCAAGATTCATAAGAGAGGTCTCTTTATAATATTTCTCCATCATCTGCATGCCACCGATTGCATAAACTCGCATCATCCTGACACTTTCAGGGAAAGCAATCTCAAAATGTCCTCCACCAAGAGCCTTAACGATAGGCTTAGTCGGAGAAATCAATTCATCAAGACTGATTTGCCGTTCAAGATTCTCTTTATTCACCTCTCTGATAAAATCCTCATAAAATTTAAATGGAATCTCCTCTTCTGTAACATCATCCAGAGTGATCTCCCTGAAGTTATCCGGATTATACAAATCGAATTCGGTAGCCTGGGGCATAAGAATCTGATTTCCTACCCTATCAAGAGATTCAAGTTTCTCACGCTGCTCATCAGAGAGAGCATTATATTCGTCGCTCCTATATGGCTCTTTAAGAATTGCTGCCACATATTGTGGCAGATTCTGCCACGCTTTCAATGCGTTCGCCGGAATTCTGGAATCATATCTGACAATCTCAATTTCCCTGGCGTATTTTGTGAGCATAGCCTTCTCTTCTTCGGAAAGCTTTTCTCTGTCAAATTTTCGTCGGGTACTATAGGCAAGTATAGGATATGCTTTATTCTCTGCCGCAATTATCACATATCCCCCTTTGGGAGAATTATAGACATAGAGTGGCGAAAAGAGCCTGTCGGTTGTGAGCTGACGACCATTCCACACCATCTGCGGAGGAGCCGTAACTTCTCCGTATGCCGCGTTAAAGAAGGTCTGAGCAAGCAAATTGGCTTCCTTGCGGGTAACAGTTTCGGCTTGTATGACGAAACAAATCGCCATACAAGCCATCACCAATATTATTATTCTTGATTTCAAGTTCAATGAAGGAGTTTAACAACTTCAATATAATTTAAGCCTCTGCAGACTCAACTTCGGATTCTTTTACCTCTACAACATTCTGAACATTCGGAAGTTCAAGACCGAGATGTTTTTTGGCATCTAGCGCCTTAAGCACAAGCCCAAGAACGAGGGCGGCGACACCAAGACATGCAAGCATTACCAACGGAGCAGTGTAGTTATAGCTAACCGATGCAACCTCTTCCGTCATGGTTCCGTTTGCAAGAGCCTCAGTGATCTGAGGATTTGTTGAATCGAGCACCTTACCGATAAGCATTGGAAAGAGCCAGAGTCCGATATTCTGAATCCAGAAGATAAGCGCATATGCCGAACCAATGATTTTTGCGTCAACAAGCTTCGGCACGCTGGGCCAAAGTGAAGCGGGCACAAGGGAGAACGATGCGCCAAGTACAAGAATGGTCAGATATGCAACCACAACGCCACCTACCGGACTATCCTTGAACATCGGGAGTATAAATGCGAATGTGAGATGACATGCGATAAGAAGCAGTGCTCCCAAAACAAGCATCGAAGCCGCTTTACCTTTATAATCCACATACTTACCAAGTATCGGGGTGATTCCTACAGCAAGGAGAGGGAACACAGCAAAAATAGCAGCAGCACTCTGACGCATGTAACCCATCCAGCAATAAAGAACCAGGCAACCGATTGCCACCACAAGCATTACCGAACGCATCAACTTGCTTTTGCCGAAATTACTTGCAAACGATGCAAATGCCACTATAAGCATCACAACATACTGCCATACGCTCACAGCATCGCTTCCCCAGAAAGAATCCGGAGCCACATCCGTAAAGGCGAGATTACACTGAAGCATGTTGACCGCATATTTCTGGAAGGGGAAAATAGCGGAATAATAAAGAACACAAAGGAGCGCAACAAGCCAGAATGCCCAGCTTGACAGGATTTTCCCAAGATCGCTGATTTTGAAGGGATCATCCTTCTCTTCTGCCTCACCGGTCTGGGCATCGAGCTTCTTGTCCATAAAGAAATAGACTATGAACATTATGAGTGCGATCATGAGAAGCACTACACCGAAAGCAACCGAACGCGATACGCTGATTGTGCCTCCGAGTTCAGCAAACACCGGTGAGAAGATCATACATGTTGCCACACCAAGACGCGCAAGCGCCATCTCAGAACCCATTGCAAGTGCCATCTCACGACCTTTGAACCATTTTACGATACCACGGCTCACCGTGATTCCTGCCATCTCAACGCCGCAACCGAAGATCATAAATCCGACAGCAGAAAATTTGGCAGATGCCGGCATACCTTTATAGAATGGTGAGATTCCTAATTCGTCAAAACCCGGGATATAATTCAGATGATTGGTAAACCAGACATCAAGACTGCTTCCGAGAAATGAATCCGTAAGTGCGTACCAGTTTATCACTGCACCCACAAGCATCACCGCACCAGACAAAACAGCGGTGAAACGGACGCCCATCTTGTCGAGAATAATACCCGCAAAGATAAGGAAGAAAATAAACACATTGAGGAAAGTCTCCGATCCCTGCATAGTTCCGAATGCAGTAGAATCCCATCCTCTTGTAGACTGCAACAGGTCTTTTATCGGCGAAAGGATGTCCATGAATATATAAGAACAGAACATCGCAAACGCCAGAAGACCGAGAGCCGTCCAGCGAGCCCACGCATAATCTCTCAAAGATCCTGCCGCAGGCGAAACATTTGTAGTCGTTGCCATATTGTTGTTTAATTGATTTTAATATTCACCCATTCAGCCCTATTAAGCCCCATCTCACCCCATTAAGCCATTAAGCCATGAAGCAGAAGGCACAAGCCTAAACCCTAATACCTAATACCTAAAGCCTAAAGCCTTCCTTTAGTACCACGCCGGGCTGAGCAATTCATTTCTGAATTCTTTTTCGCTAATCATTCCGGTTATCCTATTGCCTTCATTTCCATCCTCATCAAGGAAAACGAAAGTAGGAACAGCCTGCACCTGATATTTATGAGCGAGTTCAGGATTCTCATCAATATCTATGGTGATGAAATTATAATCATCTCTAAAATCTTTTGCAAGCGCATGGAAGATTGGCTTCATTTTCTGACACGGACCGCACCACGAAGCTGTAAAATCGACTACACTCGGCTTCTCATTAGAAACCATATGAGTAAGTATAATTCCATCGTCCTCAATATTTCCACCGGCTTCTGCATTACCATCATTGTTGGAATTCTCACTCGCATGAGTCTCCAGCCCGGATGCATCCTTAGCATCTGCTGCGGTTATTGCAGCCGCAGTCTTCTCCTTTCCCAGCTCCTCTGGATTCTTATAATTGCTTTTGCCGCCACAGCTAACAAGCCCCAAAGCAACAAGCGCCACGCATAAAAAATAACTTCTTTTCATAAATTTCAAATTACCTAATTCTCTCCCATCCCCATCTATCCCTATTCCGCCCCATTCAGCCCTATTCAACCCCATCTCCCCCATTCAGCCCTATTCCGCCCCATATCGCCCCATTCCGCCCCATATCGCCCCATCATCCCGAGGCGGAAAGAAAGCACATCGGAGACCTTACAATAATAACTGCAAGATCTCCGACATTATTTTATGCTTTATGTTATTTCCGAGGAATATTATATTTCCTTGTTGTGTTCAAGAAGCAGCGTCATCGACGGACGGTCGCAGATCTCAGACGGGCCGAAATACTGGATCGGACCGGGATACTGATAGAGAGTGTTGAGTGCGAGAGTCTCACGCATAGAAGCAAACTTCAGATACGGACGGCCATTGAGATTTACGAGAGCCTTCTGTATCACAGGCTTCATCTCACCGTTACGACGCTCCATATTCATCATCATGGTGATTGGAATACCACCACAGATCCAGTTCTCTGTTTTGTCGGTAAGGTTGCGCACACTCGACATATAGCCGGTGAGACCGGAATTGATAAGCATTGCAGCGTTATAACCGAGAGCGTATGTATAGTCAGCATCGAAGTTTGTTGGATCAGCACAGCGACCTTCATAGCCGAAGAAGTGATGCTGTGCGGCGAACTTACCGCTGTATTCACCGGATTCAGCCATCTCGTCAAGACGCTTTGCAACCATCTGGCTCAGCAGGCTCTCAGTTTCGATGAGAGAAACCTGTACATTGCCATGGCTGTCACGATCGAGACTGAGCTGGAGGGCGATAGTCTTGGGAAGCATCTTGTAAAGATCCGCATTTGCCGGGGAGAGATGACGATGGATAGCCTCAAGCTTCGCATTCTCCTCGAGTGACTCAAGTTCATCAGCGTATTCAACGAGAACATCATTAAGCTCAGCGATAAGGGTCTTCATTGAAGGTATGAATTCAATAAGACCTTCGGGGATGAGGACAGTACCGAAGTTCCATCCCAATTTTGCACGCTCAGCGATAACATAGCATATGTAGCTTACAATATTGTCGAGAGTCATGCGCTTTGCAAGAACTTCCTCTGAGATAAGACAGATGTTCGGCTGTGTCTCAAGTGCGCACTCAAGAGCGATATGAGAAGCTGACCGACCCATCAGCTTTATGAAGTGATAATATTTCTTTGCAGAATTGCAGTCACGCTGAATATTACCGATAACCTCGCTGTATACTTTGCAAGCTGTGTCGAAACCGAAAGATGTCTCGATCCATTCGTTCTTAAGGTCACCGTCGATAGTCTTAGGCACGCCGATAACCTGAACTCCGGCACCGATGTTCTTGTAATATTCGGCAAGCACGGCTGCGTTGGTGTTTGAATCGTCACCACCAATAATAACAAGAGCCTTGATGTTAAGTTCTTTCAGGATCTTAAGACCGGCTTCAAACTGCTCGGGAGTCTCAAGTTTTGTACGACCGGAACCAATGATGTCAAAACCACCGGTGTTGCGATATTCAGCAATATAGCCGGCTGTCAGCTCCATGTATTGATGATTGATGAATCCTGCAGGACCCATAAGGAATCCGTAAAGGCGGTTTTCCTTGTTGAGTTTCTTAAGACCATCGAAAATACCACTTACCACGTTGTGTCCACCGGGAGCCTGACCACCGGAGAGGATGATACCTACGTTAAAGGGCTCCTCTACGCGTTCCGGCTTGTCATTGTGTTCGAACTGCACGATAGGCATTCCGTAAGTGTGAGGGAATCTTTCTTTGATTTCTTCCTGATTAGCTACAGATTCGGTTGCCTCTCCAAATTTCACTTTCACATCGCCCTGAAGATCTTTGGGCAATTTGGGCTGGTACTCAGCTCTTACTCGCTGAAGTGCACTCTTTTTCATGTCGTTTCTTGATATCTTGTTTTTACCTTGTCAAAATTGTTTACAATCCGGACGCAAAGTTAACAAATTTAATGAATTTATGCAAGAGAATCGAGCATTTCCTCTGCTGCCCGCAGGTCGGCTTCAGTGTCAATGCCGATGGTTGAAAACTCTGTTAGCCCGACTTTTATTCCATAACCGTTTTGCAGCCATCTGAGCTGTTCAAGACTCTCCGCTTTTTCAAGGCTCGATTCCGGCAGTCTCACAATTTCCGAAAGAGTCTTCGCCTTGTATCCATAGATACCGATATGCGTATGAAACTCAGCCTCTTTAAGCCAGTTCTTCCAATCAGTTTTTCTCACATAAGGTATTATGCTTCGTGAAAAATAAAGAGCATTCATCTCATTGGAGAAAACCACCTTCACAAGATTTGGATCAAACAAAGCATCAAAACCTCTCGTGGCATCAAATCTCATCGCCAATGTGCCGATTTGCGCTTCAGGGTTATTCTCAAAAATCGCCACAAGTTTCTGAATCTGCTCAGGTCTGATAAATGGCTCATCTCCTTGCACATTGATCACGACATCCGCATCACTTCCAAGCAAGCAGTATGCCTCTTCAACCCTTTCCGTGCCGCTTCTATGCTCCCGGGAAGTCATCACCGCCTTAAAACCGGCAGCTTCAACGCAATCGAATATTCTCTGATCGTCAGTTGCAACAGCAGCTTCAACGCCCGCTTTTGTGACCTGACGACATACTCTTACGATCATCTCCTCACCACCGATCTTTGCCAGCGGCTTACCCGGAAATCGACTCGATTCATACCGGGCAGGTATAATAACTATATATTTCATTATGTTTTTATAAATTCCTAATTCCTAATTCCCAACTCCTAATTCCTAACTCTTCCTCATTTTCCCAATGGTTTTGTTCAGCCATGACGGAACCAGCACAGCTCCAATAAAGAGATATAGATAATACGTGATTATGCGCCAGAATATTGCTAAGATAAGCGCCATACCAGCCGTGCCTATTATATCACCATAATATTCTGAAAAGAGCCATTCGCTGAGACCAGCCCCTCCCGGTGTCGGACTTATCATGAGCACAACCCAGATCACAAACTGACGGGCAAGTATCACCCACTGATATTTGTCATCTGCCGGCACGAACCCGAAGAAAAGTGCGTTAACCACAAGATAACGTGATGTCCACGAGAGAGCTGTGCCACAAAATACTTCCAACCAAAACCGAAAAGGCTTAGTCTGAAGTTCTTTTGAAGTTGCAACCATATTGGCTCCCAAGCCGCTTATCTGAGACGACCATTTGCGCAACCACCGCCATGTCGCCAACTTGTCAAGCACTTTCTGAATCCACAATGGTTTCCAGATTATACCTACAAAAAGAATGAACGTCCAGGCGGTAATCAACAGATATACCGTCCAGAAGGTATATTTGATACCATGTGCAAATGTTGTGCCAGTGGAAGTAAAAATTTCTGATGCAGGAGTAAACAAAACAACAAAAGGACAAGCCAGAACAAAAAACAACTCATCCATAAAGAGTGTGGTCAACATTAGGGTCGTTGCCCGTCCGATCTCTATTCCTTGTGAGTTTAGGAATACCATCCCCAGAGAACTCCCACCCACTGCCGAAGGGGTGATGCAATTGGTAAATTCACACAGCATATCCACCTTCCATGCCTGCGCCCAAGTCAGTTTTCTATCGGTCAGAGCGCGAAATCTCCATGTCAATCCAAAATCCCGTCCGAACATACACATGAAACCGATTACAATGCAAGCGATTACGCGCCAATCGAAATGAATACTTTTCCAGATATCTGCAAAATCCTCCTTTTTCGCATCGTGCACAAACATAAGCACTACTACCGCCAAACCAATTGCCACGGGCAGCATTACTTTCCAGAACGAGAATCCGGATCCTGTATGTTTCGCATCAGTGCTCATCTCTTGAATCTTCTGATAATCGCATCATAACGGTCGCTGACTTCATCCACCACATCCTCCCAACTTCTTACAAGAGTTTCCCGCGCACCGGTTGACACCATTTTAAGCTCGTCAGGATTATCGTGGAGATGCCTAACAAGCTCTGCAAATTTCATGGGTGACTTATCGGTAAGAAAACCGTTTTTTCCGTCATTGATAACTTCCGAAGCTGTTGACCCTTTCAGAAGAATCGCTGGCGTGCCCATCGCCGCAGCCTCTCTGACCACGAGCGGAGCGTTGTCATAAAAAGAGGGGAAAAGGAAAAGATCCGAAGCCGCATAATAATCGCTGAGAATCTCACGCTCCCTTATCACCCCATGCAATTTCACCTTATCTGAAAGTCCATAGTCGGCAATGCGTTTTTTAATATCATCGAAAGCATATCCGTTACCTATGAAATTCATTTTAAAAGGTACGGTACCATTAATTTCTTTCAGCGTATCAATGACCACATCAAGCCCTTTCTCCCAAATGTGCTGCCCCACAAACAACAAGGCTATTTCATCGTCTTTGATGCCTAACTTATGTTTGGCGTTTCTCTTATATTCACCGACATCTCCCTTGATGATCGAAGCGAAATCATTACCATTCTCCACTACCGTAAGTTTACCCTTAAAGCCATATTCCCTCACGGTATCCTCAACCTGCGCCTGTGGAATCCACACTTCATCGCAGGCATTAAAGAAATTCAGTATGCGCTTCATTATAATCGGCACACACCAGGGAGTCTTGCGAAAAGAATGCTCCAGATCCGAACGATACTTAGAATGGAAAGTACCTACAAGAGGCACATTCTGGTGTTTCTTCACATACACTGCAAGCCTGCCCGAAGAGAAAGGACAATGAGAATGAAGCAACTTGAAATTTGTGTCGCGAAGACGCTTCCATATGAAAGGATCGCACTTGGGATACCCGTAGCGATACGGATGACGCGAAGCAATCGGGAGAGAGAAATACCTCACAACATCGAAAGAATACGAATTCTTTTCCGGATTCCATGGCGTTACCACGCATGGTGTCCTACCCTTCTGCTGAAGCCAATAGACATAATTTTCCACGGTCAGTGTAACGCCATCAAGAATTGGCGGAAAACTGTCATTGAAGATTCCGTAGAGATCTTTTGCTTCAGGGTGTGAAAAGGGTCCTTTCATAACGACTGCAAAATTAACTTAATTTAATAACAATTAAACTATGTATTTGTAATAATTTTAATAAAAACTTTTTTTATCGCAATATTTGCATGATTCAAAAAAAAGTTTTAACTTTGCACTCGCAAAAGCGAAACAAGGTGCCATGTCCGAGTGGTTAGGTACCGGTCTGCAAAACCGTTCACAGCAGTTCGAATCTGCTTGGCACCTCCAAAAAAAGCTGGATAACTAAGTTATCCAGCTTTTTTAATTCCCCTCAATTTCTAATTCCTAATTACTAATTACTAATTCCTAATTTCATATACATAAACTTCATGCACTTCTCCGGTGTATCCTTCCTCTGAAATCGGACCCTGACTCATCCCGAGCACAATCCGTGTGCCTCTGTTGTTAAGCACAAGAAGATCATTATTAACGGGATCAATGGCAACACCCTCAATTTCGCCTGCACGTTTAAAATCCGCCATCTCCCGGAAATGTTCCACTCTCCCCTTCTGTGCACCGGCAGCAATCAAACCTTTGCGCATAACCGGCTTTCCATTCTTATCGAGTTTAACGCTGAAAGGTGTATCCTTCACTACCTCTTCTCCATTTTTCAATCCCGTATAAGGCACTTCGCCCAACTCAGCCACATAAAGATTGTCTGGAATACCGTATGCAGCCTCACCGTCATCAGCAGAAAATACAATCTTGCCATCGGCTATTGTAATGCCCTGACACCAATAAGGCGTCGGCATACACTGCATCTTCGTGTGATACTTACCCGTTTTCAGATCATAGCAATAGACATAACGGGAATCCACCCAGTCGCTCATCCACACCATATTTCGGTCGCGATCCACGGCAATACCCGACACCTCCACCTGTCCCGACTCCGGACACCAGGGAAGATCACGTTTCCATTCAAGAGTATTCGCATCATATATAGACACCGCTATATTATAGCCGCGCCCATACTCAAACTTCTCGATTCCGCAATAAATCTCCCCGTTCCACACATCGATATCGCCAAAATGATTGGCAATCTCAGGATGCCGGAACGGCTGTTTATTGACAGCCACAAGATTCCAGTCCTTATCATACTTATATAGCGCCTTTGTATCAGACACATAATAGAAACTACTGTCGACAGCAATTCCCTGCCGTCCCTCCACAGGCACTATTTTCTTGAGGCGATACTCCTTTGCCAATCGCTGCGCATCCGCCTCCGCAGAGCACACGCACAAGGCTGCAGCCATCCCCGCCAAGATTCCCAATCTATACAAACTGTTCATCTCTATTTTCATTAACTTCCCCCAAAGTTAATAAAAAATCCGCAAGCCCCAATTTTTCATAGCGATTATCTTTCAGCCGCAGCCGGCTCTTTTAGGCTCAGCCGGTTCCGTTCAGCATCTGCGGTTCCGTTTAGCGAGCACTGTTCGCGGCTCCCTCAGAGCCGGAAGGAGCGCACTACGCTCCAGTCGATAGCGGTGTCAGCCGCGTGGAGGTCTGAGAAGCGGAAATCATCTATATAAAGCGACATATTGGGCAGCAATATTTTTCCAAGTATAATTCTTTTCAGCTATTTCTGTCATTACGGATCCATCAAGATCCTCTCTTTCAAGTAGCTTTATAATATCATCACTCGTACTGAAATAATAAGCCTTATTCCCGGTTGTCTCCCTATTGTAAATAACATCGCAAGCGATAATAGGCATACCAAAAAACATGGCCTCAACCAGAGATGGATTCGTGCCACCTGCACTATGTCCATGCATATAAATTCCGGCATTGCTTCTCAGAGCAAACAATACATCAAGGTCGTAAATTGCATCAAGAATAAGGATATTATCAAACTTAGAATATTGTACTCTTAAATGTTTTGAATACTCGCTATGGTTCCAGTTTCCAATAAATACCAATTTTTTGTTTGTCTTGGAAAACGCATCAAGTATGATATGACTATTATTTTCCGGTTCGATGCGACAAACGGTGATTGCGTATTCACCGGCACGCAAGCCATATTTTGACAAAGCATCTTTTATAAACTCTTCACTCAAAGACCTCTTCACATGGTCACCGCCATAAGCAATCAGTTCGGAAAGTTTATGATATGTGCTTTTGACATAATCTTGAATCCCCTTATTGTCAGCAATAACTACATCTGCGAATTTAACAGCCATAGCTTCGGATGTTCTTAAAACCCATCTTGCGAGATTACCCCATTTTGCTCGTCTATGTTCAAGACCGTCAATATTTATTATTAATTTCTTTCGGTTAAACATACGAAAAACGGGGAGAAATAGACATCCTGATACACCCAAAACCATTACGACGTCGTAACCTGTTATTGACCGACATAATGATATTATATCATAAGGAATCGACTGAAAGCCATTGGCATGTAAAGGCACATACTTTAAATTCGCACCTTTATAACGTCTCAACTTCTCAGTCATGTCTTTTCCTGAGCAAAACACCGTATAGACGATATCTTGAGGACAATATTCGCCAAGCAGATTCTCGACAAGGCTCTCGAATCCGCCATAATTGGCAGGCACGCCCTGAGTGCCCACAATAGCCACTTTCATATGTATATACGCAGAAATGGCGCAAATCCCAAAGGATTCACGCCTATATAGAATTATTTGAAAATATTAATTATTAAGTTCTATTAAAATAGATTGGATATTGGCTCTCGTTAATTATATTTGCGAGCCAATAGATTAATCAAGGGAAATAGACAATCTGCAATTCTTACCTTATGAGTCGAAAGTTTTAAAACAACTCCGTTAAGTGGTAAGGATTTATTGGATATGGACGATGTTGCGTCAAATATCATTCAAGAATTGAATGAGGTTAAATTGATTGAGGAAGGGAAATTGCCATCAAAATCCGCTAAATCTTTCCTCTATAAGCTTTGAAAGCATTTGCAAATCTCATTAGAAATAATGCTGAATTATATAATATAATTCAGCATGTTGTTCTCGAATGTCAAGACTTATTCGATATTCCTTTCTTGATTCAATATGATTTGTGCCGCTCGTGTACCGCTCCGATTACAACTTTAATCCTTGCGACTTAGAATTACCTGTTTAGCATATTCATCTATGTTAATAGGCGGAACAATAAAAGATTTATGTTCTGGAGATGAAGTTTGAGAGGCTATAGCGCCAACTACAGCTGGCCACACAAATTGTAAGATTTCTGCTACAATTTCTCTATTATTATCAAGATCTTTCTTCTCTGAGAGAAGTTTAACAAATGATTCTATTCCCAAACCAAATAGAAATCCGGTTTTGAGAACTAAGTTTTCACCATTAGTGACTGTAAAATCGAATTGTATCCCCAAAACAGGAGTAGATGCAGAATATCTCAACTGGCAAATTGCATCAATATTGATATTCTCCTGTTTATTTTCGATATTATACCAGATATCTCTATTAAATTCTAAAGGACCCTGGCTATAATTAATAATCTGAATATTCATAACTTATGCAATTTCTAATGGTTTATTATTCTTCAATCTATCAAGAAAAGTTTCAAGCCAAATATCATCATCACAGAAATCAGAATCAAAGCGATTCATCGACTCATTAAAGTCCGTTACACCTTTATATTCTATTGTCTTTATCGATGTATCACTACCATTAAGCTGAACAATATAAGAATCCTTATTATTGAATATATCATTCAACCCGATATCATCATTCATATAGGCTTCTACTTCTTGTGGTGAAACTCCAGTAACAGCAAATTCGGCAATACTGCTTTTCGGAGAAGTCATTCTGACAAAAATATATAGCAAACGATTCTTTATATCTACGTACAAAGAAGAGAACGGAACTCCAAAATCTTGAAGCACCCCTACCTGCTTTATATTTTCACTTGTCAGCATCGTTCTCGTAATCTACAGTATCAACGAAATCTTTAACTCTGTAATTTTCAATATCAACGCCTTCATATATAAGAAGGTTTGCATGACCATTCTTGAAAGCAGTCAACAAACCGACTTCTGGAGTAATTTTGAACTTACCTATATTTCTGCCTCGAGAATCGGCATAAACATCCAACTCATCTTTAGGCTTCCCTTGATTTTTAAGCTTATCATATTGACTTTTGGCTGCGACCTTGCTATTCTCGGCTGTATCATTGACAGATAATGCGTAACTACATATAGTTTTTAACTTTCTTTTATCGGTCATATTCGCAATTTCCTCATCAGAAAGTTTTCTTGAAACGCTCTCAATAGTATTATCTTTCTTCCTTAATATAACAGGAGTCTGATCAGTCTTACAACATGGCAAACTTATACAAGTTCTATAAACATAGCACTCTTCAACCTCCGAGAAGTTCATTTTTATAACATCCCGAAAGCATCCGACATATTCTTCCTGATCAAATTTTGGTGATTTATAATCATCAAAACTTTTATTTTCTTCAGATTGAGCCATGCTATAGCAAAATTACAACTATTATTTGAAAAAAACAAATTATTCCAATTTTTGCAATAAGCTATCTTCTAAATCTTTATTCTTCAGCCACTCGCTCAGTTCGGTTTTAAACTGGGATATCTCTTTGCGATTCTCATACCGCGCATAATCTGCATCGGAGAAATAGACGGCGGTAAGATGATTTTTAGTTATTTCAGATAATGTCTTTGCATATTCATCCGGTGAATTACCAGACAACACGCCAAAAGATGGAAACTCTTCTAATGTTTTTCTGAAGTATGTTACATCAGAAGCAATTATAGGTCTTTTGAAATAGAACGCCATTTCAAGGATTCCGCTTTGAGATGTCTTTCTGTATGGTAAGGAGAGATAATCAACATGCTGATACAGGTATCTCAATTCATCATCAGAAATATGCCGTGAAAATATTTTGATGCGTCGTCCCTCTTTAATTTGAACTCGCCTAACAGTGCCGTCAAAATCCTTTCCTGCAATTATTACATTTAATTTATCAGTGACTTCATACGGTAGAAGATTTAATGATTCCATTAAGATATCTACACCTTTCGCTTCGCTAAGATTTCCAAAGAAAAGAACGTTGATTCGATCTTTTTCTGGAGCAGCTTTGATTTCTTCATCTATAATGTTCAAATCATAATCTTTTGGAAAGACATATTTGAAATGCGGTACATGAAAGCGGAATCCACCATATCCATATCCATATCCATATCCATATTCATTAAGAAAATCTTCCGTACGTGAAGAGTGAGAAACGACATTCGTTATTTTTTGGGAATAAAGCTCTTTGAATCTGTTTTTCAGGGATAAATCGGCATCAACATTCTGTGCGATTGCCTCATGAATATCAATTATATGATTAGGACATTTTGAAATAATCTTCATAAAATACTCATCTATCCAGTTTCCGTATGTCAGATAAATGAAAACATCTTTCTTGTGTTTTTTTACAAATTTTCTTAACTTATTAAGATTCAATATAAGCGAAAATCCTTTCTTTAGTATATTCCCTTTATATTGATTTATAAAAAAGGGCTTCTCCGACTTATCATCCGAATAATTTGAAAGTATCGAAACTTTATAATCCGTTATATCCGAAATCACACGTTTGAAAGCCTCAAGATAATAATGCATTCCACAATGAACCCCGAGGTAATCGACAAGATAAATATTATTCATAAAAAAAAGATATATTTACAAGAATCGAAAATCAAGATTTCGTGTTGTTGAGCAAACAATTACAGCGAAAGGATATCATTAATCCAGCCTCTATATTTCTTGAATTCGGCATCGTTGGGATTCACAAAGAGGATGAAATTGATTTTACCTAACAAATGCCGTAGGTAAACTCTCGGCGAACGCAACCATGCAGCAGCATTGATGTGCTCGATATGGTTAGCTACCCCAAACTTGATACAGTAATACACTTCCTGACGCACCTTATCACGATAGGTCTTGGATACTTGCATTATGTCGTTCACTACAATTCCAGTTACCATCTGACGCATGCCTGTGCCCATGACCTTAGTTTTATCGCTGTTTAACCGTAAACCCAAGTTATTAACCATCATGCCGATATAGCGAATCTGATTAAGGATGTTGATTTCATTTCCAGAAAAAGTAAGATCATCGGCATATCTTGTGTATCTGATCTTCCTCCATCGGCAATAGCGCAATATCATATCGTCTGTACGCTTGAATATCATATTCGACAGCATCGGGCTGGTTGGCGCACCCTGTGGTAAAACACCTCTCAGCGTGCAAAGCTTTGTCAGCATTGTCGCAACAGATTTACAATATCCAAACTTCCTGAACACTCCGTATACCAACGGCTCCCTTACATTGCCAAAGAAATCTTTGATGTCGAGTGAAATTACAAATTTTTGTTTCCTGTGGTAACGTGCATTTTCTTTGAGTGTCTTCCCTTTGATGAAAGCTTTTGCCACTGGAGACACAAACTCATCTGATGCCGGTTCCAATATATTATGCAGTATCCAGGTCTGAATCTCCTTCAATGCGGGATAAGGTTCTTCAATTTCTCGGAAACCTTGCGTCTTCTTCGGTATCCGATAACTGGTGTAAAACCTCTCCTGGAAATTCGACACCCACAGGAGGTAATAGTTTTTATATCCGCAAAGTAATGACATATGCTCCTGATTGTATATCACCGGCAGATGTCGTTCTGACAGGCGGTCGGCATATGCCAACATTCCGGCAATCTCCCGTTTCGAATATTCCAGTTCCTCCGCTACTAACGAGAATTCGTCAATATACTTCTGATCCATTTCTTAACGGCTGTTTAAAAAGACCGGATGTCCGGCAGAATGAATTCACCATAATATTATGAGATTGCTTGCAATCTCTGAGCCGAAGGCTCGGTCATCACAGCATATCCGACGGCTCCGCCGGAGGTAATATGCTGTGATGACATGCTTGATAGATGTTTCTCTGATGGACAGTGACTCACTGCCCTTGCTCATGCAGCAAACTAAATTTCATTCTACCGGACTCCGTCCTTCTATTTTGGGTGGAACGTAGACCGCCTCCACCGGATACCTTTCTTCAAGACGATATTGCCTGCTGTCGAAAAAATATTTATAAATCCCTCTTTTACCGGCAGTGCGTGTGGTTCTGTCAAACCATCTCCTCCCCTCTTCGGTGAGTTGTATCTGGCGTGAGTCAATTTCTATAAGACCGTCTTCTTTGAGCCGACTTATACTCAACGACAAAGAGCTATACGTGAATCCATTGTCGAGAAGAGTATCGATATTCCCGTCATTCCGTATAATCTGCATCAGCAGCAATGTCAGCTCTTCATCGCTCATAAGGTGCAACTCCTTTTGTTCTCCAATATATAGGGAATGTATTGTTCGGACACCTCTCCATGCAGACCAACGCTTCGCTGCCTTGATACCCGAAACGGAATTTGTCTTCAAGTTTTTTCAAGCCACTCTCAACCTCACGCATCTGAGTTATAAACTGTGACTTAAGCGGCTCATCATATGAATCCGATATCCCCCGTTTGCAAATAAATTTTGAGAAAACCAGATAACCTTTTTCCTCCAATGCTTCTACCCCTCGTTGCATGGCAACTATTGAAAGAAACATTATCTGGCTGCTCTGCACCTTATCACCCGCAAGTCTCTTTATATATTCAGCTACAGCAACAGCCGTCTCGCCGCTTCCTATGAAATCATCCACAAGTACTATTCTGAATTTATCATTCTTAGGAAGGTACTTTATGGTCTCTTCTTTGAAACATTCCAATGCCTTATACGGATCAAGACCAATGCGCGTCTTTATCGTGCTGCCTTTAAGAAGATATAGAATAGTCATAGAACTCTTGCATTTTCCGATATCTTCCGGAGGAAGACAGCAAGCGAAAAACAGCATCTCTCCCATAGTCTCTTTCCTGAGTCGAGACAACGGTTCAATCATATTTTCAAGATAATCCTTCTGACTAATATGAAGAAACCTTTCGGATATTTTCAGCAACATATCCTGCTGTGGCTCAGTTAATGACCCGAGTGTCTTGCAGAATCTGCTGAACGTTGAGATTTCCAAAGAATCGTCAATAGCCCAATGCTTGGATTCAAACAACGTCTTTAAGCAATTGAATCGTCCGATGGAAAGACCTTCACTCATTTCTATAAGTCATGCAACATGTTACCATGTCTGCAATATAATACTGCTTATTGTAGGTCAAGTGTGATATTGTATAATTCGAGCAACTTTATTCCGATTTATTAGCCTGAATTTCTACTGATAGATTTTGTGTGATTAATTTTGAGAGATTTTCTAAAGGCAGTATGAGTCTTACTTGCGTTGGCTCAAGCTTTGCCATAACAACACCTCTTAAAGTGCTGTATGTGTTTGAACCGAAATACGCTAATATCTCTTTAGGAATAACAATTTCATTGTTTTGAGTCATATCTGTGATTGTCTCTTTGCTTAGTTCATAACAAAGAATAACCTCTGCCTTGACAACCAGCAGATCATCCTTATAACAATTAGCCAAACATGCACAACTGAGGGTAGAAGAGAAAACATCAAAATTAAATGTAATGCTTGATTTTACATTAAATTGCCCATCAATGTTTTTGTAATTCTCCTCAAATACTGCGAATTGGTTAATTTCCGATTTTGTAATCCTAAATACGGCTGTTTTCGGTTTATGATTAAGCATAATACTCCCCAATTAATGACTTATTATGATGATCGAAAGACTGTGAACTGAATTCACCGGATGAAACTGTGTATTCTATATTAAGAATCACAGGAGTCTGACACTTGGTTGGAATCACATCCTTGTTAATAATTTCAATTCCTAAAGCTCTTTCCAGCTCCACAAGAGTACGGAGTTCAAAATTCGTAGTTCCGTTCAGATAACGTGTGATATTTGCCGGAGTAACACCTAAAATTTCAGCAAGCTTGACTCTTGAAGTATCAGTAATTTTCAATTGTCTCCTTACTTTTGCAGCAATAGCGGAAGATGCAGCCTTCCAGTATCTGTCGGCTTTTCTCTCCATCATTCTGCGGCGTGCACTCTCATTCAGTGGAGTCGCAACTTCTTTTAATCTACTCTTATTAACCACCATACCTTAATTCTATAATGCAAACTCTCTTATACATTCCCTATCAAGGAGACCATTACTTTTCAAAAAGTCAAGCACATTTCGCGCTTTACGAATTACGTTCTCCTTTAAAATAGGACAATCACTTAGAGTATGCTCAATTTTTATACCGCTATAAAATATGATGAGGCAATTATCATCAACCTCTACAGCATAAACACGCAACATTGACGGTCTGTTTAAGCCATAACTTTTTAATGCGGGCATATCTTCATTCTCAAATCCTTCCAGAATTGTAAAATGTCCCTTAAGATCAGGCTTTATGCATTCTATAGTATTATCAATCAGACATTCAAAATATTCCTCAAGTTCTATCGCCTCATTAATAACATACTGCGAAAAAGCCTCGGTCTCGTTGCGATTATAACCCAACTCATTTACATAATATTGCCCAATTTTATACTTATAAGTTTCAAAAAACTCATTTACAAGTTCAAGATTCGTGAAATCTTCAAATATCCTGTTATATTCATCAAATACTTGATCATCATATTTGATGGCATAAAGGTAATCTTTTTCAATTTCGATAATATCCATAAATGAGGTGAGCAGGAAATTTTATGCAAATATAAAATTTCTTTATTAATATAACAACTAAAACTGTACAATATTTTATGCAGATATAAAATTTAATGTATTTTTGAGTAATCGTCCAAGCGCACTAAATGATTACTTTTATCTTGGTTTAAAATTTTCAGAGGATGGAATTTGTGAAAGGTCATCGTATCTCTTACATATGAACTTTGCCGGAACTCCTGCCCAAACTTCGTATGGAGGAATATCTTTTGTTACAACAGAACCGGCACCTATAACTACTCCGTCCCCAACTGTAACAGGCTTTGTGAATATTGTATTAGAGCCGATGTAGCAGTTTCTTCCAATATGTATTTCTCCCCTATAGAAAGCATGTTCATTTAAATTTTTAGGATCATAAAAATGTGTTAATAGCGTTACTCCATTTGCAATCGCTGTTCCTTTACCGATATGAATATCCTCAGGATGAAGTGTATCTACATTGACGGTTCCTAAACGAGCGGTGCCAGGCTCTATATCTACCCCAAGTCTTCTAAAAAGTGAGGCTCGTTTAAACCGGGAGAATGGTATTGCATTTGTAAACCAAAATAATAATATCCTTATATATCTTTTAATAGAATGATCATATGACGCACGCTTTCTTATTACCTCAATTGGTGCTACTGAATTTTGATTATTTCGCTGTACCCCCCCTTTGTTTTTAACAATTGTTAACATAATTAAACTTGGTGTGTTTATTACCAAATAAGCAATTCTAAATAAAGGATATGTCCATTTATTAAAATGCTTATGATGGTATATTTTTTGTGATTTATAGAAATTCTTCAACCTATTGGGTGACCATATATGAGATTTTGAAGAATCACTACCACCTTCAAGATGAATAATTTTAGGTCCTGGAATTATGTATCTCTTTAATCCAATATCATCCATCCTTTTTTGCCAATCAGACTCTTCGAAATACATAAAATAGTCCGGATCAAATCCTGAAGTTCTCTCAAAGACATTTCGAGAAATCCACAAATCTGCTCCAGTTATATATTCAACTTCCAATGGACAAGAATTCATTTCCGGATGAAATTTATTCTTATCCTTAAGAAATCTCAAATATTTAGCAAGTGCGTCCTTTAGTGTTCTTAATTGAGTTGGAAATTTACCATAACTATGACATGGTTTTAAATTCTTATCTAACAGAATTGAACCTAACGCTCCGAATCCGGGATGAGATTCTGAATAATCATAAAAATCCTTTATTGCATTATTTACGAGGATTGTATCTGAATTAAGCAAAAAGAAATATTTACCCTGTGCATTCTTCATGCCTAAGTTATTCGCCCTTCCAAAACCAAGATTCTCCTTACTTTCTATTAATCTGACCCAAGGAAAATCGTTTTTGAGCATCTCTTGGCTCCCATCGTGAGAATTATTATCTACTACAATTATTTCATACTCTATATCCTTAGTTTTGTCTTTAATAGAGTTTAGACAATTTGACAGTAATTGTTTGGTATTATAATTAACAATGATAATAGAAACATCCATAACTATATGAAGCTATATCTATTGTACTTACTGCGTACAAGGGTTGTAATATATGAATTAATCTTATATTGTCTATACAATGGGTAAAATAACAAGGCAAATTGAATACATTTTTCGCCACTTAAAACATCATTAAAGAAAATGAGTAATAATGCTAAATATCCAGTAAGCATATAACGCATAAATAGCTGAATACTTCTATCATTAATGTTTCTCGTTTTTTTCCACAAACTAATATATAATGCTGCATAAATTATAGTCAAGGCTATACCACCGGTTGCCAGGGCTGCAACAATACCGAGATCTGATAGGTAGAATTGGCGCCCAAAAAATGTCTGAAATCCGCCATGTCTAAAATGGGCGGATAAATTTCCTATCCCTAAAAGCAAATTTTCCTTAATATAAGGCATTATCTGTTTTACTTCTTTTATTCGAGCTAATGTAGAAAAATCATCGCTATTCTCACCATCAAGAATAGTAACAAACCTGAATATGACACTTTCATCAAAAGAAATAATCCAAATAACAGCAACGATAGGTAAAACAATCATCAGCATTCGCTTTGTTGAAATTCCTTTCATTTTAATGAAATAAATTACATATATCATTACCACCAATGCTAATGGCTGTCGCCCTTTGTGCACAAATATAATATAGACAAGAATGATCAGATATGGAATCCAGTTTTTCTTTCCGCCAAGTTTTAATGATGATAATGTATAGTAGATCAGACTAATAAACATAAAGCCGGAACATGCTGAAAATCGAATACCACGGATATTTACACCTCCAACACCACTCGATTCACCTGTGCCTCCTCCCGTCTCAATAATGTTGTTTGTAACTTCAAATGAATGAATCCAAGAGGGATCAATACCTAAAACTAAAATAGCAATAATTGAAAATGATGCTACAAATATATTTATATAATTGACCTGTCTAATTAATAACCTATAATCATAATTTATTAGTAATAAGAAGTATCCAAATGTAATAAACCAAAGATATCTTAAAGATGCCATACCCATGAAAACTGGCTGATCGAATATTCTATAACTTTGAATTGAAGCGAATATTGGATAAATAAACACAAAACAAAAAATCCAAAATGTAACATACGACCATTTGTATTTAGATATAAATACAATAAAAGATATTATACTTATTGCCAATGTTGCCCAATGCATAACTGTCAGCAACATATTACTTCCACAAAAAGCTAATAATCCGACAAAATACAATAAAAATAATAGAACAATCTTCTTCATTGTAAAAAGTATGGCATTCAGTACCTAATGATTATATTTTATATTT
Organism: uncultured Muribaculaceae bacterium; assembly: GCA_910585285.1. Taxonomy (GTDB): domain Bacteria; phylum Bacteroidota; class Bacteroidia; order Bacteroidales; family Muribaculaceae; genus Lepagella. Next base: position 74,790 of record CAJUDL010000011.1, read on the forward strand.
AGTTGCTTGATAAGGCATTATCATGTATTTTGTCATTTATCCAATCATGATATATATCCATCTTTACAATTTTTGCCGGATTACCTGATAACATAATCTTTTCCTGCAATTGCGAGAAATCCTTATTAATCAGAGTTTGGGCAGAACATACACAATATGAGGGCGTTTTTGCATTCTTTAGACAAACACTTTGCATTGCAAACCAGTTATTATCTCCAATATGTATTTCACCTATCCCTTTTGTTGAACCGTTTTTTGTTTGCAATGTATGAAAATCAGAATCAGCAAATAAGCAATCCCAACCTACTAATACATTATTATTAAATTCTATATACTTATGACATGCTATTTTTAATGAGCATGTAGCCCAGAAATTATTACCAAAAACCAATTTTCCCCTTTTTCCTACAGACAAAGCAGATGCATTCCCTATCAAAGTATTTCCATTGAACTCAATATATCCCCTATTTTCCCATACAATACCTGTATTTGGATAAAGCGACACCTTACTAAATCCAAGTCTTATCATCCCAAACTTTATTGGACCATTAATTCTAATCGTTCCTCCACATCTCAATAAATGAGGTTTATATAATAGTATAGGTAATTTTATGGCTTGATGGAAAGGTAGATAATGGAAATTGAACCAAATAGAATAGGGTAAGAATCTAAGAATCTGCATTCCCAATTTAATTCTGTCTCGTTTTACCATAATTTGATGTATGTGATATTGTGCAAATTAAATGCCCCAACAATGTGACTTTTACCAGTAGCAGCCGCCTTCGACTTGTTTAGCTGAAATAGGAGTTTCATTCTTGGTTGGGCGAATCCAATAATCGTTAATGAATTTTGAGAATTCTTGTTGATCTTCGACCCATCTTTTACCATAAATTCCAAATAACATCTGTGTCCAACCGGCAAGATGCACTGCCTGTTTTCCCAACTGTTTCACATATGCAGCCAAAGGCATCCCATACGCACCACATCCTATTAAGGCAATATCAAAATCAGTATTCCGTATTTGTTCCTTCATGCTCTCTAATGCCTCAAACCAATCTGAAAATTCAGCATTGTTTCCGCCCAAGGATTGAACAGCCTTTATTAGGCGCAGTTCTTTGAATCTTGGAAGAACCATAGGATCTTTAAATAGTTTATCCCTGTTAGTTTCGTACTGATGTTTAATGGATTCTACAAATGGATGAATCACAAGAACTTTCTTATTCTCTAAAACTCGTGTCCATGGATTAGTCCATAAAAAGGGAGCATAATAACCCTCCAAATTGATTTTCTTACAATGCTTATTTAGATAAGAATTTATATACGTTTCTTGGCTAATATATGAACCCAATATATCGATCTCCCCTAATATTGACAAATTTAACTGCACAAACTTTTCACAATTCTCTGGGGTATTAGGAAAAAAGCCTGAATAGCGTTTCAGATTTTCGTTACATGACTTCACGTTAAGACTTATATCTTTATGAAAAAAATCCTTTACCAAATGAAGAGATAAATTTTCATGGCATAAGATATGTGATACAATTGAAGACAATTCTGTGGTACCAAATTTAGAAATCATACAAGGCTTTCCTGTTACCAACGTTTCGTAAACTAAATCATTTGCTTCTTGATTAAAGTATTGGACCTTAGAATTATCTATTGGTAATGGTCTCTTGATAATTTTTAAAACTCTTCCCAACTTACGTATTGCATAAAGAGAATATAATAATATTGATTTTTGTGACATGCTAAAATGATTATTAAATTTTCATTTTTTTAAATAGTTGTATAACAGTGGATTCTTTAATTATATATTTATTAGAAAAATAAAACCAAATCAATGACATAATCAGCAGTAAAGCTACTTTCCATACAGGATTATAAAACGATAAAGCTGATGCATAATAAATGGCAATATATCCTAATGCACACGCTCCGGATTTCCTGAATTCATTTGTAAAATATCTGATATTTATAATTTTATTTACTGATAATACTGATGCTGTCAATACTGAAAGCTCTACAACAATCCAGGTCAAGACCGATCCCATTGAAGCGTAATTTTTTATCAAGAAAATTCCCAGTGATAAACCAACCACAGCTGATATTATAGAATTAATTAATATTTGCTTATCTGCTTTAAATGGCATCATCAACTGAATAACCAATATTTGCTCAATACCGCAAATTGGCAACATCAAGAATGAAATCTTTAACAAGGGTATGGCTGGAATGAATTCCTCGCCTCCAATAATATACAGTATTTCAGGTGATAAGAGATAACCAATGACAACTAAAGGAAAGATAAAAATATACAATATATTAAATGACTTTTCTATCAGTTGTTTTATCATACCAATGTCTTTATTATTCAACAAAGCACTAATACGAGGCATAAGCACTGATGTCCAAGTCGAATAGAAAGATAGAATTATAAGGAATATCTTGGTTGCTGTTGTATAATATCCGACTTGTGTCTTACTGTGTACAATCCCAAGATAGCCAATATTAAATGTAGAATACATTGCATTTAATAAAATATAGCATCCCAAAACAATAAATGGTTTGATATATTTTACATTAAATCTCGTTCTTACAATTTTTACAAACTTTAGAGAATGAAAGATATTTATAAAGGCTGTAATAACAACAGATAATACCGTTAACAAGAAATAGATCTCATAGTCATCAGATTCTGTGATGAAAATAAAAATTGATATTCCATATATGATTTTTATAGCAATTGATCTTAATGCAATGTATTTAAAATCTTCAATGCCTTTATAGAACCACTCTATTAAAAATAAGTTGGTTATTAATTTTGAGAGACCTATGTAAAATAAAGATTTATATTCTCTAAACTCTGGGACAAAAAATATGCAACAAACTAAAATTAGAGAAGCTAAAACAGTCGTTATTGCATTTAGACTAAGTAAATTCGTGAAAACTGTATTTAAATCTGTCTGATTATCCTTATGTGATGCTATCTCCCTAATGCCTAATGTAGAAATACCCATCATTGAAAACATTACAAAATACTGGATAATGCTATCAACCCAATTACAAATTCCAATATTTTCCGCTCCCAATACTCTTGTAACATACGGAAATATAATTAAAGGAATTATATAATTAGCAGCAGTTAAAAGATAGCTATAACCAATATTACTCTTCAGCCCCATCTACAAATGAGTTTATTACATTAAATCCTGATGTTATATTCCAACATTTTAAATGTGAAATAATTTTCAGATCTTTACGCTGAATATGTATATTTAAAATTTTTGCTGGAATTCCTGCAATTATATTATATCTCTCAGCATTGCTATAATTTTTATTCACCAGTGAGCAGGCACCAATTGTAACCCAATCTGGTAATATCACACCTTTTAGAATTGTTGCTTTCTGGCAAATCCATACATTATTGCCTATATGAATAGACTCGTTAGTTTGTAATGGTCGACCATTTATCGGCTCTATACATTCGTGAAAATCTGTATCATAAACAGATACATCCCAACTGCATGATAGATTATCCCCAATTGAAATCTGTTTTTTACTTGCAATATTAAAGTTGCCTGTAATTCCGAAATTTTTACCAAAGATTATTTTACCACCAAGCAATTGTATGGATGATCCATTGCCTATGATACCAGATCCTTTGAATACCAGATCTCCTGAGTTTAGATTAATACATATTCCCTTATTGCTAATGATATTATCAGAATGCTTTAGTCCTAATTTAAGCATTCCAAATTTTATATCCTTTTGATCGACATCAAGTGATATTTTACCTTTCTTTATTTTAAGTTTTGATTTAAAAACAAGAATTGGCAGGTATTTCCGCTGTTGATACGGTAATAACGAATTAATTCTAAATGTATTAATCCAATCTACTTTAAATACGAAAATTAATGTTTTTATAATTATTTTAATATTTTGCATAAACATAATTATAATCTCACTTAATATAACCAACTATGCTCTTTATTCCTTTAAAATCATAGAGTAACACCAAAACGTAAGTATGAATTGCAAATTAGTTAATGTATTAAATAATCTCGATGTCATACTTAATATGCAATATTAATTATCAATAATGTTTTTAATAATAGATGACAAGTCAAATCCCGAAGCAATAGGGATAGATATAATAATGCAAAAATATAATATCAGATTACTAAAAGTGCTCTTTACAAACAACACTTTTGAAAGAAAATGATTTCTCGAGAAATCATTTTTGGCTAAAAATGCTTTCTAGAGAGATCATTTTTTGGCTTTTCTATCGCATTTACGCATCGATGGACCCGATATATGAATGGGCTCATGCATCGATTGGCTCGATGTAGATGTCCTCGATGCTGACTGTCCAGCGGAGCGCCTGGTCGGAGGAGAGGTTGAGCTGAAACATGCGTCGTCCGGTGGTTGAGTCCTTTGATTCCTCAATATCGTAGATCTCTCCTTCGTAGCCTTCCATGAGCCCACCGGTAATCCTTACACGTCTGCCGATGCCCAACTCCTCTTTGCCGGATAGTGAGATCTCAACATCTTCAGTAAATTTTCCAACGAAGCGTTGAAAGCGTTCCATCTCGCTTCGTGGAATTATAGAATATGGTGCATCCTGCGAGGGTCGCTCCCGATAGCACCATGCAAGATCACCGATTTCCCGAAACAATGGCGCTATATTGTTCTCCCCTATCTTAAAAAACAGTAGGCCGGGGATATATGGCATCTCACGTTTGATGATTTTCTTGTTTTCCTTGAAAACCATCTCGCGCGTGGGATAATACAGTGTCAACCGCTTAAGAAGGGACGGCACTCGTTCAACGGCACGGTAACGAATATCATCGGGAGTGACGGCATTACGCAATCGCATAACATGCCAATGCTCGTAATGCGGATTTATATGTTCCGCAACTTTATTTAAAATTTCAGAACGTCTTTTTGAAGTAATGACTATTTCCGGAACCAACCGCAGATATCCGTTGTCAGCACCCACAACTCCTACCGTAGCTCTAATATCAAACAGGCTTATTCCTGCCTCAACAGCAGCATCGATCCATAGACTTCTGATGGTATTTATGCCGAATTCATCTCCCAAATCAAATCCCAAGGAATGCAGCTGAGCATTTATCCTTGACACAATCTCCCGCACAATCTGCGTGTCTCTGCGCTTTCCCTGCCCCAACTGAAATACATAACGACGTTGTGCCCAAGTGCGACAGGAATCGGCTATATCCTGCAAATGGTAATTATCATAGGGTATGGCATCATATCTTAATCCCACAACATCTGTAAATGATGAGGCGCAGCTGTAAAGAAGTGTAAGAAATATATTCCATATTTCGGCATCGCGATCGCAGAACCTGCGTTGCCTTACAATTTTTTTCAACAACCTGAGATTGCTTGTTCTACGGGCGATTTCCTCTTTTTCAATGGAATATTCATCGCAAATCTTCTTCAGATCGGGAATCACAAGTGTGTCTTCCGATCCAATTGAAGTCATATAATTGCTGAAGACACCGCGAACACAAGAAATATATTTTCTCACGGTGTGATATCCGGAACCATTGCGGAGCAACAGCGCAATCCATGAAAGAAACTTGTCTTTATAGGAAACGTCTTGTTCGGTTGATTTGCAATATCTTAAATATGATTTTAACGCTGAGGCGTCGGCTGATGTGATGGAATCTATTTTTGAAAGACTTTCGACATATTCCTCAAATGATGAATAATTAATCTTCTCATTATCATCAAAGTTAGCTTGTTGTAATTTTGAGAAAAATCTAAGATTTCGAGATATAGTTTCTCTTCCGCCTTTATGAGGGTTAGCACATTCGCCTAATGATCTTTTCTGTGTAGTTTTAGAACAGATGTCCATAGTGGAACAGGCAAAATGCCTGAGCAAGTCTAAAAAACTAATGTTGAAAGCCTTGCAATCCAAAGCGTCTTTTCAGCCATTTTTCAGACCACAAAATTACAAATTTACCCGCAAATACACAAATCCAATCTCAATTCTGTTAATCAAATCCGCGTTTATCGGGCAGCACCCGATAAACAGGTTAAAGGGGAAAGGTAATAGGTCAAAGGGAAGAAGTGGCACGCCTCAACAATCATATTAAAGATTTACAGCATCGCGGATCTCCTTCATGCCTATGGCATATCGGGAGAAGACGCGGATAAGTCGGATGGAACGCGGATTTATTTTTTCAAGTCGAGCCAGATCCGGAATTTGAGCCACAGCGGATTCGGCAGCCATCGGCTGCCGACGGAGAGTCGCGGATCGAAGCCGATGGCTACGGATTAATCCGCAAATGTAGTCAACAGGAATCAGTCTCATACTTAGGCGACATGCTCCGCAACCATCGGCTACAATCCGCGACTCCTCTCATATGCCGCAAGGCATATGAATCCGCGATAAGCGTTGTGAGTATGATTTTATGGATATCAAGGAATCCGCGTGCCATCCGCCCTGTCCGCGTCCAACCTGAATCACCGCAAGGTGTGAGGGATCTGCGATGCTGTGAATCCTTAATCTGATTGTTGAGGCGCGCCAATTCACCTTTAACCTGTTCCCTATAACCTTCCACCTTGCCGAACTCCGTTCGGTAAATGATAAGTTGGAATATCAAATTGGAATGAGGAATAAGGGAAAGATTTGAGTCTGTTAAGCTTCTCGGCAGATAGTCTGGAGTACAGCAGCCTCATTGTGAACAACATCACGCGAGGCATATACAAATGTTACGACCGGATGAGATTCCACCGTCTTTAAAAATTGCCCGAATTCCGGTGAATTCCGGAGTTCGGCTTTATATTTTTCCTCAAATTCCTGCCACCTATCCGGAATATCTGCATGAAACCATTCTCGCAACTCAGAGGATGGAGCTATGTCTTTTGCCCAAAGCTGACAATCCAGGCGTTCATGCGTCAGACCTCTTGGCCACAAACGGTCAACAAGTATTCTAAATCCGTCATCGGGCGAAGGCGCGTCATACGCCCTTTTTATCTTGATATCTGTCATAAGTGAATAATTTAAGTTTCGCAGGCGTTAACTTTTAGTTTAATAATTTATCAGTTTATGAGTTTATCTATACCAATATGATTGCGTTTGGTTTGTTTTTCCCAATCAAGCAAACTTACAAACTACGCTGCGCGCAATTAAACTCACAAACTTCAACTCTAAGCTTGCGAAAGTTGAATACTCATCCTTTAAACAGATTTCACCTCTTACTGGTTTTATGAAAGTTTACACATCGCTTTCTTCGGACATTTCATCACACATTTGCCACACTCAATACAGAGAGCATAATCAATTACAGGGAAGCCTACGGCATCTTGCGAAATTGCACCAACCGGACATAATTTTATAAGCGGACAAACATGGTCATGTGGACATATTGCTTTATCTACCTGTATCATATAAATTCAAAAAATGCGCTTCGCGCTATTAAACAATTAAACAATCAGTTTCTCAAAAGCCTTGCGAGAGCCACTTTCATATTGGATCTCACCACAGTAAGTGAAATCCAATTTATCGAGAAGAGCAAGCATGGCAAAATTATCAAAATTGGTATCAATCCTGAAACTTTTTACACCAAGTGAGCGTGCATACTCCTCTATGGTCTGCATAAAGGCACATCCCAATCCTTTCCCTTTCATTGTCTGACTGACAGCCATTCGATGCACAACTACATACTTTTCGTCTGACAACCATTTGCCATCGAGCGAATCATAAGCCGGCTCCCCATCAAACACGACAGCAGCATAAGCCACAATCTCTTTATCTCTTTCCAAAACATAGCCTACGCCCTTATCAATATCCGCGCGCACATGGATCTCATTCGGATAACTCTCATTCCACTGCTGCTTTCCCTCGGCAAGCATCTGCTTGACAGCCATCTTAAGAATTGCCGTTATCGCAGGAACATCAGCATCCGCAGCTTTCCGAAACACCATAACTCCCGATATATAGCATCGTTCTGTTTTCATAAGATCTTCAATTATATTCCCTACATATCTTCCTCATAAGCGTGTGGGACATAAATTTCTACCGCACTATGCTATAGAAAACCCACGTGTAAATTTAAAACTTCATGTGGATGATTGGTTCTATAATAACGTGTTCAAGAATAAAAATTAATTCTTTGCACATGCTCGAAAAATTTCGTATTTCCGTCCGAAAAAACGTTGCAGAAACACGTATTCAGACCACTTAAAGACTAGCGGACATCGACTCTATCTGCGACCTATATGCCAGTTTTACGTCATCTGGCAAGAATGATTCTTCAATTATTTGATACCATTTAGGAATGGCTTTAGAGAATTTGTTGAAGAGGTTTACAATAGCTTTGTCGTCCATGCCACTGGCTCGCATTGCTGTCTCGAAATCTATTCTTTTCAATCGATTTTTCTTACCGTTCAGAGTCAGTGCCAATTCCTCGTCATCCTCCGGCATCACTATTGATGTAGAGATCAAGTCATACGCCGGCGTCAGCATATAGTTGTCGACTGGACGGAACAGCGAGAAATTTTTCAAATGCATATCAGAATTGCCAGTAAACCATGAAAATAGCACCACTTCCCAGAAGTTAACGACATCAAGCAAAGGAGCAGATGAATACTGGCGTATCAATTTTGCGATACGTTCGTAGGAGCCTTTGTATTTGTCCTCGGTAAGCCGTTCCGAGAGCTGGCACATATCCTCCATAGCGATCTTTTCGCCTTTCTTTGTGCGATCAACACGGCGGGTTATATAGCAGAGTTCGCCGTCTGCAAAACGTATCAACGAATGAGGTACGGTCTTTATTCCGACGATTTCTGCCAAATGCATAGTCAAGTCTTCGTTTTCGGGTAAATTGGCAAACCGGTCGGTCTGAGGTTTGAGGATAAACCTACCCCATAGACCAACGATCGTGAAGCGTTGCGGTTCCCCGGCACAACCTCTCTCAATATCGAGCGACAGCTTTGCCTGTACTCCGGTCACGGTGGTACTTGCAGTAACAATCTCACGCGCCAGTTCTCTTATATTGGCTCGAGTATATGGCAAGACCGGCACCGTTGTAGACTCAAATATCTTACGGGCGCAAGTCTTGTGGTAATCGACTTCGCCTTCTGCCAACGGCTTATAACAGTAGAGACACTTATTCATTATCGTCCTCCTTCCTTTCCATAGGGATTACACTGACATTGCCGATACAATCCTTGCAGCAAGCAAGTAGTAATGAGAATCTATCGCGGGCAGATATTTTCCAACTCTGTTCCGCTATGTCGAGAAGCCATCCTTCGGGGATTAGGCCATCAAAGAAAGGGAACAGTACATTGTCGCGGTATGGCTTATCAGTCAACGGTAAGGTCAGACTCACACCAACAGCACTATTCGACTTTAGATAATCGGAATCATATTGGAATTCATAACCCATATCGTCTTCGGTCAGAATCCCGGCGAGAACATTGCTTAGATATACCTTTGCCTGTTTCATGCTTTGATGATTTTAGCCGGAGTCATCTCGGCTCCGAACATAGCAAGAACTTGATTAACTTTGTCGAGACGAAGGGTTGACTTCCCCTGTTCAAGCTCGCGCACAAAGCGCAGCCCTACCCCGGATTTCTGGGACAAATCAACCTGCGTAAGCCCGTACTGCTTACGCATCTCTTTCACATATTTAGCTAATTGAGACATATGATATACCCTTTTGGGTGCAAAGATAATAATTTTCATTCGTATTGTACCATAAAGGGTATAAAATATTTTGAAGCACCATAAATTATACCCTTTAGGTTATATTCACCCTAAAGCGGCAAGAGAATTCTCGATGATGGTATCTATAGGTGTATAGCCGCGGCTCGTGGACACATCACACCACGGATTCCATCCTGAAAGAAGCTTCTGAGTTAATGTATGGATTAATAAAGAGGCATGTCGTTTTTGCGCAATTTTCGATTTAATTTTATCTAAATGTATCTTCTTTCTCCGCAGCTCGTCGCGAGCAGGATCAAATACATAGAAATCTACATAAACCGTCTTCCCTTCTCCATGGAACACGGGCAGCAGGTACCCTAATATATCATTGTCGAAATTTCGTTGCCGGAGGGACAAATTTTTTTTGACATATCGAATTTTTTTTTCAGAAAGTCCAACATGCCGGTTAATACTCCTGCGTTTTTCCGGAATGCAAATTTTAATTCCGTCTACATCGCGTCTACACTTTTTCAAACAATTAACGCTAACTGATTGCAATTGCAAGAGTTAGCGTCCATTTGGCGGAAAGACAGGGGGCGTAGCCCGACTGTCTAAATGCGGCTTTATCAAATAGTTAGAATTGACAAATTTTTAATAGTGCCATTTTAGTGCCAAAGTCCATGACCTTGTTTTCGGCTTTGAAAATCGGTCTCTACCGATTCTCCAATCACTAATGCAAAATTAGTCATTTTATCCCGGCTACGCAAGTCCGAGAGTTCGATTTAGCAATTCCTAACAATTTGATTGGCATTTCTTAAATACGGCTCGTAGGGATATATTTCTCAATATCGACAGAGGGTAGCTTGCTGCCTTTGGAGATGACCTCCGCTATAAAGGCTGCAACATCCTCTTTTGTCATTTTCTTCCTGATGAAAGCGTAGTAGAGAAAGTCAATCGTAGTCAGATATGTTATCTGATGATTGGCACAATACTCCTTTATATCTTTGAGATTGCTACTGCCAAGTACATCCTTGTTGTCGCGGCAATACACCATGCAGGCACTCTCCCCCTTGCCTAAAAGTAATGTGTTGCGCAGTCGTGCATATTCAAATCGGGATTCACCTTTCGGGTCAAACTTGACATTAACAATGCGTGAGGCAAAGAATTTGAGGGTGTTGTCAATCTGTGTCTTTGTGGCTCGGTTGACCGTCACTTCATCATATACCACATCAAGAATCAGATATTGATATTCGGGAAATATATCAAGCAAGAAGCAGAGTTGTCCTGCCTTGACAAAATGGATAATCACATCGGCATCAAGCACGATTTTAGTCTTCGTTGTCATCTATGCCGATTTTATGTAACAGTTCCATATAGTGCCCTTCAGAAATTTTTTCTCCGTCAAAAAGTCTGCGGGCTTTCTCTCCGAAATCTCCGATTACAAGGTTCTCATTGCCCGGCTCATATAGAGCTGTATCATAGCCATACTCTCTTGCAGTTTTCTTCACTGGGTATTCCTTGAATATGTCGCGCTCTCCACGGTCTATCAGTTTCAGATCATACAGACGGTTGAGAACTGCTGAGAAGGAGACGGAAAAATAATGCCCTATACGCAATACGGAGGCCAACGACACGCGACCTGCCATCAGCTCATTATCGGGAATCATCTGCCTTACCCCATCAGCGGGCATCAGGAACATAAGAGCGAAAGCGTCTGCGCATTGCTCGACTTCATTTTTCTTCCCGTCAGCCATATAGTTGTGGGGAGTCGGATTCGGGTCTAAATACAGATGATATAGTTCATGTGCTATGGTGAAATGTTGCCGGCATTTAGGATGGTTTGAATTAACAAGCATAAACC